>NZ_JBHXQN010000013.1:0-183645 GCF_042717785.1 Streptomyces sp. NPDC058619
ACCCAAAAACACACCCCCCCCCCCCCCCATCCCCCCCCCCGCCCACCCCCGGGGGCCCCGGGGGGGGGGGGGCCCCCGCCCCCCCCCCCCCCCCCACCCCCGGTCGCGCATTTGACTCCACAGTCAACCGCGAGGAAGCCAAGCCATGACCGTGCACTCCCAGGGAGCGACGACCAGCGCTCCACAGGACGCACCACCGAAGTCCGCCGGACGGCCGCCCAAGGTGCCCGCGACCGCACCCGGCTCCAGCCATACGTCTCCTCGCGGTGGCAGAAGGTCCCTCCCCACGGGGTGGCTGCCCTACCTGCTGGTCGGGCCCGCGGTGCTCAGCCTCGCGACGCTCCTGCTGTACCCGCTGATCAAGAACGTGATCCTGTCCCTCCAGGACATCAACAAGATCGAGTTCATCCAGCGGAAGTACCCGTTCGCGGGATTCTCCAACTACACCGAGCTGCTCGGCGACACGACCTTCTGGACCGTCGTCGTCCGAAGCTTCGCCTTCACCTTCGCCAACGTCCTGCTGATCATGGTGCTCGGCAGTCTCATCGGCATCCTGCTCAACCGCCTCGGCACGTGGATGCGCCTGGTCCTGTCGATGGCACTGGTCATGGCCTGGGCCATGCCGATCGTCGCCTCCGTCCAGGTCTTCCAGTGGCTGTTCGACGAGCAGTTCGGCGTCATGAACTGGGTGATGCGCACCGCCGGCTTCTCCGGCTACGAGCAGCACAACTGGTTCGAGTCCGGCCTCTCCACCCTGACGATCGTCACGATCCTGGTGGTCTGGGGCTCCATCCCCTTCGTGGCCCTCAACATGTACGCCGGACTGACCACGGTCGGCGGCGAACTGTACGAGGCCGCCCGGATGGACGGCGCCAACGGCTGGCAGACCTTCTGGAAGATCGTCTTCCCGAACCTCAAGCCCTTCTTCCTCATCACCACCTTCCTGGAGGTGATCTGGGTGTTCAAGGCCTTCACCCAGGTGTACGCGATGAAGAAGGGCGGCCCCGACCGCGCCTCCGAGATCCTCCCGGTCTTCGCCTACGTCGAGGGCCAGAGCCAGGCCCACTACGGCCTCGCCGCCGCGATCTCCGTCCTGACGATCCTCATCCTCGTGATCGTCATGTCCTTCTACTTCCGCCTGATCCTGAAGCAGGAGGAGGAGCAGTGAGCACGACCACCGCCCCGAAGCCGGCGCCCGCGGCCCCGTCCGCGCAGCCCGTGCAGCGGCTCCGCACCCGCCGGCCGGTCCGGCCCGCAGCCGTGGCCAAGAACGTCGGCGCGCTGCTCCTGGCACTCGTCTTCGTCTTCCCGGTCTACTGGATGTTCTCGTCGGCGCTCAAGCCCGCCGACCAGATGCTCACCAAGGACCCCGTCTTCTTCTTCGCCCCGACGATGGACAACTTCACCAAGGCCACCGGGGTCGAGAACTTCTGGACGTACGTCTCCAACAGCGTCCTGGTCACCGTCGGCGCCGTCCTGCTGTCGCTGCTCGTCGCCCTCGCCGCGAGCTTCGCGATCGCCCGGATGAAGTTCAAGGGCCGCAAGGGCCTCGTACTGACCGTGATGATGGCGCAGATGGCCCCCTGGGAGGTCATGGTCATCGCGATGTACATGATCGCCCGCGACAGCGAGATGCTGAACAGCCTCCCGCTGCTGACCGCGATCTACTTCGTGATGATCCTCCCCTTCACCATCTGGACCCTGCGCGGCTTCATCGCCGCCGTCCCGGTGACGCTGGAGGAGGCCGCCCAGATCGACGGCTGCACCCGCGGCCAGGCCTTCCGCAAGGTGATCTTCCCCCTGCTGGCCCCGGGCCTGATGTCCACCTCGCTCTTCGGCTTCATCACCGCCTGGAACGAGTTCGCGATGGTCCTGATCCTGAACAAGGACAAGTCCGCGCAGACCCTGCCCCTGTGGCTGACCGAGTTCATGAGCGCCTTCGGCAACGACTGGGGCGCCACGATGGCCGCCTCCTCGCTCTTCGCGGTTCCGGTGCTCGTCATCTTCATCTTCCTCCAGCGCAAGGCCGTCGGCGGCATGACCGCCGGCGCCGTGAAGGGATAACGGCCGCCATGACTGTCCTTGCGCACCGCACCGATACGGTGACCCGCGACGCCCTCGCCGTCCTCCAGCCCGGCTTCGAGGGCACGACCGCCCCCGCCTGGCTGCTGCGCCAGGTCGCCGAAGGCCTCACCGCCGTCGGCCTCTTCGGCCGCAACATCACCTCGCCCGATCAGCTCGCCGCGCTCACCGCGCAGCTGCGCGCCGAGCGCGGCGAGGTCCTGGTCGCCATCGACGAGGAGGGCGGAGACGTCACCCGCCTGGAGGCCCGCGGCGGCTCGTCCTTCCCCGGCAACCTGGCCCTCGGCTCCGTCGACGACACCGACCTGACCCGCGCCGTCGCCCACGAACTGGGCCTGCGGCTCGCCGAATGCGGGGTCAACCTCAACTGGGCCCCGTCCGCGGACGTCAACTCCGACCCGGACAATCCGGTGATCGGCGTACGCTCCTTCGGCGCCGACACCCACCTCGCCGCCCGGCACACCGCCGCCTACGTCGAGGGCCTCCAGGCCGCCGGCGTCGCGGCCTGCACCAAGCACTTCCCGGGCCACGGCGACACCAACGTCGACTCGCACCACGCGCTGCCGCGCATCGACGTGGACCTGGGCACCCTCCAGGCCCGCGAACTCGTCCCCTTCAAGGCGGCCGTCGCGGCCGGCACGAAGGCCGTGATGAGCGCGCACATCCTGGTGCCCGCCCTCGACCCGACCCGCCCCGCCACCCTCAGCCCGCAGATCCTGACCGGCCTGCTGCGCAAGGAGCTCGGCTACGAGGGCCTGATCGTCACCGACGGCATGGAGATGCACGCCATCGCCGGGACGTACGGCATCGAGCGCGGCTCGGTCCTGGCCATCGCGGCCGGCGCCGACGCCATCTGCGTCGGCGGGGGCCTGGCCGACGAGGCCACCGTGCTCCGGCTGCGCGACGCGCTGGTCGCCGCCGTGCGCGAGGGGACCCTCCCGGAGGAGCGGCTCGCCGACGCCGCCGCCCGGGTCCGCGCGCTGGCCGAATGGACCGGCGCGGCCCGGTCGGACGCGCGGCCGGAGGGGAGCCGCGCGTCCGGCATCGGGCTCACGGCGGCCCGCCGCGCGGTGGCCGTCACCGGCACGGCGGCCCCGCTCACGGCGCCGTACGTGGCCACGCTCGCGCCCGTCGCGAACATCGCGGTCGGCGACGAGACCCCGTGGGGCGTGGCCGCCGAACTGGCCGCGCTGCTCCCGGGAACCGCCTGTGGCGTCTACCCGCAGGGGGCCGCCGCCGCGGACGTCCTGGCGGACGCGGGGGACCGTACGGTCGTCGCCGTGGTCCGCGACGCCCACCGGCACCCGTGGATGGCCGAGGCCGTGGACGCGCTGGTCGCGGCCCGCCCCGACACGGTCGTCGTCGAGATGGGCCTGCCGCGGGCCGAGCCCCGCGGGGCCCTGTACATCGCCACGCACGGCGCCTCGCGCGTCTGCGGCCGCGCTGCGGCCGAGCTCATCGCCGGCGCGTAGCACCCCGTACGCGGCGGAGCCGGGCAACCCGTCACGGGGGGTGCCCGGCTCCGCCGCCGTTCGTCGCGGGGGCGGGGGACCGGTCCCGCAGGACCGCCCCGTTCGCTCCGGGAGGGGATGCGAAAGGGCCGGGCGCCCCCTGACGGGGGGCCCGGCCCTTCGGTGCCGTACGGCCTACAGACCCTGCCAGGCGGGCTTGTTCGCGTACGTGTGGCGGAAGTAGTCCGCCAGCTTCAGCTTGGAGGCGGCGGCCTCGTCCACGACGACGGTGGCGTGCCGGTGCAGCTGCAGGGCGGAGGCCGGGACCAGTGCGGACAGCGGACCCTCCACGGTCTGCGCGACGGCCTCGGCCTTGCCCTCGCCGGTGGCGAGCAGCACCAGGTGGCGGGCGTCGAGGATGGTGCCGATGCCCTGGGTGATGACGTGGTGGGGCACCTGGTCTATGTCGTCGTCGAAGAAGCGCGCGTTGTCCACGCGGGTCTGCTCCGTCAGCGTCTTGATCCGGGTGCGGGAGGCGAGCGAGGAGCACGGCTCGTTGAAGCCGATGTGGCCGTCGGTGCCGATGCCCAGCAGCTGGAGGTCGACGCCCCCGGCGGCCGCCAGGGCGCGGTCGTAGGCCTCGCAGGCGCCGACGATGTCCTCGGCGGCGCCGTCGGGGCCGATGAAGGAGGACTCGGACAGGCCGAGCGGCTCCACGACCTCGCGCAGGACGACGGCGCGGTAGGACTCGGGGTGCCCGGCCGGGAGGCCCACGTACTCGTCGAGCTGGCAGATCCGGGCCCTGGAGGCGTCCACCCGGCCGGCCTTGACCTGGGCCGCGAGGGCCTCGTAGATCGGCAGCGGGGTGGAGCCGGTCGCCACGCCGAGCAGGGCGTCGGGCTTGCGGCGGACCAGTGCGGCCATGGCCTCCGCGATGAGCTCGCCGCCTGCCTTGGCGTCCGGGACGATGACAACTTCCACGCGGGGCCTGCCGATCTGAGAGGTGTGGGCGTGTTGTGGTATAGACCAATCTAGCAGAGCCGGACCCCCGTGTCCGGCTCCGCGCCCTCCTCCCCATGGTGGTCGGGAAGTCCGGCCGCGGCCTCCCGGGAGCGCCGCGGCCGCCACCTCCTAGAGCAGCGCCAGCTGGAGCCCGCCGGTCGCGTCCAGGTGCTGGCCCGTCACCCAGCGGGAGTCCGGCGAGGCCAGGAACGCCACCACGTCGGCGACCTCCTCCACGGTGCCGATCCGGTCGAAGACCGAGCGGGAGGCAACGTGGGCCCGGGCCGCCGGATCCGCCAGCCAGGCCGCGTTCAGATCGGTCGCGGTGATGCCGGGGCCCACCGAGTTCACGGTGATCGCGCGCGGGGCGAGGGCGGCCGACAGGGACCGGGTCAGGGTGTTCACCGCGCCCTTGGCCATGACCGTGGCCAGGATCGCGGGCAGGGCGATCCCGGGCGTGCCGGTGACGTTCACGATCCGGCCCCCGTCGCGCAGTCGGTCCAGCCCGTGCTTGATGACGAAGAACGGGGCCTTCGCGTTGAGCGCGTGGATCTGGTCGTACGCCTCCTCGTCGGTCTCCTCGATGCCCGCGTAGGCGGCCGCCCCCGCGTTGTTCACCAGGATGTCGACCCCGTCGGTGTGCGCGGGGTGGGCCGCGTACGCCGCCCAGAGCGCCTGCGCGTCCCCCGGCACCCCGAGCACCGCCCGGATCGCGAAGGCCCGCCCGCCGGCCGCCTCGATGGACTCCACCGTCTCCCGCGCCGCCTCCCCGTCGTGCCCGTAGTGCACCGCCACCAGCGCCCCGTCCCGTGCGAGACGCCGGGCCACGGCCCGGCCGATGCCCCGGCTGCCGCCCGTGACCAGTGCCGTCTTCCCCTTGAGCACGCCCATGGCGCGCCCCCCTTCGGTAATGTGGAGTGGTCGCTACAGAAAGAAACGTATCAGATTCCATAGCGACCGCTATAGAATGTGCGCATGGTGACCGGACAGCGCGGCAGACCCCGCTCCTTCGACCGCGACGCGGCCCTCGACAAGGCTCTGTTCGCCTTCTGGGAGCGCGGCTACGAGGCGACGTCCATCGCCGACCTGACCCGGGCCCTGGGCATCGGAGCGCCGAGCCTCTACGCGGCCTTCGGGGACAAGCGCAAGCTCTTCGACGAGGTCGTGGTGGTCTACGGCAGCCGGTACGCGGACTTCGCGGCCGTGGCGCTCGCCGAGGAGCCCACCGCCCGCGCGGCCGTCGGCCGGGTCCTGCGCGAGGCCGCCGAGGTCTACACCGATCCGGCCCACCCGCCGGGCTGCATGGTGATCAGCGCCGCGGTCAACACCACCTCGGACGAGGTCGCGCAGGCCCTGCGCGAGCGGCGCGACGCCAACCTGGCCCTGTTCGAGAGCCGCATCCGGGCCGACGTGGCCACGGGGGCCCTTCCCGCGGACACGGACGCGCGGGCGCTGGCCCGCTACGCGGGAGCCGTGCTCCAGGGAATGTCCCAGCAGTCGCGCGACGGGGCGACGCGGGAGGAACTGGAGGCGGTGGCGGCACTGGCGCTGCGGGCCTGGCCCCAGCAGTAGTGCGAGCAGCCGAGCGGCGAGATTTCTCCGGCCGCTCTCCCGCGACCGCGTTCCTCCGGGGCACTTCCCTTTGGCCACTTTCCTCTGGGCCACGGTGCAGGACGGGACCCTCAGCCCATCCGGCACCGTAGCCCGGAGTACTTACGGCCGTCGGGTGTGCGGTTCCCGGCGGCCGGTGGGAGGAGCCTGCGCGGTCAGGGCAGAGCGCGCGGCTTACCTCGATCCGTCCTCCTGTGCGGGGAGGGCGGAAGCTTAAGGCAATTGTGGACTAGACCATTCTGATCTGTCCATCCAATGACGGCACCGAAGATCCCGTCACTTCCTCCAACAGTACGCCGCTCGGCCCGCTCCTGGATACTCCTGGGTATTCCCGTGGGGAAAGTCATCGGCCGTACCCGGGGTACGCTCGCCACGTGCCCTCCATGAACGACCTCGTACGCCAGCACACCGCTCTCAGTGAAACCGACCTGGAGTGGCTCCACCTGCTGGTCTCGGAGTGGCAGCTGCTCTCCGACCTGTCCTTCGCCGACCTCGTGCTGTGGGTTCCCACCCTCGACGGCAGCCGGTACGTCTCGGTCGCCCAGATGCGCCCGAACACAGGTCCTACCTCCTACCAGGACGACATGGTCGGCCACCTGATCCCGCGCGGCCGCCGCCCGCTGCTCGACGCCGCGCTCGACGAGGGCCGGATCGTGCGCGAGGGCGACCCGGAGTGGCGCGAGGAGGTGCCGGTCCGCGTCGAGTCGATCCCCGTGCGGCGCGAGGGACGGGTACTGGGCGTCATCGCGCGCAACACCAACCTGCTCACCGTGCGTACACCGAGCCGGCTGGAGCTGACCTACCTCCAGTCCGCCTCCGACCTGGCCCAGATGATCGCGGCGGGCTCCTTCCCGTTCCCCGGCCAGCAGGTCGACATGGACGCCTCGCCGCGGGTCGGTGACGGCCTGATCCGGGTCGATGTCGACGGCGTGGTGACCTACGCGTCCCCGAACGCCCTGTCCGCCTACCACCGGCTCGGCCTCGCCTCCGACCTGGTCGGCCAGCACCTGGGCGACACGACCACCGAACTGGCCCCCTCCCGCGGCCCCGTCGACGAGGCCCTGGTCAAACTGGCCAGCGGCTGGGCGCCCCGGGAAACCGAGGTCGAGGGCAACGGCGGGGTCATCCAGCTGCGCGCGATCCCGCTGAAGCCGAAGGGGACCCGCATCGGCTCCCTGGTGCTCTGCCGCGACGTCACGGAACTGCGCCGTCGCGAACGTGAATTGATCACCAAGGACGCGACCATCCGGGAGATCCACCACCGGGTGAAGAACAACCTCCAGACGGTGGCAGCCCTCTTGCGGCTCCAGGCCCGCCGGATGGATTCGCCGCAGGGCCGCGAGGCGCTCAACGAGGCGGTGCGCCGCGTCGGTTCGATCGCGATCGTGCACGAGACGCTGTCTCAGAACCTGGACGAGCGGGTCGAGTTCGACGAGATCGCCGACCGGGTGATCGCGATGGTCTCGGAGATCTCCCCGGGCCGGGTCGACTGCCGCCGCACGGGGCGGTTCGGAATCCTGGACGCGGAGGTCGCCACCCCGCTGTCGATGGTGCTGACCGAGGTCGTGCAGAACGCCCTGGAGCACGCCTTCACCCAGGGCGAGGGCGGCACGGTGGAGGTGTTCGCTGCCCGCACCGGCGTCGGCCGCACGGACGGCCGGCTGCTGATCACGGTGCTCGACGACGGCTGCGGCCTGCCCGAGGGGTTCGACCCGCAGCGGGCCGGCAACCTCGGGCTGCAGATCGTACGCACCCTGGTGGAGGGGGAGCTCGGCGGTACGTTCGACATGCTCCGGGTCGAGCCGCGCGGCACCAAGGTCGTGCTCGACCTGCCGTCCAGCCCGCAGAAGTAGCGGCGGTACCGTCACCCTGTGTGACGGTCGCGCGCCCCGGGCGGACTCCGGACAGCACTGAGCCCCGGACCGAATCTTCCCGGTCCGGGGCTCAAGAGCACGTTGCTAAGCGCTTGTGGCAGGTACTACGCGCTGCGCGTCGAGGCTCGAAAGTCGTTGTCAGGCGCTTGCGTTGCGCGCCCGGTTGCGAGCGGCGCGGCGCTTCATCGCGCGGCGCTCGTCCTCGCTCAGACCGCCCCAGACACCGGAGTCCTGGCCGGACTCGAGTGCCCACTGCAGGCACTGCTCCATGACGGGGCAGCGGCGGCAGACGGCCTTGGCTTCCTCGATCTGCAGCAGCGCAGGACCGGTGTTGCCGATGGGGAAGAAGAGTTCCGGGTCTTCCTCACGACAAACGGCGTTGTGACGCCAGTCCATGGCTGCTCCATCTCCTTGTATTGCGGGCAGGTTGCTTGTGAATGTGAACGCTTTCACGAATCCCCCCGCGAGGGAAGGTCGACCGCCCGGTTGCCCGGAGTCAGGGATTCGTGGAGGGGTTCTGGCGGTCTGTGTGGGTGCCGGGTTGTGCGGGCTGTCCCAACCGCCATGTAGAGATTCGCAAACCTCGGACGGGGATACAACCCCTTCCGGAAAGTTTTTTTTGATTCGTCGGTGTCTACTAGGTCACAGCCCTAGTTCCTAGGGGTGGACCAGCGTGTAAACGTTCGAGTGAAAGGACTTTAGGTCCTTCCACTCACACAATCACACGCAGTGCGCGGCGTACGCCTGTGAACTGAACGCTGGTCCGCAGGCCGAGGTGGTCACCGTCCATCTGGAACGGAAGTGGCACCTTCGAATGCAAGGTGAAGTCCGTCAGATCATGCAGAGACACCGCGTGTTTGCCGTGCGGACCCCTCTCAGGAGTCGAGGTCAGGAGCTGCGTGGCGTACCGGGCGACCGCCGGAGTTGACAAACGATTGAGTGCCAATACGTCAAGCGCGGTATCGAACGACGCCTCCGGTGAGGCGTAAAGCGGACGATTGCCCAGATACGTCCACGGGGAGGTGTTGCACACTATCGACAGCACCAGGTCCGGCACCGGATCCGCGCCGGGGCGCTCCAGGGTGACCGTGCCGTGCCGCCGGTTCGGTTCCTCCAGGTACTGGCGCAGCAGCTGTCGTACGTACAGGGCATGTGTCGAACGCTTGCCCCGCTCCCGCTGCTGCTCCACCCGGCCCACGACGCCCGCGTCGAAGCCGAAGCCCGCGCAGAAGGTGAACCAGCGCGCCGGAACGGACTCGTCCTCGGTGCCCGGGGTGCCGGCCGCCAGACCCAGGCCCACCGTCCGCTCGCGCTGCTCGCGCAGCGCGTCCAGCAGCGCGCCGGTCGCCTCGACCGCGTCGTTGGGCAGTCCGAGGGCCCGGGCGAACACGTTGGTGGAACCGCCGGGGACCACCGCCAGCCCGGGCAGCCGCTCCGGGTCGGGCCCGTTGTGCAGGAGCCCGTTGACGACCTCGTTGACCGTGCCGTCGCCGCCGAGGGCGACGACGAGGTCCATGCCGCTCTCGGCCGCCCTGCGGCCCAGGTCGCGGGCGTGGCCCCGGTACTCGGTCGTCACCGCCTCCAGCTTCATCTCGCTGGCCAGGGCGTGGGTCAGGACGTCACGCGTGCGCGCACTGGTCGTCGTCGCTGCTGGGTTGGCCACGAGAAGTGCACGCATGAGCGCCAGACTACCCACCCCTTCATATGCCGAGCCTACTGGCCGTCCCCTCCGGGCCCGCGGGCCCGCGGTTACGCTGCTGGGGTGAGTACGAAGCAGCCCCAGAGCGTCCCCGTCACCGCCGCCGCCGAGACCCCCGCGCCGCCCGGGCGGCTGACCGCCGCCGCCGCGCTCACCGCCCTGGAGGGCCTGGCCCTGGCCGGCCTCGGTGTCTACATGCTGTTCGTGGGCTTCGCCGGCGACCCCGACTCCCCGCAGCAGGCCGAGACGGGCGGGATCACGCTGCTCGCGCTGGCCGCGCTGCCGCTGGTGGCGGCCCGCGGGCTGCGGCTGGGCCGCCGGTGGAGCCGAGGCCCGGCACTGATCACGCAGCTGCTGGCGTTCCCGGTGGCCTGGACCCTGTACGGCGCGGGCGGCGCGATGATCGCCGCCGCGGCCGTCCTGGCGGTGGCCGCCGTGGCCGTCGTCGCGCTGCTGGTGAACCCGACGACCACGCAGGCACTCGGCATCGGGCCCCGGGAAGAGGCCCGATAACCCGTACGACCTCCCGTGGCGCGGGTCACTCCTCGACGAGGAGCTTCTCCCGGAGCTGGGCCAGGGTGCGGGCCAGCAGCCGGGAGACGTGCATCTGAGAGATGCCGACCTCCTGGGCGATCTGCGACTGGGTCATGTTGCCGAAGAACCGGAGCAGCAGGATGCGCTTCTCCCTCGGCGGCAGCCCCTCCAGCAGCGGCTTGAGGGACTCGCGGTACTCGACCCCCTCCAGGGCCTCGTCCTCCGAGCCCAGAGTGTCCGCGACCGCCGGCGACTCGTCGTCGGTGTCCGGGACGTCCAGGGAGAGCGTGCTGTAGGCATTGGCCGATTCCAGCCCCTCCAGCACCTCCTCCTCGGAGATCCCCAGCCGCTCGGCCAGTTCGTGCACCGTGGGGGAGCGGCCGTGCTGCTGGGACAGCTCGGCCGTGGCGGTCGTCAGCGAGAGCCGCAGCTCCTGCAGGCGCCGCGGCACCCGTACCGCCCAGCCCTTGTCGCGGAAGTGGCGCTTGATCTCGCCGACCACGGTGGGTGTGGCGTACGTGGAGAACTCGACGCCGCGGTCCGGGTCGAACCGGTCCACCGACTTGATCAGGCCGATCGTCGCGACCTGCGTCAGGTCGTCGAGCGGCTCACCGCGGTTGCGGAACCGCCGTGCCAGGTGCTCGACCAGCGGCAGGTGCATCCGCACCAGCCGGTTGCGCAGCTCCGCCTTCTCCACCGACCCGTCGGGCAGCGCCCGCAGTTCGATGAACAGGGCCCGCGCGCCGCTGCGGTCGCGCGGGTCCGGCAGGGCCGGTGCCGCGTGGAACACCGGTGCCGGAGGGGCCTCCGGGGCCGTGGCAGCGGCCTCGGGTGGCTGTGATGGCTGTGGTTCTTCGTGCTGGTTGTCGCTCATAGGGCCCGCCCGTCGCTCCGCCGAGTCCAAAAAGCCGTCTTCCGCATCCGTCTCCGCCGGGTGCGGCCGGGCGTGCTGCTGTTCCGGGATGCCGCCGTCGACCTCGTGTCGTACCCGGGGCCGATCCCCGCTCCGCACCGGGATCTCCCCGCCGCTCACGCCGGTCCTGGTCCCGCGCCGCGTTGTTTGTAGAGGCTGATGCTCACTGTCTTGTCCTCCTCGACCGTGGCCTCGACCTTGCCGGCCAGCGCCGACAGGACCGTCCACGCGAACGTGTCGCGCTCGGGAGCGCGCCCGTCCGTCGTGGGTGCCGAGACGGTCACTTCCAGCGAATCGTCGATCAGCCGGAAGACGCAGCTGAGGACGGAGCCGGGCACGGCCTGCTGGAGCAGGATCGCGCAGGCTTCGTCCACCGCGATGCGGAGGTCCTCGATCTCGTCGAGGGTGAAGTCCAAACGTGCCGCGAGGCCGGCCGTGGCCGTTCGCAGCACCGACAGGTAGGCACCCGCAGCGGGCAGCCGGACTTCCACGAAGTCCTGGGTCCCGGGCTCGCCTGCGATCTGGGACACCCTCACCTCCAAGGTGGTACGAGCTCTGTTCGCCGGTGACGCTATCGCGATCCGGGCGATCGTGTCGCGGCACCCCCCGCGGCGCCCGCTGTGAGCACCCTCGTACACGGCCAGTGACTGATGGTAAGCCCTCGGGTACGCACAGTGGCTAGGGGTCTGCGGGGTCAAATCGGGGGAACCGGCGGAGGGTTGACCTACCCCACCTCAGACGATCGAACCGTCGACAAAACACCAGCGCCAGGTCTCGCCCGGCTCGAAGCTGCGCATCACCGGATGGCCGGTCTCCCGATGGTGCGCCGAGGCGTGCCGAAACGGGGAGGAATCACAACAGGCCACGTGGCCGCACCCCAGACACATCCGCAACTGCACGGGATGGCTGCCGACCGCCAGACATTCGGGGCAGGTCTGGGCGGAGGGGATGGGCTCGGGGCGCGGCAGTTCGGCAACGTGGGTGCACTCGCTCATGATGGCCAGCGTACGACCAGGGCGGGCGCGCGCGACGGATGAGGATGGATCTTCCATGGAGGTATTGCCGCTGGTGGCGCTGGTCGCCGGCAGTGCGGTCGTGGCGGGGCTGGCCCGCCGCACCCCGGTTCCGGCCCCGCTGCTGCTGGTCGCCGCCGGGCTGGTGGCCGCGTACGTACCGGGCGTGCCGGCGTACGTCCTGGACCCGCACATCGTGCTGCCGCTGCTGCTCCCGCCGCTGCTGCACACGGCCGCCGTGGACAGTTCGTACCTGGACCTGCGGGCCAACATCCGGCCCATCGGGCTGCTTTCCGTCGGGTACGTGCTCTTCGCGACGCTCGCCGTCGGGTACGCGGCCTACCTGGTCGTCCCGGGCCTGTCCCTGACGGTGGCGCTGGTGCTCGGCGCGGTCATCGCGCCGCCGGACGCCGTCGCCGCCACCGCCATCGCGCGCAAGCTGGGGCTGCCGCACCGGATCACGACCATCCTCCAGGGCGAGTCCCTCGTCAACGACGCCACCGCCATCACCGCCTACAAGGTGGCCGTCGCGGCGGCGGTCGGGGTGAGCGCGGGCTGGGCGGGCGGCATCGCCGAGTTCCTGCTGGCGTCGGTGGGCGGGGTCGGCGTCGGACTGCTGCTGATGGTCCCGATCCACCATCTCCGCACGCGGCTCAAGGAGCCGCTGCTGCAGAACACCCTCTCGCTGCTGATCCCCTTCGTGGCGTACGCGGCGGCCGAGCGGGTCCACGCGTCCGGGGTCCTCGCCGTGGTCGTGGTGGCCCTGTACCTGGGCCACCGGAACTGGCAGGTCGACTTCGCCACCCGGCTCCAGGAGGAGGCGGTGTGGAAGGTGATCTCCTTCGTCCTGGAGTCGGTGGTCTTCGCGCTGATCGGGCTCCAGCTGCCGGTGGTCCTCAAGGGGCTCGGGGAGTACGAGGGCGCGGCCCTCGCCTGGTATGCGGTCTTCGTCTTCCTCGCGGTGGTCGCGGCCCGGTTCCTGTGGGTCTTCCCGGCGACCTTCGTGCCGAGGTGGCTGTCGGAGCGGGTGCGCCGGCGGGAGCCGGACACCACCTGGAAGGCTCCGGTGATCGTGGGCTGGGCGGGGATGCGCGGGGTGGTCTCGCTGGCCATCGCGTTCTCCATCCCGCTGGGCGTGCCGCACCGAAACCTCATCCTCTTCCTGACGTTCACCACGGTCATCGGCACGCTGGTCGTGCAGGGCCTGACGCTCCCGCCGCTGATCCGGCTGCTGCGGCTGCCGCCCCGGGACCTGCACGCGGAGACGCTGGCGGAGGCGCAGGCGCAGAGCGAGGCCTCGCGGGCGGCGGAGGGACGGCTGCGGGAGCTGCTGGAGGAGCCGGAGAACCGGACCCTGCCGCCGCCGCTCGCCGACCGGCTCCGCACGGTCCTGGAACGGCGGCGCAATGCGGTGTGGGAGCGGCTCGGCGAGGTCAACGCGGAGACGGGCGAGTCGGCGGACGACATCTACCGGCGCCTCGCCCGGGACATGATCGAGGCCGAGCGGGAGGTGTTCGTGGCCCTGCGCGACCAGCGCCGCATCGACGACGAGATGCTGCGGGTGCTGCTGCGCCGCCTGGACCTGGAGGAGGCGGCGGCCTACCGCGAGGAGGCGGCCTGATCCGGCGCCCGGCGCCCCTGCCGGCGGTCTCGGGGGCGGGGGTTTCGGGTTCGGCCGTTCCGGTGGCGGCGGTTCCGGTGGCGGCGGTTGCGGGGGCGGCCGCGTGAGGGCGGCCGCGTCAGGCCCGGCCGTCTCAGGGGCGGCCGGTCACGACCGCGGCCAGGGTGGTGCCGGGGGCGAAGGCGCCGACGGCGGTGAGTTCCGTCAGGGCCCAGAGGAGCTTGGCCACGTAGACCCGTTCGACGGGGAGCCCGTGACGGGTCCCGAAGTCGGCGGCGAAGGCGTCCAGGGCGGCCGGTACGCGGGCGTAGCCGCCGTGGTGGAAGTCCTCGGCCAGGGTCCAGTCGCCGGCCGGGGCGCCGAAGGCCCGCTCCTGGAGGGAACGTATCTCCGCCCCAAGGAAGCCGCCCGCCAGGACCGGAACGCCCAGGGCCCGCTGCCCGGGCGCCAGCCCGGCGGCCAGGCCCGCGAGCGTGCCGCCGGTACCGCAGGCCACCGCGACCACGTCCGCCCCGCCCCGGAGCTCGCGGCCGAGCTCCGCGCAGCCCCGGAGGGCGAGGGCGTTGCTGCCGCCCTCGGGGATCACGTACGCGCCGGTGGCGCCGGCGGCCTCCAGCAGCCGGGCCTGCGTCCGGGGTTCGGCCTTCTGCCGGTAGTCGGCGCGGGAGGCGAAGTGCAGCCGCATGCCGTCCGCCGCGCAGCGGGCGAGGGAGTCGTTCAGCGGCCGGGCGGCGAGTTCGTCGCCGCGCACGATGCCGACGGTCTCCAGCCCCAGCAGCCGCCCGGCGGCCGCGGTGGCGCGCAGGTGGTTCGAATACGCCCCGCCGAAGGTCACCAGGGACCCGCACCCGGCCGCCAGCGCCGCCCGCAGATTGGGCGCGAGCTTGCGCCACTTGTTGCCGGGAAGCTCGGGGTGCACGAGGTCGTCCCGCTTCAGCAGAAGCCGTACGCCGCGCCGCCCGAACCGCTCGTCCCGGACCTCCAGCAACGGGGACGGCGGGCGCGGCTGCAGGAGGGCGCCAAGGTTCGCGGGACGGTTCACCCATCCATTGTGGAGCGCTCCTGCCCGTGCCGTCGCACGTCAGAGCCCCGCCCACACCAATCGGGTGGTGTGAGCGGGGCCGGAGCCGCCGCCAGCGCGACCGGCGTGGACCCGAAGAGCGTGGAACGCTGGGTCAACCTCGGGCGCACCCCACGCCGGGCAACTGCCCTCAAGGCGGCCGAGACGCTGGGCGAGGACGTTCACGCCTTGTGGCCGGCGCTCCGGCAAGCACGGGCGGCGCGGGCCGTCAGTCCGGAACTGGTGGCTCTGTACGACCAGCGGGCAGACCTTCCCGTATCCGTGTTAGTGGATCTCCTCACGGCAGCGCGCGAGTGCATCGACGTCCTGGTCTACGCGGCGGTGTTCCTGCACGAGGCGTATCCCCGATTGAACGATCTCCTGCAAGAGCGTGCTGCCGACGGGTGCGCGGTACGCATCGCAGTCGGTGACGCGGACGGCGAGAACGTCCAGCAGCGAGGGCAGGAGGAGAAGTTCGGGCACGGCATCGAATCCCGCTGTCGCCTCGCTCTCTTGCACTACCGGCCGGTGGCGAGCGTGCCGGGCATCGAGCTTCGGACACACGGCACGACGCTCTACAACACCTTGTACCGGGCTGATGATCAGGTGTTGGTCAATGCCCACGTCTGGGGTGTGAACGCGTACGGTGCGCCAGTGTGGCACCTTCGCCGCCACGACTCCGGCGGCATGTTCGACACCTACGCGGACAGCTTCAACGCCGTGTGGGAGACAGCACGCCCTGTGGAGGCATGACCCGATGGCCCGGACCGAGTACTACGACGATCCTCACGCGCTCGAGCCGAACAGCATGGTCGTGGCCGCCTCGGCGGTGGTCACCGACAGCGAAGGCCGCATCCTGCTGCAACGGCGCACGGACAACGACCTGTGGGCGCTGCCCGGCGGAGGGATGGACCTGGGCGACTCGCTGCCCGGCACGGCCGTCCGTGAGGTGAAGGAGGAGACCGGGCTCGATGTGGAGATCACGGGACTGGTCGGCACCTACACGGACCCCCGGCACGTCATCGAGTACAGCGACGGCGAGGTCAGGCGCCAGTTCAACGTCTGCTTCACCGCCCGCGTCACGGGCGGTGAGCTGTCGTTGTCCGACGAGAGCACGGAACTGCGGTTCGTGGCGCCGGCCGATTTCGACGCGCTGCCCATGCACCACACCCAGCGCCTGCGCGTGCGCCACTTCCTGGAGCGCCGTTCCGTGCCGTACCTCGGGTGAGGGGGTGGCCGGTTCCGGGGGCTACTTCAGGCGTTCCGCTACGCGGGTGCGCATCGCGGACATCGTGAAGCCTCTGGGGTCGACCTTGCCCGGCTGCCATTCGAGGTGGCCGATGACCGAGCGGGCCGTCCAGCCGTGGAAGCGGCAGACGGCCGCCGCCGTGCGGGCGATCGCGTCGAGCTGGGCCGCCGGCCACGGGTCCTCCCCGTCGCCGAGGTTCTCGCACTCGAAGCCGTAGAAGTGGCGGTTGCCGTCGGTGTTCGCGTCGTGGTCCGGGGGGAGCCGCTTCTCGGCGATCACCGCCGCCAGCACGTCGGAGTCGCCGGAGCCCGCGTGGTTGGCGCGACCGTAGCCGACCAGGTGGACCCGGCCGTCCTTGGCGATGACGCCGTGGCAGAGCGGGCCGGGGAGGTCGGAGCGGCCGTCGCGGCAGAGCGCCACGGTCCGCGCGGTGCCGCGGGTGACGGTGTGGTGGATCATCACGCCGTGCACCGGGCCCCAGGGGCCCTTGTGGTTGCGGTGGTGGGTGCGCCAGGCGCCGACCTCGACGACGGTCAGGCCCTCGGCGCGCAGGGAGGTGAGGAATCGGTCCGCGGACATGGGTGCGGCCATGGCCGCCTCCTTCGTTGCGGTGCGCGGCCGGGCACCCCGTGTGTCCGACCCGTTACGCTCCGGTTTAGTGGAGGCAGGCCTTCCGCGGCTAGTGCGTTCGTACGGTGTGCGATCCGATCCGGACAGGTCCGGATCGGATCAGGCGCACCATGCGTCACGCGGAGGCGAGCCACAGGTCGGGGCCGAAGACCTCGTAGTGGATGTCCGCGGCCGCGACGCCCTTGGCGATCAGCTGCTCGCGCGCCGACCGCATGAAGGGCAGCGGGCCGCAGAGGTAGGCCCGGGTGCCGGGCGCGACCGGAACGTCGCCGAGGTCCAGGCGGCCCTCGCCGTCGCCCGGCCCGGCCGACTCCTCGTACCAGAAGCGGGCCGAGGCGTCGGCGAGCTTGTGGGTCAGCGCCCGGTGGTCGTCGCGCAGCGGGTGGTCGGCCGGGCTGCGGTCGGCGTGCAGGACGGTGACGGGGGCGGCGTGCCCGGTGTCGGCGAGGTGCTCCAGCATCGAGAGCATCGGGGTGCAGCCGATGCCGGCGGAGGCGAGCAGGAGCGGGGCGGCGGAGTCGTGGAGGACCAGGTCGCCGTACGGGGCGGACACGCGCAGGGAGTCGCCGGCGCGGACGCGGGCGTGCAGGTGGTTGGAGACCTCGCCGTCGGGTCCGCCGGCGGCCGGGCCGTGGACCCGCTTGACGGTGATCGCGCGGGTCGGGGCGCCGGGGGCGGTGGTCAGGCTGTACTGGCGGATCTGGCGCGCGCCGTCCGGGAGTTCGACCTGCACGGAGACGTACTGCCCGGGCAGGTGCGCGGGCGCAGGGGCGCCGTCCGCGGGGGCGATGCGGAAGGTGGCGCAGTCGGCGGTCTCCTCGGTCCGGCCGGTCACGGTCCACTCCCGCCAGACGTCGCCGGCGGCCACCTGCCGGCCGGCGTACAGCCGCTCCTCGATGGCGGCGAGGGCGTTCGCCATCAGCCAGTACACCTCGTCCCAGGCCTCGGCGACCTCGGGGGTGACGGCGTCCCCGAGGACCTCGGCGATCGCCGCGAAGAGGTGCTCGTGGACGACCGGGTACTGCGCGCGGGTCACGCCCAGGGAGGTGTGCTTGTGGGCGATGCGGTTCAGCATCACGTCGGGGCGCTGGTCCGGATGGGCGACGAGGTGCGTCGCGAATGCGGCGATCGACCCCGCGAGGGCCTGCTTCTGGAGGCCGGCGGCCTGGTTGCCGCGGTTGAAGAGGTCGCGCAGGAGTTCCGGGTGGGCCGCGAACAGCTTCGCGTAGAAGAGCTCCGTGATGTCGCCGATCGCCGCCCCGACGGCGGGCAGGGTGGCGCGTACGGTCGCGGTGGACTTCTCGGACAGCATGGGCGTGACTCCTCGGTTAATTGGTATATAAGATGCGTATTTTCAGATGCAGACAGGCGCAAGAGGTTCGGGGTCACGTGTTTATTAGGGCATACGTTCGGCCGCTCGGGTCGGTGCGGTACGGGATGATCCGTCCCCGGTGGAAACCGGCCACCGGCCCCCGGGGTCAGGGCCCACCCGGCCGGGAGCCGGAACCTCCCGAGATCCCCAGCAGGACCGGGCCGGTCGGGGCTGCCACCAGCTCGTTCACCGTCAGGGGGTCCAGCGAGGCGAAGAACGCCTCCTGGGCCCTGCGCAGCGCGCCGCGCAGGATGCAGGCCCCCCGCAGCGGGCACGGGGTGCTCCCCTCACACTCCACGACGTCGCCGGCGCCCTCCAGTTCGCGCACCAGCCCCCCCACCGACGCCGAGCGGCCGGCGGCGGTCAGGGCGAGCCCGCCGCCGCGGCCGCGACGCGCCTCGACCAGGCCGAGGTGCTGCAGCCTGGCGACCACCTTGGCGGTGTGGGTGTACGGGACCTCCATGGTCGCCGCCACCTCCCGGGTCGTCGGGAGGTCCGCCTCCTCGACGGCGAGGCGCATAAGGACGCGCAGTGCCAGATCGGTGAACCGGGTCAGCCTCATGGGATCAACGTAGATAAGTTGCATGTGATCTGCAAATTAAACCGCGTCGGACAGTGGTGATGGCCGAAACCGGTGGGTGGTGCCGGAGGTCGTGAAGAAGTTGAACCCCAGACAATGCCCCGCACTCGTATGGAGTAGTCCCACCCTTTTGTGTAATGGTCCCACCACGTTCCGTACTGGAAGGCTGCATCCCGCAGATCCATGGAGTGATCGAAAGGGAAATACATGTCGGTCCAGGCAGGTTCCGAATCCGAGACCCAGGCACCGCAGCGCAGTCTGGGGACGTCGGCCGCGCGGAACTTGGCAACCACGACCAAGTCCGCGCCGCAGATGCAGGAGATCACCTCGCGGTGGCTCCTGAAGATGCTGCCGTGGGTGTCGGTGCAGGGCGGCACCTACCGTGTGAACCGCCGCCTGAGCTACTCGGTCGGTGACGGACGTGTCGAGTTCATCAAGACGGGGACCCAGGTCCAGGTCATTCCGGCCGAGCTCGGCGAGCTCCCGCTGCTGCGCGAGTACGAGGACCTCGACGTGCTGGGCGAGCTCGCCCAGCGCTGCCGGCAGGTCGACTTCGAGGCCGGCCAGGAGCTGACCTCCTTCGGCAACGCCTCCGACCGGGTGTTCCTGCTCGCCCACGGCCGCATCGACCAGGTCGGCCCGGGCCCCTACGGCGAGGACGCCGTCCTGCGGACCGTCGCCGACGGCGCCTACTTCGGCGAGGACTCCCTCGTCGACGAGGAGGCCATCTGGGAGTACACCGCCCGCGCCGCCACCTCCGGCACCGCGCTCGTCCTGTCCCGGCAGGACTTCCAGCTGCTCGCCGACCGGGTCGACTCGCTGCGCGCGCACATCGACGACGTACGGACCCAGCCCGAGCAGCGGACCAACAAGTACGGCGAGGCCGCCATCGACCTCTCGGCCGGCCACCAGGGCGAGGCCGTCCTCCCCGGTACGTTCGTGGACTACGACGCCCACCCGCGCGAGTACGAACTCTCCATCGCCCAAACGGTTCTGCGGGTCCACACGCGGGTCGCCGACCTGTACAACCAGCCGATGAACCAGACCGAGCAGCAGTTGCGGCTCACGGTCGAGGCGCTGCGCGAGCGCCAGGAGCACGAGATGCTCAACAACCGCGACTTCGGCCTGCTCCACAACGCCGACTACGACCAGCGCATCCAGCCGCACGACGGCGCCCCCGGCCCCGACGACATGGACCAGCTGCTCAGCATGCGGCGCGGCTCCAAGTTCTTCCTCGCGCACCCCAAGGCCATCGCCGCCTTCGGCCGCGAGTGCAACCGGCGCGGCCTGTACCCGGAGTCGGTGGACATCGGCGGCAGCCGGGTGCCGTCCTGGCGCGGAGTGCCGATCTTCCCGAGTAACAAGATCCCGATCAGCGACGCCCGCACGACCTCCATCCTGTGCATGCGCACGGGCGAGGACGAGCAGGGCGTGATCGGCCTGCACCAGCCGGGCATCCCGGACGAGATCGAGCCGAGCACGTCGGTCCGCTTCATGGGGATCAGTGAGCAGGCGATCATCTCGTACCTGGTCACCGCGTACTTCTCCGCCGCGGTGCTTGTCCCGGACGCGCTCGGCGTGCTGGAGAACGTCGAGATCGGCCGCTGGCGCTGAGCGCGGTGAACACCGTCGCGACCGGCGAGGGCCAAGAGGCCGCGGTCCTGCTGGAACGGACGAGAGAAGCGGTCAACCCGGAACTGCGCCGGACGATCCAGAGCCTGCCCGGTTCGATGCGGCGCGTGGCGATGTACCACTTCGGCTGGGAGCACGCGGACGGCACCCCGGCCGCGGGCAACGCCGGCAAGGCCATCCGGCCCGCGCTGGTGCTGGCCTCCGCCCAGGCCATGCAGGGCCCGGGCGGGCCGGTGGACGACGCCGTACGGGCGGCGGCCGCCGTGGAGCTGGCGCACAACTTCACGCTGCTGCACGACGACGTCATCGACAGGGACGCCCGGCGCCGCGGCCGGGCCACCGCCTGGACCGTCTTCGGGACACCGGACGCGATCATCACCGGCGACGCCATGATGGCGCTCGCGCTGCGGCTGCTCGCCGAGGACCCGCACCCGGCCTCGGCGGCGGCCTCGGCCCGGCTCGCGGCTTGCGTGATCGAGCTGTGCGCCGGCCAGCAGTCGGACTGCGCGTTCGAGCAGCGGCCGCACGTCTCGCTCGACGAGTGCCTGACCATGGCCACGGCCAAGACCGGCGCGCTACTGGGCTGCGCGTGCGCGCTGGGCGCGCTGTACGCGGGAGCCGGGCCGGACGAGGTCGACGCGATGGACGCCTTCGGCCGGGAGGCCGGGCTGGCCTTCCAGCTGATCGACGACCTGATCGGCATCTGGGGGGACCCGGGGCACACCGGCAAGCCCGCCGGGGCCGACCTGATCGCCCGCAAGAAGTCCCTCCCGGTCGTGGCCGCCCTCACCTCGGGCACCACGGCGGGGGAGGAGCTGGCCGCCCTGTACGCGGGTCCCATGACCGGGGACGACGTGCACCGGGCGGCCGATGCGGTCGACCGCGCGGGCGGCCGCGACTGGGCGCAGGCCCACGCCGCCGACCGGATGGGCCGGGCGGTGCAGCAGCTGTCCCGGGCCGTTCCGGACCTGGGGGCGGCCGGCGGGCTGCTGGCGCTGGCGGAGTTCGTCACGCGCCGTACGCGGTGACCCCGTAGGGAGCGGCTTCGGGGGGAGGCCTGTTCCGGCACCGGATGGTGCCGGAACAGGCCTGTCCGCATGTGGGGGCCAACTCTAGGATCGCCCAAGGTTGTTGATGCTCGGGCGAAGGGTGTGACCAGTGGTACTGGAGATACGTCAAGCGGAGCAGTCGGACCGGGACGCGGTGGCGCGCCTCCTCGACGAGGCCTTCCGTACCGACCCGGTGAGCAGCTGGGTCTTCCCCGACCCGGAGCACCGGGCCGCGGTGCACGGGAAGTTCCTGGGCGTCTTCGTCGACGTGGCGCTGGCCGAGGGCCGGATCGACTGCGCGGCGGACGGCTCCGCCGCCGCGCTCTGGCTGCGGATCCCGGCGGGCGAGCCGGAGGGGGAGGACGAGGTCCCGGCGAAGATGCGGGCGGTGGCCGATCCCGACAACGAGCGCTGTGAGCTGGTGGGCCGGCTCACGGGCGCGGTGCACCCGACGTCCGAGGAGCACGAGTACCTGCTGATGATCGCCGTCGCCCCGGGCCGCCAGGGCGAGGGGCTGGGCCGCGAGCTGATCCGCCCGGTGCTTGAGCGCTGCGACCGCGAGGGCGTGCCGGCGTACCTGGAGGCGAGCAGCGAGCGCAGCATGCGGTTGTACGAACGCCTGGGCTGGGAGCTGACCGGCGAACCGGTACGGCTGCCCGACGGGCCCCTGATGTGGCCGATGTGGCGCAAGCCGCGGGGGTGAGCGGCGGCGGTGGGTGGGGATCGTGAACGGAGGCCGTGAGCGGGAGCCGTGAACGGGAGCCGTGGCCGGGAGCCGTGAACGGGGCGCGGCGCAAAAGGGCTTGGTTAACCACTGCAAGTGAAGTAGTTTGCCTGGCGTGCCCCGGTGCGGTGGCACCGTCCGACGGAAGAGACCCGCTTGCGCAAGCTCACGTACTTCATCGCCACGACGGTCGACGGCTTCATCGGCGCCCCCGACGGCGACGGCGATTTCCTCTACGCCTTCCTGGACCCGGAGTTCATCGGCCACCTGGTGACCGAGTACCCGGAGACGATCTCCTCCCGGGGCCGGGCGCAGCTCGGGATCGAGGACCTCGCCCCCAAGCGCTTCGACACGGTCCTCATGGGCCGCAACACCTACGAGCCGGGCCTGAAGGCGGGCATGGCCAGCCCCTACGGCCACCTGCGCGAGCAGTACGTCGTCTCGCGCTCCCTGACCGTCCCGCCCGATCCGGCGGTCCGGCTGATCAGCGGGGACGTGGCCGGCGCGGTCCGCGGGCTCAAGGCGCGGGACGGGCTCGGCATCTGGCTGTGCGGCGGCGCCGACCTCGCGGCGCAGCTGGCCGACGAGATCGACGAGTACGTCGTCAAGACCTACCCCGTCGTCGCGGGGACCGGCATGCCGATGTCCCGCGCGGGCTTCGGCGTGCGCCCGCTTGAGCTGACCGGCTGCACCGTCCTGGGCGGCGGCCAGGTCGTCACCTCGTACGACGTCAAGCGCTGACTTCCGCCGGACGCGCGGGTCGCCCCGCGGGCCGGGCACGAGCAGCAGACGTGCCCTGCCCGCGGGGAGGCCGTGGAGCGGCCCGGCGGCCGGCGGACCGGCCGGCCGGGCCGGTGGGGCCGGTGGGGCCGGTGGGGCTAGCCCTTCGTGTCGAGGCCCGAGGCGACCAGGCCGTTCGCCCACAGCTGGTTCACGCGGGCGCGCTCGGTCGCGTTCGGGGTGGCGTTCTGGCACGACGTGCCCGGGCCGCCGCCCGACATCAGCTCGCTGCACGGGCCCGAGTAGCGGTCCGGCAGGCCCAGCACGTGCCCGGTCTCGTGCGACGTCACGCGGGTGGAGTTGTACTGCTGGTTCTGCCGGTAGTCCAGGAAGATGTAACCGCGGCCGTGGCCGTCCGTGCTCGCGTACGAGCCGCGGGAGTCGTTGCCCTCGCGGTAGGAGAAGTTCCCGCCCGAGGACACCTCCTGGAGCTTCACGTTCGTCACCGAGCTGTTCCAGATCCGGGTGGAACTGGCTATCTGGGTACGGAAGCTGGGCGCGCTGCGGGTGTTGTAGGTGACGGTCACGGCGAGGGCGCCGGGGTTCGCGGCGCGCTGTTCGGTGACCGAGCGCTGCACGGCCTCGAAGAACGCCTTGGTGGCGGCCTGGTTCTCCTGGGAACGCTCGTACGCGGCGAAGGTGGCGGAGTTGCCGACGGGGGCGGGCGCGGCGGCTGCGGGGGCGACGCCGCCGAGGGCGGCGGCGAGGCCGAGGCCGATGCCGGCGGACAGCACGGCCTTACGGGAGTGGCGCATGTGGGGGAGCTCCTACTCGTCCGGTGGTGCGGTGGGGGGTGGGTCGTTCGGTACCGGAGTCTGGGGGAGCGGACGGGGCCGGGGGATGATGTCACTCCCCGATAGCCCGGCCCTATCGGGGAGTTTTCGGTTGCCCAACAGGAGTGAGAATGGCGGGATTCGGGGGGCTATCGGCTGCTGGTGCGCTCGACCCGGCCCGGCCTACTCTCGGGGCATGGAGCTTGAGGTCAGGCACCTGCGCGCGCTGTGTGCCATCGCCGACGCCGGAAGCCTGCACAAGGCCGCCCGGCAGCTCGGCGTGAGCCAGCCCTCCCTGACGACCCAGCTGCGCCGGATCGAACGGGCCCTGGACGGCGAGCTGTTCCTGCGCGAGCGGACCGGGTGCCGGCCCACGCCGTTCGGGCGCACCGTCCTGGGCCGGGCGCGGCCGCTGCTGGCCGAGATGGCCGCCCTGGTGGCGGAGGCGCACGCACTGGCCCACGGGCCGAGGCTGCGGATCGGCTCCACGGCCAGCCGGGCCCTGCCGGGATGGCTGCGGCGGCTGCACCGGAGGCTCCCGGACACGGAGACCTCGCTGGTGGTGGACGTCTCGGCCAACGCCCTGCTGCGGATGGCCGGTTCGGGGCAGCTCGACGTGGCGTTCGTGCACGAGGTCGAGGGCAGCCCGCTGCGGGTGCCGCCAGGGCTGGAGGTGCACGTGCTGATGGAGCGGGAGCCGCAGTTCGTGTCGATGTCGCGGGACCATCCGGCCGCGGGGCAGTCGGTGGTGTCCTTACGGGACCTGGCCGCAGACCGCTGGACGGTCGATCCGTCGGTCGACGGGGAGTGGGACGGGCTGCGCCGCGTCTTCGCCGGGGCGGGGCTCGATCCGCCGGTGCTGCACGCCGACTACCACACGGCCACCTCGCTCATCGTGTCCGGCGAGGCGGTGGCCCCCTGCCAGCCGACCTCCGGGCCGCGCGACGACATGGCGATCCGTCCGCTGTGCGGGGACCCCCTCGCCGTAAGGCTGTTACTGGCCACCCGGCCGGGGGCGCACGCCGAGGTCTACGCGGACCTCCGCGCCGCCTACCGCGAGGCGGCCATGCGGACGCCGCCGTACCGGGCGTGGCTGCGGCACCACGCGAGCCCGCTGCTGGAGGTGGCGTAACGATTCACCGCGGGGCGTGCGGGGCGTGCGGGGCGCCCGAGCAGGCCTGACGCGGCCGGGGCGCCGCCCGGGGCCCGCGCCCCCGGGACGGCCCGACGTGTCTCAGCCGCGCCGGGCCGCCCGGGCGCGGTCGTACGCCAGGGCCAGCGCGCCGTGCGCCGCCAGGACGGCGCCGGCGGTCAGCCAGCCCGGGCTGCGGTGCCGGGCACCCCAGAGCAGCAGCGGGGCGCCCGCCGCGAGTTGCGCCGTGCCCAGCAGGCGGGCCTTCGGGCCGAGGAGCCAGGGCCCCAGCGGCCCCTCCTCCACCACGTCGAGTTCCGCCCGCACCGCGTCCCGCCAGCCGGACCACTCCACCGTCTCGGCGCCCGGCGCGTGCCGGGCCGCCTCCCGGAGCCGGTCGGCCGGTTCGCCCGGGGAGAGCCCCGCGGGCAGGGCCAGTCCGGCGCGGGACAGCAGGGCGATCAGTCCGAGCAGCCGGGAGTTCCCGTCGGCCGCGGCGTCCGGCCGGGTCAGGCGCTCCAGATCCTCCAGGTCGAGTACGGGGTCCAGCCCCAGCCGCGCCGCCAGGGTCCGCATCGCGCCGGGCTCGCCGACCGGGCCGCCGTCGGCGTCCCACGCGTGGACCACCGGCCGGCGGAACCCGCTCGCCAGGGAGAAGCCGGTCCGGCCGTCCTCCCACCACAGGCTCAGCACGGGCCAGCCGACGCCCACCGCGACCGCCGTGCCCCAGCCGGCGAGCACCTCCGCCACGCCCTCCTCGCCGTCCAGCCACGGTTTGCCCTCGGGGACGAAGGCGCTCCACCCGCCCGCCGGGGCCAGCAGCAGGCGTACGCGCAACAGGTGCGCCGCGTGGCGGGCGGCGAGGGGTTCGGCGCGGCAGAGCAGGAGGCCGCCGGCGGTGCTCTGGGGGATCGGCATGCCCACACGCTAAGGCAAACCACCCCATACCGATGATTCGGACCACGCGCTTGACTTCCCCCGACCGCGATATATCGTGTTCTGGAGAAGACGCGATATGTTGCGTGCGTCGAGACCCGTGTCCGTGAACGCACGAGGAGGATCAGCACCATGGCAGAGCAGGCGTCACCGTCGACGTGGCACATCGCCGAACCGCAGAAGCTCACCTTCGAGGAGCCGGTCACCGAGCTCCGCGTCCGCCTCGTGGGCGGCACGGTCAACGTCGTCGCCGCAGAAGAGGGCCCGGCCCGCCTGGAGGCGTCCGCGATCGACGGGCCCCCGCTGTACGTGGTCCAGGAGGGCGGCGTCCTCACCGTCTCCTACGAGGACCTGCCCTGGAACGGCTCCCAGGGGTTCAAGGCGTGGTTCGAGGCCAAGCCGTGGAAGGCGTGGTCCGGCTCCTCCTCCGCGGGCCGCAAGGCCTGGGAGCGCAGCGCCTCCGTCACCCTCACCGTCCCCGCCGCCACGCGCGTCCATGTCGGCGCGGTCGGCGCCACCACCTTCGTCTCCGGCATCTCCGGCGGCACCGACGTCAACGGGGTCTCCGGTGACGCCACCTTGGTCGGGCTCTCCGGCCGGGTCAAGACGCACACGGTCTCCGGCAGCGTCGAGGCCCAGTCCGTCACCGGCGACCTCGGCTTCCACTCGGTGTCCGGCGGCCTGACGGTCGTCGACGGCGCGGGCGGCTCCGTACGGGCCGACTCGGTCAGCGGGGACATGCTCATCGACCTGGACCTCGACCCGGCCGCAGCCCGCCCGGTGGACATCGCCCTGAACTCCGTCTCCGGCCAGGTCGCCATCCGCCTCCCGCACCCCGCCGACGCCCGCGTGGAGGCCAACACCGCCACCGGCGGCGTCTCCAACGCCTTCGAGGACCTGCGGGTCTCCGGCCAGCTGGGCGCCAAGCGGATCACCGGCACCCTCGGCTCCGGCACCGGCACCCTGCGGGCCACCACCGTCTCGGGCGGGATCGCGCTGCTCCGGCGCCCGCAGGCCGACGCCGACGCCCCCCTCACGCTCGACAAGAAGGTGCTCTGACATGCCACCCGTCTTCGCCCACGGCCGCCTCCGCCTCTACCTCCTCAAGCTGCTGGACGAGGCCCCGCGCCACGGCTACGAGGTGATCCGCCTGCTGGAGGAGCGCTTCGAGGGCCTGTACGCGCCCTCCGCGGGCACCGTCTACCCGCGGCTGGCCAAGCTGGAGGCCGAGGGACTGGTCACGCACGCCACCGAGGGCGGGCGCAAGGTGTACTCCATCACCGAGGCGGGCCGCGCCGAACTGGCCGACCGCAGCGGCGAGCTGGCCGACCTGGAGCTGGAGATCCGCGACTCGGTCACCGAACTGGCCGCCGAGATCCGCGACGACGTCCGGGGCGCCGCGGGCGACCTGCGGCGCGAGATGCGGGCCGCGGCCTCCGCGTCGGCGACGCAGGTCCAGGACGAGTCCTGGCAGGCGGCCAAGGAGGAACTGCGCAAGGCGCGGCAGGACTGGAAGGAGCAGGCCCGCCGGGCGAAGGACGAGAGCCGCCGGGCCCGCGAGGAGGCCCAGCAGGCCCGCCGCCAGGCGAAGGAGGCCCAGGACCGGGCCCGCGAGGAGGTCCAGCGCATCGCGGGCCAGCTGCAGGACCAGCTCGCCAAGTCGGGCGGGGTGCTGGGGAGCCTGGCCGGAGCCTGGCTCGGCGGCAGCGGCGGTTCCCCGGCCGGACCGGGCGGCCCGTCCGGCCCGTCGGCCGGGTCCGAGCGGTCCTCCGGGGCCGCGGCGACAGCCGCGCCCCCGGCCGACGGCACCGACTGGGCCGGGGACCTGGGGCCCACGGCCGACCCGGCGCGCGACCTGGACCGGCTGCTGGACCGGTTCCGCGACGAGGTGCGGGACGCGGCCCGCGACCACGGTGTGACCCCGGCCCGGCTGGCCGAGGCCCGCGCCCACCTGGCGGCGGCGGCCTCCCGCCTCACCGGGGCGCTGAGCACGCCGTAGGCGTCGGCGTACGGCACCCGGCGGGACGGTCGTCCGGGAGGCCGCCGGCTCAGGCCGCGAGGCCCGATTCGGCCGTGCCGTACGAGACTCCGTGGTCCGCCAGGACCTCGGAGACCGTGCCCGGGCGGGAGAGCAGGGCCAGCAGCAGGTGCAGGGTGCCGATGTGCCGGTCGCGGCGGCCCACGGCGATGCGCAGGGACTGCTCCAGCACCTTCTTCGCGCCCTCGGTGAGGCGGGCGGAGCCGCCCAGCACGCGCCGGCGGGGTGCCGGGGCGGCCAGGGCGCCCTCGCCGTGCGCCTCCTCGACGCGGGCGACGATCTCGGTGACGTCGATGCCGAGCCCGGCGAGGGCCTCCTCGTCGGCCCGCGACATGCCGCCCCGGCGCCGGGCCGCCGCGAGGTCCGCCGCCACGGAGGCGCGGTCCACACCCAGCGGGTCCAGGGCGCCGAGGGCCAGGAGCGAGAGGAGCAGGTGCTCCTCGGTCATCGTGGCGGCCCCGGCCCGCCGGGCCTCGTCCATGGCCCCCGTCACGGCGGAGCGGGCGTCCCGGGTGAAGCGTTCGAACATCAGACCCTCCCATGTTTCTTGTGCACGGCCTGCCGGCTGACGCCGAGCTCGGCCGCGATCTCCTGCCAGGACCAGCCCTGAGCGCGGGCACTGCGTACCTGTACGGCCTCCAGCTGCTCCAGCAGCCTGCGGAGGGCGGCCACGGCACGCAGGCCCACGCGGGGGTCGCGGTCACCGGCCCGTTCGGCGAGATCGGTAGCTTCCGTCATGGCTGTCAATCTAGGTTGACGCGGGAGGCGTTGTCAACCTCTATTGACGACGGTGCCGGACGGTCCGTCAGTGGCGGCGCGCTCAGGGAGTGAGGACGACCTTCCCGAAGAGGTCGCCCGACTGGAGCTTCTCGAAGCCCTCCCGGGCCCGGTCCAGCGGCAGGACCTCGTCGATGACCGGCCGCAGGCCCGTCGTGGCGCAGAACGACAGCAGGTCCTCCAGCTCGTCCTTGGTGCCCATGGTCGAGCCGACCACCTTCAGCTCCAGGAAGAAGATCCGGGTCAGCTCGGCGTGCGCCGGACGGTCGCCGCTCGTGGCGCCGGAGATGACCAGCGTGCCGCCCGGGCGCAGGGACTTCACCGAGTGGGACCAGGTGGCCGCGCCCACCGTCTCGATCACCGCGTCGACCCGCTGCGGCAGCCGCGCGCCCGGCTCGTACGCCTCCAGGGCGCCCAGCTCCACGGCCCGCTTGCGCTTGGCCTCGTCCCGGCTGGTGGCGAAGACGCGCAGGCCGGCGGCCTTGCCGAGGGCGATCGCGGCGGTCGCGACCCCGCCGCCGGCGCCCTGCACCAGCACGGAGTCGCCGGGCCGGACCCCGGCGTTGGTGAACAGCATCCGGTACGCCGTCAGCCAGGCGGTCGGCAGGCAGGCGGCCTCCTCGAAGGACAGCCCGGCGGGCTTGCGCAGGACGTTCCAGGCGGGGACGGTCACCTGCTCCGCGAAGGTGCCCTGGTAGCGCTCGGTCAGGATGGAGCGGGGCTCGTCGGGGCCGACCCCGTGGCCGCTCTGGCCGATCACGGAGTGCAGGACGACCTCGTTGCCGTCCTCGTCGGTCCCGGCGGCGTCGCAGCCGAGGATCATCGGCAGTTTGTCCTCGCCGAGGCCGACCCCGCGCAGCGACCACAGGTCGTGGTGGTTGAGGGAGGCGGCCCGGACGTTGACGGTCACCCAGCCGGGGCGGGCCACGGGGGCCGGGCGGTCGCCCAGCACGAGGCCGTTCAGCGGCTGGTCTCGGTCGATTCTGGCGGCGTAGGCAGCGAACATGCCGCGACGCTACCGCTCGGTAGGTGCGGGTTCCAGCCCCTTCGGCCCCCCGGAAGTGAGGTCTTCGCCGCACCGCCGGCGCGCGGCCATGCCACCCGGACCCCGCGGCCGCGCCGCCCGGACGCGCGGAGGCCCGGCCGGATCGCTCCGGCCGGGCCTCCGCGCGTACTGCGGGGTGTGACGGTCAGGCCAGGCGGGCCACGCCGTCGGCCTTCGCCGCCGCGGCGACCGCGGCCGAGACGGCCTCGGCGACGCGCTCGTCGAACGGCGAGGGGATCACGTAGTCGGCGGCGAGCTCGTCGCCCACGACGCCGGCGATGGCGTCGGCGGCGGCGATCTTCATGCCCTCGGTGATCCGGGTGGCCCGGACCTTGAGGGCGCCCGCGAAAATGCCCGGGAACGCCAGCACGTTGTTGATCTGGTTCGGGAAGTCCGAACGCCCGGTCGCCACGACGGCCGCGTACTTGTGCGCGACGTCGGGGTGCACCTCCGGGTTGGGGTTGGCCATGGCGAAGACGAAGCAGTCCTTCGCCATCGTCGCGACCGCGGACTCGGGAACCGTGCCGCCGGAGACGCCGATGAAGACGTCCGCGCCCGCGAGGGCGTTCTCCAGGGAACCGGTCTGCCCGGTCTTGTTGGTCAGGCCCGCGATCTCCGCCTTGACGTCCGTCAGGTCGGAGCGGTCCGCGGACACGACGCCCTTGCGGTCGGTGACGCAGACGTCGCCGATGCCCGCGTCCACGAGGATCTTGGCGATGGCGATGCCCGCCGCGCCCGAGCCCGAGATCACCGCACGCAGGTCGCCGAGGGTGCGACCCGTGAGCTTCGCGGCGTTGCGCAGCGCGGCCAGCGAGACGATGGCCGTGCCGTGCTGGTCGTCGTGGAAGATCGGGATGTCCAGGGCTTCCTGGAGCCTGCGCTCGATCTCGAAGCAGCGGGGGGCGGAGATGTCCTCCAGGTTCACCCCGCCGAAGGACGGGGCGAGACGGATGACCGTCTCGATGATCTCGTCCGTGTCCTTGGTGGCGAGCGCGATCGGAACCGCGTCCACGCCGCCGAACTGCTTGAAGAGAATGGCCTTGCCCTCCATGACGGGGAGGGAGGCCTCGGGGCCGATGTCACCGAGGCCGAGCACGGCCGTGCCGTCGGTGACGACGGCGACCACGTTCGACTTCCAGGTGTACTCGTTCACCAGCTCCGGCTGCTCGGCGATGGCGCTGCACACCTTCGCCACGCCGGGGGTGTACGCGAGGGACAGGTCGTCCTTGTCGTGGACGGGCACCGTGGCCACGATGGCCATCTTGCCGCCCCGGTGCAGTGCGAACACCGCATCGGGGTTGTTGTCCGTCGCACTGTCACTGCGAGGGTTGACGATCTCCGCTGCCACTTTGTGTGACCCCTTAAGTCCTTTGAATCGTTGAGGGTGGCCACTCCTGGTTAAGGGGTGGGCGGGCACCGCGTCCGTGCTCCGCATCGACGGTTGGCCCGTCTCCGCGGAGGGGAGGTTCGTACGCGCGGGCGCGCCGCACGCGCGCCCTGAGCCCCGGATGAGGGGTGTAAGGATCTGTTCTACCGGAAGAACACTCGCCCAGACGAGTCGATTCCAGCTCGACCACAAGCCTCTTGTCCTAGTTTTGGTGAAAAGTCCAAGAGGCTGAGCCCGGCAGGTGAGACGGACCGCAAATAGTCCGCCAAACAGGGGATGCGGCGGCGCATCGTGCGGCCCAGGGGGGTCCTGCCCGCAGTCCTGTTCGGTGTCGGGGGTCGCCCGTTATGCGATTTTGACCTGATGGGCAGCCTGAATGCGCCAGTCCGAATGGCAAGATGCCGTAATCACACAAGGTCGCGACACTCGATGGTGCGTGCCCTACCGTTTTCGGATGCTTTTCCACCTGCCGGAGGAACCAGCTCATGACCGCTAGCACCACTCGTCGTACGACCGCCGCCCGGTCCCGGATCGCGGCGGTCGGCGCCATCGCGGTTGCCGGCGCCCTGATCCTCACCGGGTGTGGTGACCAGACGGACAAGGGCTCCACCGCGACCCCGTCGGGCAAGGAGAACAGCGCCCCGCTGTTCTCCAAGCTGCCGAAGAAGATCCAGGACGCGGGTGTGATCAAGGTCGGCACGGACGCCACCTACGCACCGATGGAGTTCACCGAGGGCGGCAAGATCGTCGGTGTCGACCCCGACATCGCCGCGGCCCTCGGCAAGCAGCTCGGTGTGAAGTTCGAGTTCACCTCCGGCACCTTCGACACCCTCCTCGGCGGCCTGCCGACCGGTCGCAGCGACATGGTCATGTCCTCCCTGACCGACACCAAGGCCCGCCAGGAGGGCCTCGACGACAAGGGCGCCAAGACCGGTACCGGCGTCGACTTCGTCGACTACTTCTCCGCCTCGACCGGCATCCTGGTCAAGAAGGGCAACCCGGAGGGCATCAAGACCCTCGACGACCTCTGTGGCAAGAAGGTCGCCGTCCAGCGCGGCACGACCTACGAGCAGTCCGCCAAGGACCAGTCCGAGAAGTGCAAGACGGCCGGCAAGGGCGAGATCTCCCTCGAGTCCTTCCCGACCGACGCCGAGGCCCAGACCCGCGTGAAGGCCGGCGGCGCCGTCGCCGACCTGAACGACTCCCCGGTCGCCGCGTACATCGCGCAGACCGCGGGCGGCGGCAACGACTTCGAGGCCATCGCCAACCCGGGTGACGCGGGCCTCTTCGGCATCGCCGTCGACAAGAAGAACACCGAGCTGCGCGACGCGCTCAAGGCCGCGCTCGACGCGACCATCAAGGACGGCACGTACAAGGCCGCCCTGGACAAGTGGAACGCGGGCTCCGGCGCCGTGACCGAGGCCAAGATCAACGCAGGTCAGTGATTCCCGCGCGACACCGCAGCACTCTGAAGGGCAGTCACTGTGACTGACAAGCTCGACAAGGTCCCCGGGCCGGCGGCAACCCCGCCGGCCGGGGGCCTCCCCCCCGAGGCCATCCGCGCCATCCCGGTCCGCCACTACGGCCGCTGGGTCAGCGGGATCGTCGTCATCGGCCTGGTCGTGGCCCTCGCGTTCGCCTTCTCGCAGGGCAACGTCCGCTGGCAGACCATCCCGGACAAGCTGTTCGACAGCAGCATCATCAGCGGCATGCTGAGCACGGTCTGGATCAGCGTCTGCTCGATGCTCCTGGGCCTGGTCCTCGGCGTGCTCTTCGCCGTGATGCGGCTCTCGAAGAACCCGGTGACCAGCACCATCGCCTGGTTCTACATCTGGTTCTTCCGGGGGACCCCGGTCTACGTACAGCTCCTCATCTGGTTCAACCTCGCCCTGATCTTCCCGCTCCTGAACCTCGGGTTCTACAAGGACGAGATGACCCAGGTCATGACGCCGTTCCTGGCGGCGCTGCTGGGTCTGGGCCTCAACGAGGGCGCCTACATGGCGGAGATCGTCCGGGCCGGCATCCAGTCCGTCGACGAGGGCCAGAGCGAGGCGTCCCACGCCCTCGGCATGACCCAGACGAAGACGATGCGCCGGATCGTGCTGCCGCAGGCGATGCGCGTGATCGTCCCGCCGACGGGCAACGAGTTCATCAACATGCTCAAGACGTCGTCGCTGGTGGTCGCGGTCCAGTACGCCGACCTGCTGCGCGCCGCGCAGGACATCGCCGCCACCTCCTTCGCGGTGATGGAGATGTTCATCGTCGCGTCGATCTGGTACCTGGCCCTGACCAGCGTCTTCAGCGTCGGCCAGTACTACCTGGAGCGCCGCTACGCCCGCGGCTCGCTGCGATCCCTGCCGCCCACCCCGCTGCAGAAGATCAAGGCGAATCTCTCCCGCTTCTCGAACCGCAAGGCGGTGGCCTGATGACGACCCCCATGGTGAAGGCCGAGGGCGTCCACAAGTCCTACGGCGCCGCGCACATCCTCAAGGGCATCGACCTGGAGGTCGCGCCGCGTGAGGTGTTCTGCCTGGTCGGCCCGTCCGGCTCCGGCAAGTCCACCTTCCTGCGGTGCATCAACCACCTGGAGCAGATCAACGCCGGACGGCTCTCCGTCGACGGCCGGCTCGTCGGCTACCGCCAGAAGGGCGACAAGCTGTACGAGCTCAAGGACAGCGAGGTCGCGGCGCAGCGCAAGGACATCGGCATGGTGTTCCAGCGCTTCAACCTCTTCCCGCACATGACGGCCATAGAGAACGTCATGGAAGCCCCCGTCATGGTCAAGCGCGAGAGCAAGGCCGTCGCCCGGGCGCGCGCCGTCAAGCTGCTCGACCGGGTCGGCCTCGGCGACAAGGGCGGGAACTACCCCGCCCAGCTCTCCGGCGGCCAGCAGCAGCGCGTGGCGATCGCCCGCGCGCTGGCCATGGAGCCGAAGCTGATGCTCTTCGACGAGCCCACGTCGGCGCTCGACCCGGAGCTGGTGGGTGACGTCCTCGACGTCATGCGCGGTCTGGCCGAGGACGGCATGACCATGATCGTGGTCACGCACGAGATGGGCTTCGCCCGCGAGGTCGGCGACAACCTCGTCTTCATGGACGGCGGCGTGGTCGTCGAGTCGGGCCACCCGCGCGACGTGCTGGGCAACCCCCAGCACGACCGCACGAAGGCGTTCCTGTCCAAGGTGCTGTAGGTCGCACCGGCGGGCGGGCGAGGGGCGGTACGGGATTCCCGTACCGCCCCTCTCTCATGCCGCGGCGGGCGGCGGGCGGCGGACGCGCGCCGGGAGCCGGGCCTCAGGCCCGGCTCCCGGCGGGTCACCGCAGGCCCAGGACCAGTGCGTCCGAGGGGGAGCGCCAGACCGTGCGGGCCTCGGCGAAACCGGCGTCGAGGAGGGTGCGGGCGTGCCAGGCCTCGGTCGGGGTGTCGCCGTCGGCGTGCTCCCCGTAGAGCGCGAACCGCTCCTTCACCGGCTCGGCCAGCTCCGGGTCCGCGGCCGCCAGGGCCCACCACTCGCGCCAGTCGGGCACCCCGGACGAGGCCCGTACCCGGTCCATCCCGGCGTGCCGGTGGGCCTGCTCGGCGGCGTCGATGCGCGGGGTGGCCGGGTCGGGCATGTGGTCGGCGTTCATGAACACCCCGCCCGGGCGGACCAGGGACGCCAGCTGCCCGTACAGGACGGCGAGGTCACGGCTGGGCAGCCAGTGCAGGGCCGTCGCCGTCAGGACCGCGTCGTACGTCTCGTGCGGCAGGGCCGCGCGCCAGTGGGGGTCCTTGAGGTCGGCGGTGACGAAGGAGACCCGCGCGTCCCCCGCGAAGTGGCCGCGGGCGATCGCCAGCAGCGCCGGATCGAGGTCGACACCCGTACTGGTGGCTTCCGGGAACCGCTTGAGGAGCCGGTCCGTGATACTTCCCGTACCGCACGCGAGGTCCAGCACCCGGGGAGCCGGCCCCACGACCGCTTCGACCATGTCCAGCATCACCCGGAACCGCTCCTCGCGGTCGGGCATGTACCACTCCTGCTGCCGGTCCCAGCTGTCCTGCCAGGCCTGCCAGTCGGTGCCGCTCTTCGTCGTTCCAGCCATCACGAACCCCTCCGTACGTAATACCCTCGTATCCGTCTCAGCTGTTACCGAGACGATAATCCGCAGCCGTAAGGACTACAAGTGGAACTGGCCCATTACTCGGACTACGCCGTGCGCCTGGTCAACACCGAGGAGCCGGCCCGCAACAAGGACGCGCTCACCTCGGTGGACGCCGTCCGCGCCCTGTTCGGCCCCAGCGTGCAGATGGCGCGCCGCGTCACCGACACCGACGTCACCCGCTTCCGCAACGTCCGCGGCCGGCTGCGCTCCGTCTTCGAGGCCGCCGACGGCGGCGACCACGTGCTCGCCGTCGACCTGCTGAACTCGCTGCTCATGGAGTTCCCGGTCAGCCCGCAGGTCTCGGGCCACGAGACCCTCGGCGACGACGGCGCACCCGACTGGCACATCCACCTCGCCGAGCACCCCTCGAACGCCTCCGCGGGCTACGCGGCCATGGCCTCCATGGGCCTGGCGTTCCACCTCACCGAGCACGGCCCCGACCGCCTAGGGCTGTGTCAGGCGCCGCCCTGCCGCAACGCCTACCTCGACACCTCCACCAACCGCTCCCGGCGCTACTGCTCCGACCGGTGCGCCACCCGCGCCAACGTCGCCGCCTACCGCGCCCGCAAGCGGCTGGAGGCCGAGGCGTCCGCCCACAGCGGGCGCACCGCCGAGAGCGCCCAGGAGAGCCGCGCCCTCAGCGAGCACTGATCCTCCCGGCGCGGCCGCACGCGCAGCAGCGCCGTCGCCAGCACCAGCTCGCCGGGGACCGGACCGAAGACGGTGCTGTCGCCGGGCGCCTCGTTGAACGGGTTGTCGCCGAGCACCCACCAGCCGCCGCCCGGCCGGCGCTCGACCACCCGCTTGATCACGAGCAGGTCCTGCTGGAACGGGTGGCGCAGCACCACCACGTGCCCCGGACGGACGGCCGCCTCGTACCGGACCACGACCTGGTCGCCGTGGGCCAGGGTGGGGGCCATCGACGGCCCCGACACGTCCACCAGACCGAACCGCTTCAGCGGGCTCCGGCTCTCCACCATGGGCGACCTCCTCGTCATCTCCGCATGCTGCCGTACGGGCCCGTACATTCGCTCACCGGTCCGGCCGCGACCCTGGACTTTTGTCCTAAGCCCATGGGGGCAGCCGCGAAATACCGATCCCCAGCGAGTAACCTCCCCCTTGAGAAGACGATCACGAGGAGGACACACCCCATGCTTTCCCGCCTCTTCGCCCCCAAGGCGAAGGCCTCCGCCCACTGCGACCTGCCGTGCGGCGTGTACGACCCTGCCCAGGCCCGCATCGAGGCCGAGTCCGTCAAGGCCGTGCAGGAGAAGTACCAGGCCAACGACGACGCCGACTTCCGCGCGCGCGCCATCACCATCAAGGAGCAGCGCGCCGAGCTCGCCAAGCACCACGTCTCGGTGCTGTGGAGCGACTACTTCAAGCCGCCGCACTTCGAGAAGTACCCGCAGCTGCACGGCCTGGTCAACGACACCCTGAAGGCCCTCTCGGCCGCCAAGGCGTCGAACGACCCGGCCACCGGCCAGAAGGCGCTCGACCTCATCGCCGAGATCGACCGCATCTTCTGGGAGACCAAGGCCGCCTGACCCGGCGCCCGGTCCCCCTGGTCGCGCGGCCCCACCGGCCGCCCGCGACAACGAGAACGGCCCGGCTGCTCCAGGCAGCCGGGCCGTTCTCGTGCGCCGGGTGACGGGTGGCCCCGTACGCGGACCCACCCGCGCGGGATCCGCCCCCGCGTGCGCCCGCTCACTCGTCGGGGTCGTCCTCGTCGTCGTCCAGCCGGGCCAGCCACGTGGCCAGGCGTTCCACCGGGACCTCGAAGTCCGGGTTCAGGTCGACGAAGGTCCGCAGCTGCTCGGCGAGCCACTCGAAGGTGACCTCCTCCTCGCCGCGCCGCTTCTCCAGCTCCTCGATGCCGCGATCGGTGAAGTACACAGTCTGGCTCCGTGCCGTGATGGGGGTGTTTCCCGCCAGGATAATCCGCGTTGCGGCGAGACCTCCCGCCGTATCGGCCCCCGGCGCTAGCCTGGACGTCTCAGGACGTCTCACGAGACGGGGGCGCGGATGACCGACGGGCGCACGGCCGGCTCCGCGCGCGCCTTCGAGCTCCTCGAACCCCTTGTGCAGGCGGCGACCGTACGCGTCCACGCCCCGCCGGGCGGGTATGAACCCCCCGGCAGTCCGTCCGGACCCACCTGGGGGAGCGGGTTCTTCATCGCCCCCGGCTGGGTCCTGACGTGCGCGCACGTGGTCGGCGAGGGGGGTGCTGCGGTGCGTCTGACGGGGCGCGAGGTCGGCATCACCTTCTCCTCCGGCGGCTCCGCCCGCCCCGGAGCGGCGACCGGGACCGTCGCCGGGCGCGTGGAGTGCGTCCTGCCCGAGCGGCTCGACGAGCGCCGGCCCGGCCGGCGCGCCCTCTGGGACCTTCCCGACCTGGCGCTGATCCGGGTCCTGGCCCCCGTCTCGCACGCCTGCGTCTGGCTGACCGACCGCTCCCGGCCCCGCTTCGACGAGGTCGCGTACTTCGGCTGCACCGAGGACCTCGGCACCCCCGAGATCACCGGCCGCACCACCCGGCTGCGCGGCACCGCGGGCAACGGCGCCGCCATCCGGCTCGGCGACGACGACGAGATCGAGCCCGGCATGTCCGGCGGCCCCGTCGTGGACCTCGGCCGCGGCGAGGTCGTCGGCGTCGTCAAGGCCAGACGGCACACGGGCGGCGGCGGGCTGGCCGTGTCCGTCGTCCAGCTGCGCACCCTGCCGATGCCCCCGCGGGGCCAGATCGGGCTCTACCGGCGCGTCATGCAGGCCCACGACCTCCACCACTACGACCAGCACGTCAGCGACCTCGACACCCGCCGGACCTGGACCGACGTCCACGACGAGCTGCCCGCCCCCGACGGCGGCGGCCCGCAGGGACGCGGCCGGCTCACCCCCGGCGAGCGCACCACCCTGTGCGGGCTCCTCGCCGAACTGCCCCCGCCCGGCTCCTCCGAGGTCGTACGGGCGCTGGCCGAAGCGGCGCGCGGCGAGGAACCGGACCCGCAGCCGCCCGCCCCCCTGAGCTGGCGCGACGGGCTGGGCCTGCTCCACGACCCGCCGGGCGGAGCCGGGGAGGCCGCCGCGATGCTGCGGTACGCGACGGACGTGAGCGTGGCCGACTACCGCGAGCCGCCCGCGCCCGGCGCGGACGAGGAACTGTGGGACTGGGTGCGGGCCACGGCCGAACGGCTGTGGCGACCGCTGCGCCGGGAGCTCGGCGAGCGCCACGAGCGCGGGCTGGCCGAGCGGGAGCAGCGCCGGCGGACCCGCGCCGAGCGCGGCACCCACGGCCCCGCCCGGCGGTCCGGCGGCGTGCCCACCGGGGCGTCGGTGCTGCTGGAGGCCTGGGCGCACGGCTGGGAGGACGTCTACGACTGGCGGGTGTCGGTGCTCGCCGGCCCGGCGCACCCCGGCCGGCTGACCCCGGTGGACTCGGGCGTACGGGCCACCCTGGCGGGCCTGCCGGAAGCGCTGCGGGCCCCGCTCGCCGAGGCCTTCCGGCGCTGCGACACCCACGAGGCGGCGGCCCTGCTAGAAGTGGCCGTCGAACCGGCCCTGTTCGGCCTCGCGGTGGACGAGTGGACGCTGGTGGGCGGCGCCCCGCTGGGGGTGCAGCGGCCGGTGGTGCTGCGTCACCCCGGCGGCCCCGCGCCCGCGCCCGGGCGCGCCGCCGACCGGTGGGCGCGGGTGCAGCCGGGCCCGCTGCTGGACGAGCGCATCGACTGCGCGCGGGGGCGCCCGCGCGCGGCCGATCCGGACCGGCTCGCGGCGCAGCCGGACAACACGGTGGCCGTGCACTGCCGGGCGGCCGCGGAGGAGCCCACGCTGGGCTCGCTGCACGCCGTACGGGAGTCCGGGTACGGGGTGGTGGCGGGCCGGCGGCCCCCTCCGGAGCCGGCGGTCTCCTGTGCGCCGTTCCACCGCGGGCTGCGGGAGGAACTGGCCGTGGCGGGCGGGGCGCAGGCCCTGCCGTTGCGCTTGCAGGCGCTGCGGGGGCGCGCGTACGGGGCGGACCCGGACGCGTACTGGGCGGCGGGAGCCGTCCTCGTATGGGACGACCCGGCACGCGCCCTGCCCGAGGACGAGCCGCTCCAGGGGGACCTGTGACCGGCAGGAGGGAGCAGCTGCCATGAACGACGAGTGGCTCATCTACCGCGGCGTCGGGGAACCCCACGACGGGATCGACGCCCTGCCCGACCCGCCGCCCTGGCGGGACTTCGACGGCGGGCCGACCGCCGCGCCCGGCGGGCCCGCGGCGGCGGCCGACGGGAACGTGGCCCGGCGGCTCGGCGCGCACCGGCAGGCCGCCGAGCTGCACCGGCCCGAGCCGGAGGAACTGGAGGCGATCAACGCCGCGCTCTACCTGAGGCGGCCGCTGCTCGTCACCGGCTTCCCGGGAACGGGGAAGTCCACCCTCGCGCACGCCGTGGCACACGAGTTGAAGCTGGGACGGGTGCTGCGCTGGCCGGTGGTCTCGCGGACCGTGCTCCAGGACGGGCTGTACCGGTACGACGCGATCGCCCGGCTCCAGGACGTGCAGCTGGCGGCGGGCGGCCGGCCGGGCGGCGGGCCGGGCGGCGGGGGCGCCGGCGGCGGGGACGGCCGTGGGGCGGGCGCCGGGGTGCCCGGCATCGGGAGGTACATCCGGCTCGGGCCCCTCGGAACGGCGCTGCTGCCCACCGAACGGCCACGGGTGCTGCTGATCGACGAGCTCGACAAGAGCGACATCGACCTGCCCAACGACCTGCTGAACGTGCTGGAGGAGGGGGAGTTCGCGCTCCCCGAGCTGGAACGGGTGGCCGACACCGAACCCGAGGTGCGGGTGCTCACCGACGACGGCGCCAAGGCGGTGGTCCGCGACGGGCGGGTCCGCTGTCGGGCCTTCCCCTTCATCATCCTGACCAGCAACGGTGAACGGGACTTCCCCGCCGCCCTGTTGCGGCGCTGCATCCAGCTCAAGCTGGGGCAGCCGGGGGAGAAGCGGCTCGCCACGATGGTCCGCGCGCACCTCGGCGAGGAGGCGGCCCGGCTCGGGGCGGACCTGATCCGGGAGTTCCTCACCCGCTCCCAGTCGGAGCTGGTCGCCGCCGACCAGTTGCTCAACGCGATCTACCTGACCCACCACGCCGCCCCGCCGACGCGCGAGGACCTGGCCGACCTGCTGATCCAGCGTCTCGACCGCCCGAGGTGACGGGCCGTGTTCCCCGCCGAGCCGGCTGCCGAACCACCCGCTGAGCCGACCGCTGAGCCGACCGCTGAGCCCACCGCCGGGCCGGCCGCCGGGGGTCCGGCCGGCGCCGGGTCGTCCGTGCCCGGGGCCTCCGCTGCCGGGCCGGCCGCCGCCGAGCCCGGCATCCGGGTGCTGGCCGGGCTGTTGCGTGCCGCCGGGCTCGATCCGTCCGCCGAGGAGCTGGCCGACGCGCTCTGGCTCGCCGGCCGGACCCGGGCGGCCGCCGGGGCGCCGCCCGGCGGGGAACGGCCGGGCACGGGGCCGGCCGAGGGCCGTGCGCCGAGCGGCCCCGCCGCTCCCGGTGCGGAGGGCGGGCCGGGCGGGCCGGCGCCGGGCGAGGGGGAGCCCGTACCGGAGGAGGCGGAGGCCGAGGACCCGGTCACGCTGTACGTGCCCGCCCTGCGGAGGGCCGCCGGAGCGCAGCCGGAGGAGGCGGCTCCGGCCGGGGAGGCGGTGCCCGTACGGGTCCCGGGGGCGGCCGCGCTGCCCCGGATCCTGGACGTCCAGCGGGCCCTGCGCACCCTCCAGCGGCACCGGCCGACCGCGCCGCCCGGCCGGATGGTGCTCGACGAGCCCGCCACCGCCGAGGCCGGCGCCCGGGCCCTCGGGCTGGTCGTCCCGGTGCTCCGGCCGGAGCACCGGCGCGAGGCGACCGTACGGCTGGTGATGGACGCGTCGCCGTCGATGGCGGTGTGGCAGGACATGTTCGAGGAGCTGCGGACGGTGTGCGAACGGCTCGGCGCGTTCCGGGACGTACAGGTGCACCACCTGCACCGGCTTGCGGACGGCACGCCCGCCCTCGGCCGCGACCCCGTGCCCGGTGCCGGCATGCGCTCGGGCGACCAGCTGCGCGACCCGACCGGGCGGGCCCTGACCATGGTGGTCTCCGACTGCACCGGGCCGCTGTGGCGGGAGGGTTCGGCGCAGCGGCTGCTGTACCGGTGGGCCGAGTGCACCCCGTGCGTGGTCGTACAGCCGCTGCCGCAGCGGCTGTGGGGACGCAGCTGGCTGCCGACCGAGCGGGGCACGCTCGCCCGGGCCGGGGGAGCGGGCCGGAAGCTGCTGTTCCGGCCGGACCGGCCCCCGCTGCCGGGGCGGCCCACGGGAGGCCTGACCGTGCCGGTGCTGCCGCCGGGCGCGACGGCGCTCGGAGCGTGGGCCCGGCTGGTCGCCGGGCTGGGCACCGGGCCGGTACCGGCCGAGGTCGGCCGGGTGCTGGCCGGCCACCGGGCCGCGGCCGCGCCGCCGCCGAGGGCGGTGCGGCCCCCGCGCGAGCTGGTGGGGCGGTTCCGCTCGTCGGCCGCGCCGCGGGCCGTGCAGCTGGCGGTGTACCTGTCGGCCGCGCCGCTGACGCTGCCCGTCATGCGGCTGGTGCAGCGCACCATGCTGCCCGACTCGGAGCCGTCCGACCTGGCGGAGGTGCTGCTGAGCGGGCTGCTGCGGCGCAGCGCACCGCCGCCGGTGCAGTGGTACGAGTTCGTGCCGGGGGTGCAGGACGTGCTGCTGGGGCCCCTGGGGCGGGACGAGGCCGCGCTGGTGCTCAAGCACTGCTCGGAGTACGTGCTCGCGCACTTCGGGCGGGGCGTACGGAACTTCCCCGCGCTCGCCGTCTCCCAGCTGACGGGGGCCCCGCCGCCGGTGCCCGGCCCCGGGCCGCGGGAGGCCGCCGACCGGGTGCCCGCGGGGCGGCTCCCGCAGGCCTTCGCGCAGGTCTCGGCGAAGGTCGTACGGCGCTACCTGCCGGGGCCGCCGGGCACGGCCGGCCCGGGCAGCCCGGCTGACGGGTCCGCGGTCCCCGTGGCGGCGGGGCGCGCCCGGGCGGTGCGGGCCGCGCGGGACCGGCTCGCGGACGGGGGCGGCGAAGCGCGGGCGCTGTACGAGGCGGTGGCGGTGCTCCGGCGGGCCATGGCGGTCCCGGAGGGGCCCGGAGACCCGCCGGAGGAGGCGGAGGCCGAGCTGGCGGGGGCGCTGCTGCGGCTCTGGGCGGACCAGCGGGACCCCGAATTCCTCGCCGAGGCGGAGCGGGCCGTGACCGGGCTGCGGACGGCCCCGGCGCGGGCGGTGCTGGGCCGGGTGCTGTACGAGCGGGCCCTGGCGGGCGCGCGGCCCGACGCGGAGCTGCTGGCGGCGGCGGAACGGGAGTTCGCGGCGGCGGGAGCCGTGCCGGGCGCGGACCGGCGGCTGCGGCGGGACTGCGCCGTCCGGCGGGCGGAGGCCCTGATCCGGCTGAGCCGGGTGCGCGACGACCCGGCGCCCCTGTGGGAGGCCCGCGCCGCCCTGGAACCCCTGACGGGCCCGCCGCCACCCCTGGCCCCGGACTCGGACCTTGCCCCGGACCGGGCTCCGGACCCGGACCTGGCCCCGGACTCGGACCTTGCCCCGGACCGGGCTCCGGACCCGGACCTGGCCCCGGACTCGGACCTTGCCCCGGACCGGGCTCCGGACCTGGGCCCGGGCGGGGCCGCCGGGGCCGGGTCCGGCGACGGCGCGGCGGGGGTGGACCGGCACCCCGCGCTGCAACTCGCCCTGGGGCGCGTCCTGCTGGCGCTGCTGCCCCGTACGCCGGATGTCGCCGAGCGCAGTGCCCTGGCCGAGGAGGCGGCCGCCCGGCTGGCCTCGGCGCTGGACACCCCGCCGCGCGGCGCGCAGCCGCGGAGCCCGCGGACCGCCGGGGTGCGGGTGGCGCTGGCCGGGGCACTGCGGTACCTGCCCGCGCGGCTGGAGCAGGCCGCCGCCCAGCTCGGCGCCGCCCTGGCGGAGGCCGGCGGGGACGCCGAGCTGCGGGTGGCGGCCCTGGTGTGCCTGGGCCGCGTACACCGGGCCCGGTACGCCCGGGACGCCGACCCGGTGGCCCTGGAGGACGCGGCGGAGGCGTACGGACGCGCCCGCCGGCTGGTCCCCCGGGACGCCGAGGCCTTCGCGGAACTGCTGCCCGAGTGGGGCGACGTCCTCCTGGACCGGGCGCGGGCGGCCGACGGGCGGCGGTTCACCGGTACCGCCGTACGCGTGCTGCGCGAGAGCCGGGCGGCGGTCGCGCAGTCCGACCCGGGGTCGGCGCAGCGGCTGGTTCGGCTGGCCACCGGGCTGCGGCTGCGGCACGCGTACGAAGGGGACCCGGTGGACCTGCGGGAGGCGGAGTACCTGCTGGAGCTGGCCGTGCGGCACAGCCGCGGCCCGCTGGAGCAGGCCCGTGCCTGGCGGGACCACGGAGACGTGCAGCAGGAGATCCACGGCCACACCCACGCCGCCGAACGCCTCGACCGGGCCGCGGACTCCTACCGGCGGGCCTGGCGGGCCGCCCTGGAGGCCGACCGCGAGGAGCGTGCGGACACCGCCGTGCGGCTGGCGGCCCGCGTGCAGGAGCTGCGCGGGGCGGTGCTGGAGCGCCTGGCGCGGCCCCGGGCGGCCCTGGACGCGTACCGGGCCTCCCTGGACCTCTGGCAGCGCCTCGCGGACGCCGCCACCGGGGACGGCACCGACGCCGACGCCGACGACACCGCCCGGCCGGAGGCGGTCCGAGCCCGGGTCCGCGCACTGGAGGCCGGGCCGTAACGGACCGGCCCGCCGCCCGCCCGAGCGGACGGGTACGGGCGCTGGCCGCTCCCGGCGGAAGGGCCAGCCCGCCCGGGCGCGTGCGCTGGAGGAGCCCCGTGACGGGACGTTCCGGGCGGCCGGGACCAGTACTGACGGCACCGACCGGGCCGTGCCCCGCCGCGCGGCCGGGTGCGCGTACGGGAGGCGAGCCGATGGCAGAGCCGCCCCGCGTCCGGCCGCCCCTCCCGGGCCCGGTACGGAGCACCCCCGGCACTGGCCGGGCCCCGCGCTGGCCGCGCCCCGGCCCGCGGAACGGGACCCGCGGGCGCGGCGCCCGGGTGGCGGCTCCGCCGCCGGGTGAAGCGGAGGTCGGCGTACTCGACGGTGCGGCGCGTGCGGCGGGTGCGGCGGGTGACGGTGAGCGTGGCGATGGCCGGCGGCCCGAACTGCCGACGCCCGGCCGGGGCGCTCCGCGTCCGGGGCGTGCCCGGCCGGGCCCCGGACCGGGGGCGGCGCCGTCCTGCGACCCCGGGGCGGCCGTTTCCGTGTGCCGGGGGAGGGGAAAGGGCAGTGGACCGCCGTACGTACCAGGCAACAGGGGGAAACCCGGCCCATGGTGACTCAACATCAGGAAGCTCCTGCGGCCCGCGCGTGCCCCGGACGGCTCCCGGACCTCTCGGGGCTCGACCTGGCCGCACTGCGGGGCATCGACCACCCGGTGCTCGCCGCGGTCATCGAGGGCATGGTGGAGCGCGTCACCCACCCGGCCGAGGTCCTCAACGCCTTCGACTCCGGGGTCGTGTGACCGCTCGCGCCGCGCACGCCGTCCCGTACCGCCGCCACCCCGGCCGTCGCCGCTCCCCCGGCCGCCGCCCCGACCGCCGCAGAGGAGTCGTCACCGTCCGCCACCGCCACCGCAGTTGACCACTTTCCGCCGTTAGCCGGGACCCTCCGGAGGGCAGGGATGGACCGTGCGCAGCGGGAGGTACAGGCGATGAGTCACACGATCACGAGCGACGGCCTGCCGCCCCCGCACCGGAACCAAGCCCTCCAGGCCATCAAGGCCCTCCACGCGCGCCACGCCCCCTGGCCCTACGCCCGCCTCGACGTCCCCGCCCTGCGCGCCGCGGGCCACCGCCCGCACCCGATCCGCCAGTTCGTGCTCAAGACCCGCAGCCGCTGCAACCTCGCCTGTACCTACTGCTACGTCTACGAGATGGCCGACCAGGGCTGGCGCGGCCAGCCCGCCGTCATGGCCCCGGCCACCGCGGCCCGCGCCGCCGAGCGGATCGCCGAGCACGCCGCCGCCCACGGCCTGACCCACGTCGACCTCGTCCTGCACGGCGGCGAACCGCTGCTCACCTCGCCCGCCCGGCTGGCCGAGCCCGTCGAAGCGGTACGGGCCGCCGTGGCCCGCAGCTCCCCGTGCACCCGGGTCACCGCCACCGTCCAGACCAACGGCACGCTCCTCACCCGCGGCCGGCTCGCCGCCCTTGCCGCCGCGGGCATCCGGGTCGGCGTCAGCCTCGACGGGGGGCTGCCCGCCCACAACGCCCGGCGCGTGGACCGCGGGGGCCGGCCCGGCTTCGCCGCCGCGACCCGCGGGCTGCGGCTGCTGTCCCGGCACCCCGACAGCTACGCGGGGGTGCTCTGCGTCGTCGACCTCGGCCAGGACCCCGTGGAGACGTACGAGTCGCTGCTGGGCTACGCCCCGCCCTCCCTCGGACTGCTCCTGCCGCTCGCCCACCACAGTTCCCCGCCGCCGGGCCGGAGCCCCGGCCACACCCCGTACGCCGACTGGCTGCTCGCCGTCTTCGAGCGCTGGTGGCACGACGGGGTGCGGCGGACCCGGGTCAGGATCTTCGAGGAGATCATCGCGCTCCTCCTCGGCCTGCCCGCCGCCACCGAGACCCTCGGGCTCGCACCCGCCACCACCGCCGTCATCGAGACCGACGGCTCCATCGAACAGGCCGACTCGCTGAAATCCGCCTACGAGGGCGCCGCCGCCACCGGGATGACCCTCGCCGCGCACAGTTTCGACCAGCTCCTCGACCACCCCGGGCTCGCCGCCCGCCAGCTCGGCCGGGAGGCGCTGGCCGCCGGATGCCGGTCCTGCGAGCTGGTCGAGGTGTGCGGAGGCGGGCACTACCCGCACCGCTACCTGGCGGGGGAGGGCTTCCGGCAGCCGTCCGTGTACTGCGCCGACCTCAAGGTCCTGATCCGGCACGTCGCCGCCGCCCTCGCCGCGGCGACCGCCCGCCCGGCCGCGGCCCCCGCCGCCGAGACAGCGCGCCCGGGCCCGCTCCCCGCGCCGACCGCCCGTCCCGGGCCGGCCGCCCGTCCCGCCCCGCCGGCCGCCGGCGCCCCCCGGCAGGCGGCCGCGTCGTGAACGAGCCCCGCGATCCCGGCGAGCCCCGCAACCCCGGCGAGCCCCGAGACCGCCGCGACCGCGCCGACCGCCGGGACGCCGCCGACCGCCGCGACGCCGTCGACCCCCTCGACGCCCTCGACGGCCCCGGTCTCCGGGCGCCCTTCGCCCCCTTCGAGGTTCCGTCCCCGACCCTGCGCGCCCTCGCCTCGACCGAGCCCTCCGCGGAGGGCACCCGCCTGATCCGCGACATCCGCCGCTCCAAGCGCCTCGTCCTGCTGCGCGCGGTCCTCGACGCCGCCCCCGGCGGGCGGGCCGGGGAGGCCGCGGACCACTGGGCCCTGCTGGAGGAGGCCGAGCGCAAGGACCCCGGCGCCGTGCGCGACGTCGTGCACTACCCGGCCACCGGCGTGTGGGCCGAGGAGACCCTGCGCCGCCTGCACGACCCGTACGGTCCCGCCGCCGACCTCGGCCACCTCGGCGCCCTCGCCGTCGCCGCGGCCCTGCGCGCCGGGGTCGCCTTCGCGACCACCCTGCGGCCCGTGCACGGCCGGCTCGTCCTGCCCACCCTCGGCCTGCTGCGGCCGCCCCGCCCCGGCCCGCTCACCCTCACCGAGGGCTCCTGGGACCCCGCGGACCCCGCCACCCTGCCCCTGCACACCCTGCCCGGCGGCGGCACCGCCCTCGACGACCTCGACCCCTACCGGGCGGCCGGCCCCGAGCACCCGGCCCCCGTGCGCGCCGCCCGGCGGCTCACCCCCAAGGGGCACAAGCGCTGGGACACCCAGTGGTCCGGCGCCCTCACCCTGCTCCACCGGTACGACACCCTCCGCGCGGGGGAGACCGTCCAGCTGCTGCGTTCCGTCGTGCCGCTGGCCGGCGGCTCCCGTTCCAGCGGCGCCACCCTGCCCGCAGCCGCGGGATCCGTACTGGCGCGGGCGCAGGCCCCGCCCGCGCTGGCCGCCACCCTGGTCCACGAGGTGCAGCACGGGAAGCTCACCGCCCTGGCCGACGTGCTGACGCTGCACACCGCCGACCGCACGCCCCGCCACTGGGCCCCCTGGCGGGCCGACCCCAGGCCGCTGGAGGGGCTCCTGCACGGGGCGTACGCCCACCTGGCCCTGGCCGGCTACTGGCAGCGCGCCGCGCTCTACGGTGCCCGCGGGGCGTGGGCCCAGCACGCCCGCGTCCGGGCGCAGGTGGCGGCCGTCCTGCCCGTACTCCGCGCCCACCCGCAACTGACCCACCTGGGGCGGGAGTTCACCGAGGCGATGGACGACGCCGAGCGGACCATGGACGAACTGCCGCCGCCCGGGGACCAGCACGCCAGCGCCCGCCGGGCCGTCGACCGCGAGCGCCGCGCCTGGTGCGCGGAACACCCCGAACTCGCGCCGTTCGCACGAGGCTGACGGATCGTCCGCTGCGGTACCTTTTCAACCCCGTCCACTGCCCGGATTCCAGGGAGACGGCCGTATGACCACCGGTAGTCGGCAGGATCGCGACGCGGCAGCGCAGCAGCAGCAACACCCGCACCAGAATCCCCACCAGAGCCCGCTCCAGAACCCCCACCCGAGCCAACATCCGCACGCGCACCCGGGCCAGCCACAGCGCTTCGTCATCAGCTTCGCGGGCTTCAACCGCCCCTGGGCCGTGTGGATCGCCCACCGCCTGGAGGAGCACGGCCACCGCGTCGCCCTCCAGCGCTGGGACCCGCAGAACAGCCCCGGCCTCGCCCCCGCGCTCGACGACCTCGCCCGCTCCGGCAGCCGGGTCCTCCTCGTCCTCAGCGAACGCTACTTCTCCGTCGGCGCCCACGCCGACGAGGAGTGGAACACCGCCCTGCGCGCCGTCACCGACCGCCACCCCGACCGGTTCGCCGCCGTCTGCCTCACCGACGCCCCGCTGCCCAGCGCCGTCGCCGTCCTGGAGAAGACCGACCTGTGGGGCCTCGACGCGTACGAGGCCGAGTACCGCGTCCTGCGCCGCCTCGAGCTGCCCACCGACCGCATCGGCACCGAGACCGGCCGCCGCGGCCCCCGCTTCCCCAACGACCCGCCCGAGATCTGGGGCCGGATCCCGCGCCGCAATCCGCGCTTCACCGGCCGCAACGACGTCATCGGCACCCTGCGCGCGGCCCTCACCGAAGCCCCGCCCGGCGCCTCCACCGTCACCCTGCTGGGACTGTCCGGCGTGGGCAAGACGCAGGTCGCCACCGAGTACGCCTACCGCTTCGCCTCCGAGTACGACGTCGTCTGGTGGGTCCCCGCCGAGGACCGGCCCACCCTGCGCGAGCGCCTCGCCGACCTGGCCCCGGCCCTCGGGCTGCCGCGCGGCGCCGGCAGCTACGGCGAGCAGATCCGGGCCGTCCTCGAAGCGCTGCGCCGCGGCACCCCGTACCACCGCTGGCTGCTGGTCTTCGACGGCTGCGACAACCCCGACGACCTCACCGACCTGCTGCCCTCCGGCGCGGGCGACGTCATCATCACCTCCCGCAACCGGGAGTGGGCGACCCGGCACACCAGCCTCGTCGAAGTCCCGCTCTACGCCCGGCCCGAGTCCATCACCTTCATCCGGCGCCGGGCCCTGCGCCTCACCGCGCAGGAGGCCGACCAGCTCGCCGAAGCCCTGGAGGACTACCCCCTCGCCCTCGACCAGACCGCCGGCTGGCTCGCCGACTCCCCGCTGACCGTGGGCGACTACCTGGACCTGCTCCAGCGCCGGCTGGACTCCCGCGAGGCCGTCCTCGTCTCCGACGACTACCCGCTGCCCTTCCCGACCGCCCTGGCGATACTCCTCAACAACGTCCGGGAGAACTTCCCCGACGCCCTCGCCCTGCTGCGGCTGTTCGTGTTCTTCGCCCCCGGCCCGGTACCGCTGCGGCTGCTGCGCGAGTTCCCCGTCGAGGACGTCCCCGAACAGCTCGCCGGGCTCATCAACGACCAGATCCGCTGGAACGCCGCCCTCAACAAGCTCGTCCAGTTCTCCGTCGTCCGCCTCGAGTACTCCGACCTGCCCGTGGAGGACGGCGGCGGCGGCCTGGAGACCGTCCAGCTGCACCGCATGGTCCACGGCATCGTCCGCGCCAACCTCTCCGAGGACGAGGCCGAACCCCTCGCCCGCGCCGTCCGCCAGGTCCTCGCCGCCGCCGACCCGGGCCGCCCCTCCGACTCCCGGCTCTGGCCCCGCTACGCCGAACTCGTCCCGCACCTGTCCACGTCCGGCGTGCTCACCAGCGGCAACCCGCGCATCCAGGGCTTCCTGCTGCACTGCCTGCGCTACCTGCTCCTCGCCGGGGAGTACCGCACCTGCCTGCGGCTGTCCGAGGAGACCGACCAGGCCTGGCGCGCCCTGCTCGGCGAGGACCACCCCAAGGTCCGCGAGCTCAGCTACCAGTACGGCGGAGCCCTGCGCAACCTCGGCCTGTTCCGCCGCGCGGAGACCCTCACCAAGGCCGTCTCCGACCGGCTCACCGAGGAGCGCGGCGAACGCGACCTGGAGACCCTGCGCGCCGTCAGCGCGTACGGGGGCGTCCTGCTGTGCATCGCCAAGTTCGAACCGGCCCGGGAGATCTTCGAGCACTGCCTCGCCACCTACCGCGAACTGCTCGGCGAGGACGACTCCACCACCCTCGGCGCCCAGAACAACCTGGCCGCCACCTACCGGCTGCTGGGCCGCTACCAGGACGCGTACGACCTCGACCTGGACACCCTGCGCCGCCGCGAGCGGATCCTGCGGCCCCAGCACATCTCCACCCTGTCCTCCGGGATCGCCTGCGCGATGGGCCTGCGCCTGATGGGCCGCTACCGGGAGGCCCAGACCCGGCAGGAACAGGGGGTCAAGCTCAACACCCAGGTCCTCGGCCTCGGCCACCCGCAGACCCTGCGCGCCGAACACAACCTCGGCATGTGCCTGCGCCGCTCCGGCGACATCACCGGCGCCGGGCTGCGGCTGCGGACGGTGTGGGAGCGGGCGACGCGCGTGTTCGGCGTCGACTACCCGTGGACCCTGATGGTGGCCTCCGACTACGCCACCTACCTCCGGGAGTACGGGGACATCGGCGAAGCCCGCCGGATCTCCGAGGACGTCGTCCGCGGCTACCAGACGCAGCTGGGCCTCGCCCACCCGTACAGCATCGGCACGGTCGGCAACCTCGGGCTCGTCCTGCGGGCCCAGGGCGAGCGCGCCGAAGCCCTGAACCTCGCCGAGCAGGCCCTCGCCGGGATGCGGGGCGCGCTCGGCGACCGCCACCCCTGGACCCTGGGCTGCGCCCTCAACGCCACCGGGCACCGCAACATCACCGGCCGCCTGGAGGACGCGCTCGACCTCAGCCGGGAGACCCTGCGGACGGCCGAGCGGGTCCTCGGCCCCGACCACCCCATGACGCTGAGCGCCCAGATCGCCCTCGCGGCGGACCTGCGTTCGGTACGGGAGGACGTCGAGGCCGGCAAGCACGAGGAGGCGGGGATCCGGTCGCTGACCCGCGTGCTCGGGCCGCAGCACGTCCACACGGTCTCGGCGAAGCAACAGACCCGCCCCTACTGGGACTTCGAACCCCAGCCGTAGCCCCCGCCGGCGAGGCTGAAAAGGAAGGCCCGGCCCCCCTGAGGGGCCGGGCCTTCCGTACCGCTGAGCCGCGCAGCGACTAGGCCTCGAAGACCTCGTTCAGCAGCAGCTGCTGCTCCGCCTGGTGCCGCTTGGCCGAGCCCACCGCCGGAGACGAGCCGTGCGGCCGCGAGATGCGCCGCAGGCGCTCGCCCGCCGGGACCTCCGCGCCGACCGCCAGGTCGAGGTGGTCGATCAGGTTCAGCGCGATGAACGGCCACGCACCCTGGTTCGCCGGCTCCTCCTGCGCCCAGATGTACTTCGCCGCGTTCGGGAACTTGGCGATCTCCGCCTGGAGCTCCGCACCCGCCAGCGGGTACAGCCGCTCGATGCGGATGATCGCCGTGTCCGTGATGCCGCGCTTCTCCCGCTCGGCCTCCAGGTCGTAGTAGACCTTGCCGGCGCAGAAGACGACCTTGCGGACCGCGTTCGGGTCCACGGTGGCGTCACCGATGACCGGACGGAACGAACCGGTCGTGAACTCCTCCGCCTTCGACGCCGCCGCCTTCAGACGCAGCATCGACTTCGGGGTGAAGACGATGAGCGGCTTGTGGTGCGGGTTGTGGACCTGCCAGCGCAGCAGGTGGAAGTAGTTCGACGGCAGGGTCGGCATCGCGACCGTCATGTTGTCCTGCGCGCACATCTGGAGGAAGCGCTCGGGACGCGCGGACGAGTGGTCCGGGCCCTGGCCCTCGTAGCCGTGCGGCAGCAGCAGCGTGACGCCGGACGTCTGGCCCCACTTCTGCTCGGCCGAGGAGATGAACTCGTCGACGACGGTCTGCGCGCCGTTGACGAAGTCACCGAACTGGGCCTCCCAGAGGACCAGCGCCTCGGGGCGGGCCAGCGAGTAGCCGTACTCGAAGCCCATGGCCGCGTACTCGGAGAGCAGCGAGTCGTAGACGTTGTAGCGCGCCTGGTCGTCCGACAGGTACTGCAGCGGCGTGTAGTCCTCGCCGGTCTCCCGGTCGATCAGGACCGCGTGGCGCTGGCCGAACGTGCCGCGGCGGGAGTCCTGGCCGGACAGCCGGACCGGAGTGCCCTCCATCAGCAGCGAACCGAAGGCCAGGGTCTCGCCCATGCCCCAGTCGATGGTCCCCTCGTCGATCATCGACGCGCGGCGCTGCAGCTGCGGCAGCAGGCGCGGGTGCACGGTGACGTGCTCGGGGATGTTCACCTGCGACTCGGCGATCCGCTTGACCGCCTCCTGCGAGATCGCGGTGTTCACGGCGACCGGGAACTGCGGCTGCGCCACCGGGGCCGGCACGCTGGCCGCGGGCTGCGTGGCGGCCTCGCGGACCTCCGCGAAGACCTTCTCCAGCTGGCCCTGGAAGTCCTGGAGCGCCTGCTCGGCCTCTTCCAGGGTGATGTCGCCGCGACCGATGAGGGACTCGGTGTACAGCTTGCGCACCGAGCGCTTCTTGTCGATCAGGTCGTACATCAGCGGCTGCGTGAACGCCGGGTTGTCGGACTCGTTGTGCCCGCGGCGGCGGTAGCAGATGAGGTCGATGACCACGTCCTTGTTGAACGCCTGACGGAACTCGAAGGCGAGCCGCGCGATGCGGACCACGGCCTCCGGGTCGTCGCCGTTCACGTGGAAGATCGGCGCCTCGATCATGCGGGCCACGTCGGTCGCGTACATCGAGGAACGCGAGGACTCCGGGGCGGCGGTGAAGCCGACCTGGTTGTTGATGACCACGTGCACGGTGCCGCCGGTGCGGTAGCCGCGCAGCTGCGACATGTTCAGCGTCTCGGCGACCACACCCTGGCCGGCGAAGGCCGCGTCGCCGTGCAGGGCGACGGGCAGGACCGTGAAGTCCGTGCCGCCCTTGTTGATGATGTCCTGCTTGGCGCGGACCACGCCCTCAAGGACCGGGTCCACCGCCTCCAGGTGCGAGGGGTTCGCGACGAGCGAGACCTTGATCTGCTCGCCGTCCAGGCCCGTGAACGTGCCGTTCGCGCCCAGGTGGTACTTCACGTCGCCGGAGCCGTGCATGGACTTCGGGTCGAGGTTGCCCTCGAACTCGCGGAAGATCTGCGCGTACGACTTGCCGACGATGTTCGCCAGGACGTTCAGGCGGCCGCGGTGGGCCATGCCGATCGCGACCTCTTCGAGGCGGGCCTCGGCGGCCGAGTCGATGACGGCGTCGAGCAGCGGGATGACGGACTCGCCGCCCTCCAGGGAGAACCGCTTCTGGCCGACGTACTTCGTCTGCAGGAAGGTCTCGAAGGCCTCGGCGGCGTTCAGCCGGCGCAGGATGCGCAGCTGCTCCTCGCGCTCCGGCTTCGTGTGCGGACGCTCGATGCGGTCCTGGATCCAGCGGCGCTGCTTCGGGTCCTGGATGTGCATGAACTCGACGCCGGTGGTGCGGCAGTACGAGTCGCGCAGGACGCCGAGGATGTCGCGGAGCTTCATCATCGACTTGCCGGAGAAGCCGCCGACCGCGAACTCGCGCTCCAGGTCCCACAGGGTGAGGCCGTGCTCGGTGATGTCGAGGTCGGGGTGCTTGCGCTGCTTGTACTCCAGCGGGTCGGTGTCGGCCATGACGTGGCCGCGGACCCGGTAGGAGTGGATCAGCTCGAAGACGCGGGCGGCCTTCGTGACGTCGTCGTCGTGCGAGGCGTCGATGTCCCGGAGCCAGCGGACCGGCTCGTACGGGATGCGCAGCGCCTCGAAGACGTCGTCGTAGAAGCCGTTCTCGCCGAGCAGCAGGTTCGCGACGATCCGCAGGAACTCGCCGGAGGCCGCGCCCTGGATGACCCGGTGGTCGTAGGTCGAGGTCAGGGTCATGACCTTGGAGATGCCCAGCTTGTTCAGGGTGTCCTGCGAGGTGCCCTGGAACTCGGCGGGGTAGTCCATGGAGCCGACGCCCATGATGACCGACTGTCCGGGCATCAGGCGGGGCACGGAGTGCACGGTGCCCAGGCCGCCGGGGTTGGTCAGCGAGACGGTGACGCCGGTGAAGTCGTCCATCGTCAGCTTGCCGACGCGGGCGCGGCGGACGATGTCCTCGTACGCCTGCCAGAACTCGAAGAAGTTGAGCGTCTCGGCCTTCTTGATGCCGGCGACGACGAGCTGGCGGTCGCCGTTCGGCTTCACCAGGTCGATCGCGAGGCCGAAGTTGATGTGCTCCGGCTTGACCAGGGTCGGCTTGCCGTCCTTCTCCGTGAAGGAGTAGTTCATCGACGGCATGGCCTTGATGGCCTGCACCATCGCGTAGCCGATGAGGTGCGTGAAGGAGATCTTCCCGCCCCGGGCGCGCTTCAGGTGGTTGTTGATGACGATGCGGTTGTCGAAGAGCAGCTTCACCGGGACGGCGCGGACGGACGTGGCCGTCGGCACCTCCAGGGAGGCGTTCATGTTCTTGACGACGGCAGCGGACGGGCCGCGGAGCGTCACCAGCTCGGGGCCCGCGGGGGTCCCGGCGGTGGGCGCGGCGCCGGCCGCTCCAGCGGAGCCGGTGCTTGCACCGGGGGCTGCCTTGGGAGCTGCGGCGGAGGGAGCGGCCGCGGCCGGAGCCGGTGCCGGGGTGGAGGGCGCGGCCTGTGCGGCGGCCGGGGCCTGGGAGGTGGCAGTCACAGCAGGGGCACCAGAGGGGGTGGCAGGAGCAGGGGCAGGGGCCGGCACGGCCGCGGGCGCGGAGGCTGAGGTCGGCGCGGCGGCGGCGGGCGCCGCCCCCGTGGCGGCGTCGGCGGTCTGCGGGGTCGCGGCGACGGCGGGGGCGGCCTGTGCGGAGGCGCCGTCCGTCGTCGGGGACGTCTTCGGCTCTTCGGCCTTCACGGGCGCGACGGCGCCCCCGGGCTTGTAGTCCGCGAAGAAGTCCCACCAGGCCCGGTCGACCGAGTTCGGGTCCTGGAGGTACTGCTGATAGATCTCGTCGACGAGCCACTCATTGGCGCCGAAGCTCGTGGCAGGGGTCTTCCCGCCCTCTGCTGTTTCGGTCGTGGTGCTCGAGTTACTGGGGGACTGTGGCGACACGGCGGCAACCGCCCTCTTCCGCTTCACAAGGTATGGACAGCGGGAATAAAGGCTACGCCTCCCGGGGGGCGACATGCAGACCGGGCGGGACATCCGTCGCGTAGGTCACATCGAACGGCGGGTTTCGCCGCCCTGAATGGCGGGAAACAAGCGTGGTTCGGGTAGGGGGCACCCAGGTTGCGGCCCCCATGGCTTCGCACCCCTGACGGACCTCGGCGGAATGTGGCCGAGATCATGTCCTTCCCACTCGAACCCTACGTCAACACGGCGCTTGCGAGCTGCCCGGAAGCGTGACGAGGATGCGGCAGCCCCGTGACGATTCGGCCACTCCGATGCGCCCGCCGTGCAGCTCCACGGCCCACCGGGCGATCGCCAGCCCCAGTCCGGTCCCGCCGTCCCCGCCCCTGGCACTGCCCCGGTTGAACCGCTCGAAGACCCGGTGGCGCTCCGCCTCCGGGATGCCCGGGCCCTCGTCCCGCACCTCCAGCGCCAGGCTCCCGGGCGCGTCACCGGCCCGGGCGCGGACCGTGACCCGGCCGTGTGCGGGGCTGTGCTTGACCGCGTTGTCGATCAGATTCGCCACCACCTGGTGCAGCCGCTCGGCGTCCGCGTACGCCGCCAGCTCGGACGGGAAGACGTCCAGGTGCAGGTGCACGTCGTTGCGGGTGTGCCCGCCGGAGCCGGAGGACAGCCCCGGCCGGCCGGCCGCCGCCAACCCGGACTCCTTCAGCACCCCCGACAGGTACGGCCACACCTCGAAGCGGCGGGCCCGCAGCGGGACCACCCCGTTGTCCACCCGCGACAGGTCCAGCAGGGTCTCCACCAGCCGGCCCAGGCGCTCGGTCTGCTTCAGCGCGGTCCGCATGGTCTCCGGGTCGGCGGCCGAGACCCCGTCCACCACGTTCTCCAGCACCGCCCGCAGCGCCGCGATGGGCGTGCGCAGCTCGTGGGAGACGTTGGCGACGAGTTCCTTGCGGTGCCGGTCCACGGCCTCCAGGTCGTCGGCCATCAGGTTGATCGTGGAGGCCAGGTCGCCCAGCTCGTCGCGGCGGCCCGCCTCGCGCACCCGGCGCGTGTAGTCGCCGCGGGAGATCGCCCGGGCCACCGTCGTCATGTCGTCGAGCGGCGCCGTCAGGCTGTGCGCCACGAACTGCGTGATCAGCATCGAGGCGATCACCGAGAAGACCGTGATGAACCGCAGTTCGGTGTCGGTGCGCAGCGCCACCATCAGCAGGCCCGTGGTGATGAACACCGAGACCACCACGAGGGTGCCCAGCTTGGTCTTGATGGAGAAGGGCGAGAAGGGCCGCAGCCCCCCGGCGGGCCGCTGCCGCGGTCGCTGCCGCGGCCTCGTGGGCGGGGCGCTCACGCCTGCGCCGGGGTCTCCAGGGCGTACCCGACGCCGTGGACCGTACGGATGCGCTCCGCGCCGATCTTGCGGCGCAGGGCCTTGATGTGGCTGTCGACCGTACGGGTCCCGGACGCGTCGGCCCAGTCCCAGACCTCCGCCAGCAGCTGCTCCCGCGAGAGCACCGCGCGCGGGGTCCCGGCCAGGCACACCAGCAGGTCGAACTCGGTCGGCGTCAGGTGTACGTCCTCGGCCTGCACCCGGACCCGGCGCTGCGCGTGGTCGATCTCCAGGTCGCCCAGGCGCAGGGTGGCCCCGCGCGGGGCGTGCGCGGCGAGTGTGGCGCGTTCCACGCGGCGCAGCAGGACGTGGACGCGCGCGGCGAGCTCGCGCATCGAGAACGGCTTGGTCATGTAGTCGTCCGCGCCGACCCCGAGCCCGACCAGCAGGTCGGTCTCGTCGTCCCGGGCGGTGAGCATCAGCACCGGCACAGGCCGCTGGGCCTGGACCCGGCGGCAGACCTCCAGCCCGTCGAAGCCGGGCAGCATGATGTCCAGGACCAGCAGCTCGGGCAGCCAGCTCTCGGCCGCGGCGACGGCGGCCGGACCGTCCGCGGCCGTCTGCACCTGGAAGCCCTCGGCCCGCAGCCGGGCCGCGATGGCCTCCGCGATGGTGCGGTCGTCCTCGACGACGAGTACGCGCCGCTGGGCGCCGGGTGTCGCCGATGCGCCGTTGTGGGTGGTGTGCGTCTGTTCCATGTCCCGGTCCCGCCCCGTGAAGATCTGCGTGGTGGGGTGCAGCGTAGAGGAGCCACAGGGCTGCGGCTATGCGGGGTTCGGACAGGGCATTTGTGCGGAAAACCCTGGTCGGAGGAGGAATGTGCCGGGTGGGGACGTCCCCGCGGGACCGGCCGGCGGACGGCTGCGTTCCGCTCGTGCGGGCGGCAGGCGGGGCCCCGGCGGGACGGACTGACGCGCCTCCTCCGCGGTGAACGGGGGCAGCGCGTCCAGCACTCTGGCGAGGGCCGGGGGCTCGGCCCCCTGCACGGCGGCCACCTCGTGGCCGCCGTGCACGACGGCGTGGACGAACCCGTCGTAGACCGTGGTCGCGTTCTTCGAAAACCGCGGCAGCCGGGCGAAGTCCGCCTCGCGCAGCGCGGCGGACAGGGCGGCGAGCCGGTCCGGCGCCAGTCGGCCGGAGCCCTCGGGGTTCGCCCTGCCGTCCAGCCGGGTCCAGGATCCGTCGCCCTTGACGATCAGGGTGTGGGTCTGGCCGGCGAAACCGCCGGACCGCGTGGCCCGCACGAGGGTCTCGCCGGCGGGGACGGTACGGCCGGGAACCGGCGCGGGACTCGCGCTCGCGGCCGGGTCCGGCGTGGCGCCCGGGGGCGCGCCGGTGGCCGGGGAGGAGGAGGCGGCCGCGGTCGCGGAACCGGTCGCGCCGGTCGGGGAACCGGGCCCGCCGGAGGGGGCGTCGGGCGCGGCCGGCCCGGAGGGGCCGCACCCGCCCAGGAGCACCGCGCCCAGCAGCGCGGCGGCCGTCACCGGCACCGTTCCCCGTGCTCGCATGCCCCACCTCCGCGGGTACTCGGGCCGAACCCCGAGTATGGAGTGCCCGCACCCGATCCGACAGCTCCCGGAGGCCGCCATCCGCAGCATCGCGCCCTGGCGCGTCGTACCCGCGCTGACCGCCCTGCTCCTCGGCCTCTGGGGCCTGGAGCGCGGCGGCAGCCTGTGGCGCGACGAGTCCGTCACCTGGCAGGTGGCCCACCGGCCGCTGGGCGGGCTCTGGGAGCTGCTGGGCCAGGTGGACGCCGTGCACGGGCTGTACTACCTGCTCATGCACGGCGTCTTCCTCGCCTGGGACGGCGGCCTGTGGGCCCTGCGGCTGCCCTCCGTCGCCGCCACGGCCCTCGCGGCCGCCGGGGTGGCCGCGCTCGCCCGCCGGCTCGCGGGGGAGCGGGCCGCGCTGATCGCCGGGGTGGTGTACGCCGTGCTCCCGCCGGTGCAGATGTACGCGCAGGAGGGGCGCTCGTACGCCCTGGTCGCGGCCGCGGTGGTGTGGGCGACGTACCTGATGCTGCGCGAGCGGTGGACGGCCTACGCGGCGGTGCTGCTGCTCGGCTGCTGGCTGCACGAGTTCGCCGTACTGGCGCTGCCCGCCCACGCCTTCACCGCCTGGCGCTCGCGCGGCTGGCGGCTCGCGGCCGGGGCCGTCGCGGCCCTGCTGCTGCCGCTGGCGCTAATCAGCGCGCGGCAGGCCGGGCAGCAGCTCGGCTGGCTCGGGCGGCCGACCTGGCAGGACTGGACGGCGTACGGGGTGCTCGCGGGCGCGGTGCTGCTGCTCGCCCGCGGCGCCGCGGAGCGGGACCTCGTACGGGTGGCCGTGCCGCTGGCGCTGCTGCCGCCCGGGGTGCTGATGGCGGTGTCGCTGGTGAACCCCTGGTACGTGGACCGGTACGTGCTCTACTCCCTGGCCGGACTCGCCCTGCTGGCCGGGGCCCGGCTGGCGGCGGTCCGGCCTGGGGCGCTCGGGGCGGGGGTGGTCCGGGCGGGGGCCGTGCGGGGCCGGTGGACGGCCGTGCGGGGCCGGTGGCCCCGGCCGGTGGTGGCCGTGATCGCCGTGCTCCTGGTGCCCTGTGCGCTCTGGTCGGTGTGGCTGCGGACGCCCGAGAGCCGCAAGGACGACGCCCTCGCGGTGGCCGCGGCCGTCCGCGAGGCGGCCCGGCCGGGCGACGCGGTGGTGTTCCTCCCGTCGCGGCGGCGCGAGTGGCTGCTCTCCTCGCCGCGGACGTACGCCGGACTGCGCGACGTGGCCCTGGACCGCTCACCGGCGGCCTCGCGCAGCCTCCAGGGCACCGAACTGCCCTCGGCGGAGCTCCGCGCGGCGCTCATCGCGTCGCCCCGGGTGATCGCGCTGCTGGACCCGGCCGAGGAGCCGCTGGACCCGTACCCGCGGGAGGCGGTGAAGCGGCAGACGCTGGCCGCCTGGTTCGACCTGTGCTCGGTCACCGCGGTGCGGGGCGCCCGCGTCGCGGTGTACGCGGCCCCGGGCACCTGCGGGCCCTGACGGGCGGGGGGCGGCGGGCAACCGGCGGCAGGCGGGGGTTAACCCCACCCGGGGTCCGGGTACCGGCACCATCGGCCCGGGGCGCCGCGGCGCCGAGCATGGGGACATGACCCTTCACGCCGCGTCAGTCCGCCCCGCCCCCGCCGCAGCCGCCGTCCTCGGCGCGGCGCTCCTGCTCGCCGGATGCACCTTCGGAGAGGCGGTCCGCACGTCGGTCGCCGCCGACGCCACGGTCACCGAGGCCGTCACGGCGGTCCGGCTGACGGGGGTCCGGTCCGGGTCGGTCGAGGTCACCACCGGGACGGGGCCGGGGGTCGCCGTGCGGCGCACCGTCCACTACCGCGGGGCCACCGCCCCGGAGGTCGGCCAGCGGGTGACTGGCGGCGTCCTGACCTTCACCTCCGGCTGCTCACGCGACTGCTCGGTCGACTACCGCCTGGAAGTGCCGGCCTCGGCCGCGGTCACGGTCGAGGGCGACAGCGGCCGCGTCACCGTGACGGGCGTGGCCGCCGCCGACGTGGAGTCCGACTCGGGCGACGTGCGGGCCGACGCGATCACCGGCCCGCTGAAGGTCCGTACGTCCTCGGGCGACATCACCGCCACCGGGCTGGCCGGGCCGAGCGCCGAGGTCCGCTCGGTCTCCGGTGACGCCCGCCTGGACTACACCCGGGCCCCGGGCTCGGTCAGCGCCGAGAGCACCTCGGGCAACGTCGCCCTCACGGTCCCCGCCGGTCCCTACCGGGTCGCCGTGTCCACCACCTCGGGCGACCGAGACGTCACCGTTCCCGACGACCCCTCGGCCACCGCCGGCCTCGCGGCGAAGACCACCTCGGGCGACGTCCGCATCCACACCCCTTGACCATCCGGTCCGGGGGTGTCACACCTCCCGGCCGGTCCCCGGCGGGACCACGGGCAGGAGCAGCGGGCGCTTCGCCGACCGGCCGTCTCCGCTGGAGCGGCCGCGCAGGCGGCGGACGGCCCAGGGGCCCAGGAACCCGGCCGCCCAGCGCAGTTCGGCCGCCACGGCCGCCGGCGCCCCGGGGAGCGGGCGGACCGGCAGCGGGTGCGTCCAGGCGTCGCTGCTGCCGGGTACGCCCAACGCGTGCGCGGCGGCTGCGGCGATCCGCTCGTGGCCCTGGGGACCGGCGTGCAGCCGGTCGGCCGTCCACAGCCGCGGGTCGGTGCTGACGGCGTGCCCGCCGGTCTCGACGACCGTCACCCCGTGCCGGGCCGCCGCGGCGCGGACGCGGGCGTTGAGGTCGGCCACGCGGGGCGCGAGGGGGCGGGCCATGGGGGCGATCCGGCCGATGTCGGGGAAGGCGAGGGTGGCCACGCGGGCCCCGGAGGCCGTGAGCGCGGCGAACACCGCCTCCAGCTCCCCGGCCACCTCCGCCGGGTCGAACCGGGGCCGGAGCAGGTCGTTGAACCCGGCGACGACGGTGGCCAGATCGGGCCGCAGGGCCAGGGCGGGCGCCAGCTGTTCGGCGCGGACCTGCCGGGCGAGGCGGCCGCGCACGGCGAGGTTCGCGTACCGGAGCCCGGGGTCGGCGGCGGCGAGGTGCTCCGCGAGCCGGTCGGCCCAGCCGCGCAGGCCGGCGGCGTCGTCGCCGTCGCCGACCCCCTCGGTCTGGCTGTCGCCGAGGGCCACGTAGCGCCCGTACCCGGGGTATTCAGTGCTCGGCACGGGGCACCTGCCTCTCCCGCAGGACCGCGGCGGTGCTCCGGCACCAGTCCCGGTGCTCCTCCTCGAAGGCCAGGCCGCGCCGGCAGGTGAGGTACGGGCCGATCGGCCGGCCGTGGCGCAGGAACTCCTCCTCGTCCGCGTTGCCGCGCAGGCGGACCAGCAGCTTGGAGAGCAGCTCGATCTTGGCCTCGGCGGCGGCCGCGCGCGCCTCCAGCTGCCCGATCACCGGCCCCGTGCCGAGGCGGTCGACGGCCTGGACCTTGACCAGCAGGTCGTCCCGGATGAACGAGGGCTTCGAGGGGGCCGCCGCGAACCGCTCCAGCTCGGCGATGCCCGTGTCGGTGACGCGGAACAGCCGCTTGTTGGGCCGGGACTCCTGGACCACCTGCCGGCCGACGACCATCCCCTCGGCCTCCAGCTTGGCCAGCTCGGCGTACAGCTGCTGGGGCTGGGCGTGCCAGAAGTTCGCGACGCCGAGGCCGAACTCCTTGGCCAGCTCGTACCCGCTGAAATCGCCACCCAGCAGAGCCGCCAGCACGGCGTGTCTCAAAGCCACCGCGGCGCCCCCTTCCGCTCTCTCGTCCGGACCTGCATCCTACTCATGAACAAGAGTAGTCATGTTTTTGAGTATCTGGAGGGTCCATGGAAACCGCCGCACGCTTCCGCGCAGCCGTCGAGACGCGCGACCTCGCCGCGCTGACGGAGCTGTTCACCGAGGACGTCCGCCTGTACAGCCCGGTGAAGTTCACCCCCTTCGAAGGCCGGCCCGCGGTGCTCGGCCTCCTCGGCGTGCTGCTGCGCACCCTCGAGGACTTCCGCTACGTCGGCCGCCTCGACGGCGCGGCCGAGACGAGCTGCGACGGCAAGGAGGCGCCGTCGCAGATCCTGATCTTCCGGGCCACGGTCGAGGGCAAGGAGATCCACGGCATGGACCTGTTCCAGTTCGACCGGGCGGGCCTGATCGAGGAGTTGACGGTGATGGTCCGGCCCATGTCGGCCGTCCAGACCCTCGGCGCGGCGGTCCTCCAGGGCCTCCAGGCCGACGGCCTGGCCCCCCGCCCCACGGCCTGACCACCCCGGTTCCCCCGGTCGGCCCGGCACCGGCCGTCACCTCGGGTGACACCCCGTTCGCCCCGGGCGAACGGGGTGGGGGGAACATTGCAAGGCTCACGTGCATTGAGTCGGCATAGCTCAACTTCACTGCCGGAGGGAAGATCATGGCTTCGACGTCCGAAACGCTCATCCTGCCCGTACTGCCGCTGGACGACGAGGTCGTGCTGCCAGGGATGGTCGTGCCGCTGGACCTGTCCGACGCCGAGGTGCGGGGAGCCGTGGAAGCGGCCCAGGCCGCGGCCGGCAGCGGGAAGCCCCGGGTGCTGCTCGTGCCGCGGGTCGACGGGACGTACGCCGCGACCGGGGTGCTCGGGACCGTCGAGCAGGTGGGACGGCTCTCCGACGGCGACCCGGGGGCACTCATCCGCGGCCGCGGGCGCGTCCGCATCGGGGCCGGCACCACCGGGCCCGGCGCCGCGCTCTGGGTCGAGGGCGAGAGCGCCGACGAGGACGTGCCCGAGCCGCTGCCCGGGGCCGTCGCCGAGCTCGTCAAGGAGTACAAGGCGCTCGCCACCAGCTGGCTCAGGAAGCGCGGGGCCTGGCAGGTCGTGGACCGGGTCCAGCAGATCGAGGGCGTCTCCGCCCTCGCCGACAACTCCGGCTACTCGCCCTTCCTGACGGTGGCCCAGAAGGTGGAGCTGCTGGAGACGGCCGACCCCGTCGCCCGCCTCCGCATCGCCGTCAAGGCGCTCAGCGGCCACCTCGCCGAGCAGGATGTCGCCGAATCCATCGCCAAGGACGTCCAGGACGGGGTCGACAAGCAGCAGCGCGAGTTCCTGCTCCGCCGCCAGCTGGAAGCCGTCCGCAGGGAACTGCGCGAGCTGAGCGGCGAGGAGGACGGGGCCGAGTCCGACGACTACCGCGCCCGCGTCGAGGCCGCGGACCTTCCCGGGAAGGTCCGCGAGGCCGCGCTCAAGGAGGTCGAGAAGCTGGAGCGGGCCAGCGACCAGAGCCCCGAGGGCTCCTGGATCCGCACCTGGCTGGACACCGTCCTCGAACTGCCCTGGAACGAGCGGACCGAGGACCGGTACGACATCCGGGGCGCCCGGGCCGTGCTCGACGCCGAGCACGCCGGGCTCGGCGACGTGAAGGACCGCATCACCGAGTACCTGGCCGTCCGCAAGCGGCGCGGCGAGCGCGGCATGGGTGTCATCGGCGGCCGGCGCGGCGGCGCCGTCCTCGCACTGGTCGGGCCGCCCGGCGTCGGCAAGACCTCCCTCGGGGAGTCGGTCGCGCACGCCATGGGCCGCAAGTTCGTCCGGGTGGCGCTCGGCGGCGTACGGGACGAGGCCGAGGTGCGCGGACACCGCCGCACCTACGTCGGCGCCCTGCCGGGCCGGATCGTACGGGCCATCAAGGAGGCCGGCTCGATGAACCCGGTGGTCCTCCTCGACGAGATCGACAAGGTCGGCTCCGACTTCCGCGGCGACCCCGCGGCCGCCCTGCTGGAGGTCCTGGACCCCGCCCAGAACCACACGTTCCGCGACCACTACCTGGAGGTCGAGCTCGACCTCAGCGACGTGGTCTTCCTCGCCACCGCCAACGTCCTGGAGTCCATCCCGGAGGCCCTGGCCGACCGGATGGAGCTCGTACGGCTCGACGGGTACACCGAGGACGAGAAGGTCGTCATCGCCCGCGACCACCTCCTGCCGCGCCAGCTGGAGCGGGCCGGGCTCGCCGCCGACGAGGTGGTCCTGGAGGAGGACGCGCTGCGCAGGCTCGCCGGGGAGTACACCCGCGAGGCGGGCGTGCGCACCCTGGAGCGGTCCCTCGCCCGGCTGCTGCGCAAGGTGGCCTCCCAGCACGAGCTGGGGGAGCGCGAGCTGCCGCTGCGCATCGGCGCCGGCGATCTGCGCGGGCTGATCGGGCGCCCGCACCACGTACCGGAGTCCGCCCAGGACCCGGCCGAGCGGCGCACCGCCGTCCCCGGCGTGGCCACCGGCCTGGCGGTCACCGGCGCCGGCGGGGACGTGCTGTTCGTCGAGGCCTCACTCGCCGACCCGGAGACGGGAGCCGCCGGGCTCACGCTCACCGGCCAGCTCGGCGACGTCATGAAGGAGTCGGCGCAGATCGCGCTCAGCTTCCTGCGCTCGCACGGTGCGGAACTGGAACTGCCGGTGGCCGACCTGAAGGACCGGGGCGTGCACATCCACTTCCCGGCGGGCGCCGTGCCCAAGGACGGGCCGAGCGCGGGCATCACCATGACGGCGGCGCTCGCCTCGCTGCTCTCCGGACGGCAGGTGCGCACGGACGTGGCGATGACCGGCGAGGTCTCGCTGACCGGCCGGGTGCTGCCGATCGGCGGGGTCAAGCAGAAGCTGCTGGCCGCGCACCGGGCCGGGCTGACGACGGTGATCATCCCGAAGCGGAACGAGGCAGACCTGGACGACGTCCCGGCGGAGGTGCTGGAGGGGCTGGAGGTGCACCCGGTGACCGACGTACGGCAGGTCCTGGAGATCGCCCTGGTCGGGGCGGGGGCGGCGGCGCCGGCGGCGCCCGTGACCGCGGCCGCCTGACCCGGGCCGCCTGACCCGGCTCGCCTGACCAGGGCCGCTTCGCCGGGGCGGCCCGGCCGCCGTCCGGACGGCCCGGAGTCCCGCTGCGGCGGGGCCCCGGGCCGCCGGTGTGTCCGCTGCGAAATACTGGGCGCCCACCCACCACCGAAGGAGCGGTACGTGCACGGGAGCGAAGACCAGGAGTTCCTTGCCCTGGAGCGGGAACTGTCCGTCTTCCTCCGGCGGGCCCGGGCCTCCTCCGGGGAGATGGCCCGCGAGCTCCACCCGGAGCTGGAACCCGCCGCGTACGGGCTCCTCACCCGCCTGGAGGCCGCCGGCCGCCAGCGGGCCACCGAGCTCGCCGCGTACTTCGGCGTCGGCAAGGCCACCATGAGCCGCCAGCTGCGGGCCCTGGAGGTGCTGGGCCTGGTGGCGCGCGAACCGGATCCGGCCGACGGGCGGGCCTTCCTGGTCGGCCTCACGGACGAGGGCCGCGAACGCTTCCTGCGGGTGCGGGACGCGCGCCGCGAGCAGTACATGCGCAAGCTCGCCGACTGGGACCGCGGCGAGGTCGCGGAACTGGCCCGCCTGCTGAACCAGTTGAACGCCGGAGCCGAATAGCGCCCCGGCGCCCGTTCCGGCTCACTCGCCGCCGGCCCGCCCGGGCGCGTCTCCAGCCCCGCCGGCGTGCGAGGCGCGGGGTCCCCGGGGCGGACCCGCGGCTACAGCTCCGCGTACGCCGCCGAGGCGTCGTCGTGGCGTTTGTGGCGGGCCTGCGGGCGGGCCGGGTCGGACTCCACGGCGCGGACCCGGGCGATCAGGCCCTCCGCGCCCTCCTTCCGCAGGACCGCCAGGCACTGCGCCCAGTCGCCCTCCCCGAACGTGTCCGTCCACCGGCTCGCCCCGTCCGTCAGCGCGGCCACCGCCCGGACCTCACCGCGCGGGGTGCGCCCCGTCACCGCGCGGGCCGCCACCGCCGGATCCGCGGCCGCGGTGAAGAAGCCGCCCTCCGTGTTCCGCAGCGCGTCCGTCGCGGCCACCGACCGCAGCAGCTCCCGCGGCACCCGGTCCAGCCGGTCGTCGAGCACCGCCGTCACCGCGCCGTCGGGCGCCTGGAGGAGCAGTACGGAGTCCGAGAGCACCAGGTGCTCCACGTACGCCGCGTCCCACCGGACGACGACCACCGTAGCCTGGGGCGTCCGTACGTGAGAAAGGTCACAGGCGTCGCCGTGGGCCCCGGCCGTGGCGCGGACGGCCTCCGCCAGGATCCGGTCCAGCGGCAGGTCCGGCCGCGACCCGGACAGTTCGGTCAACCGGCCGCCGAGCCGCGACGCGAACCACGGCACCCCGTGCACGCACCCGCCCCCGTCCCGCGGCGGGGTGACCCCGTCCAAGGCCACCAGGACGCCCCCGCCCGCGGCGGGGATCGCGGCCGACAGCCAGTCCTCATTGGGGCGTTCCGGGTCACCGGGGGCCGAGGCGAGGTCGATGCGCATACGGACATACTGCCTCTCGGCGACCCGGGGAGCGCAGACAGGTCCGTACCAATGTCGGGGCCCGTCCGGCGGTCCCGCCGGGTGCCGCCGCGGGCCCGGCCGGCCCGGGGGAGCGGCGGCGGCGGAGCTGTGGGCGGGCATACTGCCAAAGCCCCCGTCGATCTTTCAACCGCCTGCCCACGGAAGCGCTCTGACACCGGGTGCCCGAGTTGGTCGCCAACTCATCCGTGATGTTCACTCGTTCGAGTGGCCAGGTGGGCGATGGGCGGCTCTCTCCCCAACACACTGCGAAGGTCTGTGGCGGTACGAGGAGGCAGGGGGCGTTTACTTGTTGACCGGCCGTTACCTCGGCCACACGAGTAGACGAGCAAGAGCACACGTACAGGATTGCGAGCACCGGTGCAGAAGAAGCGGTCTCGGAAGAACGGCACCGCCATCGACGGCCCGGCACCCGCAGGACGCCGCGTCCGCGTGCGCCGCAGGCTGGTCGTAGGCGTAGCCGTCGCCGGCCTCACCGTCCTCGTGGCCGGCGCGCCAGCCGTCGTCTCCGCCACGAGAGAACTCAACGACTCCCAGAACCTGGTCGTCCTCGCGGAGCAGACCCGGCAGAGCCTCACCCTCGCGCACCTCCTCGGCGACGAGCGCGACGCGGTCGTCGAATACGCCGCCAAGGGCCGCCCCGGCTCCGCCAAGGCGCCCGTGGACGAACGCACCGCCCGCACCGACCGGCAGATCACCGAGGTCCAGGCCGACGCCGACGAGCAGACCGCCCGCGCCCTCGGCCGGATCCGGGCCGTCCGCACCGAGGCCGTCGACGGCAAGGGCAGCGCCCTCGCCGCGCACCAGGCGTACGCCGGCCTCATCGCCGAACTCCTCGCCCCCGGCGACCGGCTCACCGAGCTCACCCCGCCGCGAGCCGTCGGCGCCCTCGCCACCACGCGGCCCATGGCCCCCCTCGGCCAGGCCGTGGAGCAGGCCTCCGCCACCCGCGGACTGCTGCTGGCCGCACTGTCCGTCCCGAAGGGCGAGCAGTCCCCCAACTCCGCGGTCGTGGACGAGCTCACCACCGCCGCGCAGCGGGCCCGGGTACGGGAACAGGCCGCCCTGGAAGACTTCGCGCGAGCCGCCCGCCCCGACGTGCGCCAGACGCTCGCCGCCACCGTCACCGGCCCCGAGGTCAAGACGGCCGACGACTACCTCAAGCGCCTCACCGACCGGCCCACCCTGACGCCGGCCGACCGCAGGACCGACGGCGCCGCCGTCGGTTCCGCGCTCACCTCCCGCCTCGACCGCATGCGGTCCGTGGAGTCGACGCTCGCGGGCCAGCGGGCCACCGCGCTCGCCTCCCTGCGCGACGACGACGTCACCCGGCTGGAAACCGTGGTCGCCCTGCTGGGCGTGCTGTTCCTCTTCACCGTCGGCTTCTCCACCGCCATCGCGCGCTCGCTGACCCGGCCGCTGTCCGTCCTGCGCCGCGGCGCGGAACGGCTGGCGACGGCGGAGGGCTCGGTGGAGCCGGTCCGGTTCACCGGCCGCAACGACGAGTTCGCGGAGGTCGTCCGCCACCTCAACGCCGTACGGGACCAGACGGTCTCCCTGCACACGCGGATCGCCGGGCTCGACGCCGACCGCCGCCGCCTGATCGGCCGCAACGAGGCGCTGACCGGCGGCCGCGAGGTGCTGGAGGAGGAGCTGACGAAGCTCCGGGCGGGCCTGGAGGAACACCGCCGCGTCATGTCGACGACCTCGGTCTCCCTGTCGCTGCGGACCCTGGGCCTGGTGGAACGCCAGCTCGCGGTCATCGAGGAGCTGGAGTCCAAGGAGCAGGACCCGGACCGGCTGGCGACCCTGTTCAGGCTCGACCACCTGGCGACCGTGATGCGCCGCCACAACGAGAACCTGCTGGTCCTCGCGGGCCAGGAGTACGGACACGGCCAGGCGGCACCGGTGCCGCTGATCGACGTGATGCGGGCCGCCGTCAGCGAGATCGAGCGCTACGAGCGCGTCGACCTCGCGGCGCTGCCCTCCTTCACCCAGGTCGCCGGGCACGCCGCCGACGACATCTCGCACGTGGTCGCCGAACTGCTGGAGAACGCCACCACGTTCTCGCCGCCGGAAGCCAAGGTGAAGGTCTCCGGCTGGCTGCTGGAGTCCGGCGACGCGGTGCTCTCCGTCGTCGACGAGGGCATCGGGATCACCGCGGACCGGTTGGAGGCGCTGAACTCCCGGCTGTCCACCCCCGAGGCGTACGACGAGGAGCCGGAGGCGGAACACGGCCTCGGCCTCGGCCTGTACGTGGCCGGGCGGCTGGCCGCGCGGCACGGGGTCACCGCCGAACTGCGGGCCCCCCGGCACGGCGGCACCGAGGCGCTGGTGGTCGTACCGGCCGCGCTGCTGCCCGCCACCCCGCCCACCTCGACGGTCCACGCGCTGGGCACGCCGGGAGCGTCCGCGCTGCACCTGCCGGGTGTGATCGCGGAGGCGAACGAGAACACCCTGCCGACCCGCCGGCGCGGCGAGGCCCCGGCCGAGGAGGCCCAGGCGGCCGCCTCGGCGGAACCCGCGGAGCCCGGCACGCCCGGCTGGGCCGTCGACCACGCCGACCGCGTGGACCAGGCCGGGCACGTCGAGCACGCCGACCGCGCCGGGTACGTGGACCACGCGACGGAGTCCGCGGACGCCACCGCGGCCCCGTTCACCGACCCGGCCCCGGAGGCCGACGAGGCCGGCGCGGAGCCGGAGGACGGGCCGTTCCCGGCCGCCGCCCGGCCCGAGGCGACCGCGGCCGTACTGCCGCTGTCCGCGATGCCCGCCGCCGCGGAGGCGCCGGGTACCGCCCCGGCACAGGACGCCGACGGGACCTTCACCGTTCCGGCCCCGGCCCCGGCCCCGGCCCCGACCCCGGCCGCGTACGCCGCCGACGCCGCGTACGCCGAGCCCGCCGGGAAGCCGCCGGCCCGGGCGGTCCCGGACGCCGACGGCCCGGCGGAGCAGCTGCCCCCGGCCGACCAGGTGTTCACCGTTCCGGCCGGCCCCGAGCCCGCCGAGCAGCTCCTCGCCCGGCTCGTCCCCGACACGGAACCCACCGCGCCGGAACCCACCGCGCCGGAGCCCGTACCGGAGTCCGCGCCCGCCCCGGAGCCCGTGTCCGACCCCGTACCGGAGCGGGTGGCGGAGCCCGCCCCCGCGCCGGAGGCGGACCCGCACACCCACGCCGCCGCCGAGGGCAACTGGCTGCCCCGCCAGGGCAGCCACCCCGCCGACCCCGCCGAGACCGTCACCGACAAGGGCCTGCCGAAGCGGACCCCGCGCGCGGTGGCCGGCGCCCGGACCGAGGAGGCGCGGCCCGAGCCGCCGCGCCGGGTCGACGCCGACGAGCTGCGCCGCCGGCTCGGCGGGTTCTACCAGGGCACCCAGGACGGACGCCGCGTCGTCGCGGCCGAACTCGCGGGCGACCAGGACCACACGCAGGACCAGGACCACACGCAGGACCGGGGGCAGGGTCAGACCGACCAGGGGGACACCGCACAGGAGGCACGCACATGACCGCGCCCAGTACGTACGGACTGAGCACCCAGGCCCGCAACCTGCAGTGGCTGCTGACCGACCTGGTCGAGGAGGTGCCCGGCGTCAACTCCGTCGCCGTCGTCTCCTCGGACGGGCTCCTGCTGCTCTCCTCCGAACCAGGAACGGAGTCCCCGCAGGGCAGGCCCAAGGGCCCGCGCGGGGCCTCGGCCGACCTGGCCACCATCGTCTCCGGCCTGGGCAGCCTCACCACCGGCGCCGCCGCCCTCATGGACGGCGGCTCCGTCAAACAGACCATGGTGGCGATGGAGCACGGCTCCGTCTTCGTCATGGCCATCAGTGACGGCTCCCTGCTGGGCGTGCACGCCACGCCCGACTGTGACATGAGCGTCGTCGCCTACCACATGGCCCTGTTCGTCGGCCGCGCCGGCCACGTCCTGACCCCCGAAGTCCGCAGCGAGCTGCGCCAGTCGATGGAGAAGTCCCCGTGAGGAGCCCGGCCCCCGACCTGTTGCAGATACCCGGCCTGCCCGTACGCGGCGCCGATCGCCGCCCCGCCCGCGTCCGCCCGTACTCCCTCACGGGCGGCCGCACGCGGTTCACGCACGTCCTGCTCGTCGAGACCTTCGTCGCGGCCCTGGACACCAAGGCGTCGGAGCCGCAGAAGCCCGACCGGATGCCCGAGATGCCCGCCATAGTCGAGGTGTGCCGCCGCATGCGCACGATCGCCGAGATCGCGGCGCTGCTCAAGCTGCCCCTCGGCGTGGTCCGCGTCCTCGTCAGCGACCTCGCCGACCAGGGAAGGCTCCGCGTCTACGGCAGCGGCCACGGCACCGGCCGGCCCGAACGCGCGCTGCTGGAAAGGGTGCTCAGTGGGCTCCGCCGTCTCTGACCGTCCGGCGCCGGCCGACGAGTCCGTACAGGCCTGGCAGTACGACCGCTCCCGCGCCCCCGTCGCCGTCAAGGTGCTCGTCGCCGGCGGCTTCGGCGTCGGCAAGACCACGTTCGTCTCCTCCGTCTCCGAGATCGCCCCGCTGCGCACCGAGGCGGTGATGACCGAGGCCAGCGTCCCGACGGACGACCTCTCCGCGACCCCGGAGAAGAACACCACCACCGTCGCGATGGACTTCGGCCGCGTCACCCTGGACGACGACCTCGTGCTGTACGTGTACGGGACCCCGGGCCAGGAGCGGTTCTGGTTCATGTGGGACGACCTGGTGCGCGGCGCCGTCGGGGGGATCGTGCTGGCCGACACCCGCCGGCTGCGCGACTGCTTCCCCGCGCTCGACTACTTCGAGAGCTGCGGCCTGCCGTACGCCGTCGCCGTCAACCACTTCGAGGGCACCCGCCCGTACGAGCCGGACGACGTGCGCGAGGCGCTCACCGTCCCGCCCCACGTCCCCGTGGTGATCATGGACGCGCGACGTCGCACGACGGTCGTCGAGGCCCTGCTGACGCTGGTGTCGCACGCGCTCGACAGCACTCCCGCATAGCACCGACCAGACGCGAATCGAGAACGACATGCGCAAGATACTCGTCGTCGGAGCCGGTCAGTCCGGTCTCCAGCTCGCCCTCGGACTCCAGTCGAAGGGCTACGACGTCACCCTCATGTCCAACCGGACGGCGGACGAGATCCGCACCGGGCGGGTCATGTCCACGCAATGCATGTTCGACACGGCGCTCCAGCACGAGCGGGACCTCCGGATCAACTTCTGGGAGCAGCAGGCCCCCCGGATCGAGGGCGTGGGCGTCTCCGTCGGCGCCCCCGACGCCAGCCGGCCCGTCGACTGGCTCGGCCGCCTGAAGGGGTACGCGCAGTCCGTCGACCAGCGCCTGAAGATGGCGGGCTGGCTCGACGCCTTCGTCCAGCGCGGCGGACAGCTGGTCATCCACGGCGCCTCCGTCGCCGACCTGGACTACTTCTCCCGTACGTACGACCTGGTGCTGGTCGCGGCCGGCAAGGGCGAGCTGGTCTCCATGTTCGGCCGGAACGCCGCCCGTTCCCCGTACGACGCCCCGCAGCGCGCGCTCGCGGTCAGCTACGTGCACGGGCTCGGGCCGCGCCCGGAGCACCCGGAGACGGAGGCGGTCCGCTGCAACCTGGTCCCGGGCGTCGGCGAGCTGTTCGTCATGCCGGCCCTCACCCTGTCGGGCCGCGCGGACATCCTGTTCTGGGAGGGCGTGCCGGGCGGCCCGGTGGACGCGTTCAACGGCGTCAAGGACCCGGAGGCGCACCTGGCGCTCACGCTGGAGCTGATGCGGACGTTCACGCCGTGGGAGCACGCCCGGGCGACGGACGTGGAGCTCACGGACGCGGGCGCCACCCTCGCCGGCCGCTACGCACCGGTGGTCCGCAACCCGATCGGCCGGCTGCCGGGCGGGGGCCTGGTGCTGGGCGTCGCCGACGTGGTCGTGGCCAACGACCCGATCACCGGCCAGGGCTCCAACTCCGCCTCGAAGTGCGCGGCCTCGTACCTGTCGTCGATCCTGATGCACGGGGACAAGCCGTTCGACGAGGCGTGGATGAAGGCCACCTTCGACAAGTTCTGGTTCACCACCGGCAAGCCGGTCACCCAGTGGACGAACGCGATGCTGGGCGTCCCGCCGGAGCACGTGCTGAACCTGATCGGTGCGGCCGGGCAGCTCCAGCCGGTGGCGGACCGCTTCGCCAACGGCTTCGACAACCCCGCCGACTTCGACGGGTACTTCTACGACCCCGAGGACACGGCGGACTACCTGGCCGACGTCTCGGCGGCGGTGGCCGGTCCGGCAGCGGGCTCCCACGCCGCGGCCGCGGGCCCGGCCCCGGCCTCCGACGGCTCGGGCGACCCGGCCCCCTCGGGCGCCTCCTCGGCCGAGTAGCCGGTGTCGTCGCCCCCCGCCGCGTCCGCCCCGGGCAGCGGCGGCGGGACGAACCGGTCGAGCGGCGCTCCGTCCGGGTCCGGCCGCACCGCGCCCAGCAGCGGGTTCGCCGCGATCGGCGACACCTTGACCCGCGCTCCGGGGCGCGGGGCCTGGATGACCTTGCCGTCGCCGACGTACAGCCCCACGTGCGTGGCCTTGGGGAAGTACACGACGAGGTCCCCGGGCCGCAGCTGCTCCAGCGGCACCCTGGGCAGCCGGGCCCACTGCTCCTGGCTGGTACGGGGGATCGCGCGGCCGGCGTGCGCCCAGGCCTGCGAGGTCAGCCCGGAGCAGTCGAAGGACGCGGGCCCCTCGGCTCCCCACACGTACGGCTTCCCGATCTGGGCCGCCGCATAGGTGAGCGCCGCGCCGCCGGCGGCGGTGGGCGTACCGGTACGGGCCGGGAGGCGACCGGAGTCCACCAGCGCGCGCTGTGCGCCGGCGGTGTTAGCGGCCTCGCGCGCGCCGAGCTGCGCGAGCTGCTCGGCGGTGAGCGAGGCGAGCAGCCGCTCGACCTCCTTGAGCTGCACCGCGACCTCCTCCTTCTGGCGCTTCTGCCGCGCGGCCAGCGCCCGCTGGTCGTCCAGGGCCTTGCGGGCCCGGGCGGCCAGCGAGCCGGCCCGCTGCTCGCCGCGGGCGAGCCGGTCCAGCACGCCCGCGCGGCGGTTGCCCTCCCGGGCGGCGAGCCGGTGCTGGTCGAGGGCGGCGCGCGGGTCCCGGGCGAGCAGCATGCGGGCGTACGGGGCGAAGCCGCGGGCGGCCTGGTACTGCTCGCGGGCCAGCCGCCCGGCGAGCGCCTTCTCCGCTTCGAGCGCGCCGCGGGCCCTGCCGAGCTCACCGCTGAGCCGGTGCTCCTCGTCGAGCCGCGCGCCGAGCGCGCTCTCGGTGGCGTTGTACGCCTCCGTGGCCTCCTCGGCCCTCTGGTAGAGACCCTGGAGCCGGGTGAGCAGGACGCCGACGGGCTCGGCGGAGGGGAGGGGCTCGGCGGTGGCGGCGGGGGTCGGGCAGGCTGCGAGGAGCAGCGCGGCGATACAGGCGGCGCGGAGCGGCCGATGTGACATGGGATCACCTCCGGGGCGCCCGATGCTGCCACGCCCGGTATGACAAATCCCCCAACGGAGTCGGCGGGGCCGGCCGGGATCACCCGGGTGGCGGGGGCGGGGTGGGGCGCTCGCGCCGCCCCGGCCTTCGCCCGCACGGCCGCGGGACCCGTCGCCCCGCAGGGGGCGGGGGCGATCGGTGTCACGGTCCCGCGGGGCTCCGCCGCTGATTCCGACCGCTTGTGACGACTCTTCGGCGCCCTATGACATAAACGGACATACCATCCGTCCGCTTGCTACGTTTCCCCCATGACCGCTCTGACGGCGAAGGTGGCGGAGCCCGCGCCGCCGCCTCCCGACGCCCGCGCCCCCCGGCGCCGCGGCGTCGAGCTGACGCTCCTCGCCGGGGCCGTCCTGATCGCCGCCCTCGGTCATCTCCACGTCGGCCTCGCGACCACCGGCCACGTCCCCCGCTCCGCCGCCCGCTACGCGGGCGGGCTGGCCGCCGCCGCGCTGCTCGCCCACCTGGCCGTCCGCCGCTGGGCGCCGTACGCCGACCCCGTCGTGCTCCCGATCGCCTTCCTGCTCAACGGCCTCGGCCTCGTCCTCATCCAGCGCCTCGACGTGACCACCCCCGCCCACCCCACCGCCGACGACCAACTCCTCTGGTCCGCGCTCGGGGTGGCGCTGTTCGTCCTCGTCGTCGTCCGGCTCCGCGACCACCGCGTGCTCCAGCGCTACGCGTACCTCTCGGTGACGGCCGCCCTCACGCTGATGCTCGTCCCCGTCTTCTTCCCGGCGGTCAACGGCGCGCACATCTGGATCCGGTTCGCCGGACTCTCCTTCCAGCCGGGCGAGTTCGCCAAGATCCTGCTCGCCGTCTTCTTCGCGGCCTACCTCGCCGCGAACCGCACCGCGCTCGCCCTCACCGGCCGCACGCTGTTCTGGAAGCTCCGCCTCCTGCCCGGCCGGGTGCTCGGTCCGATCCTCGCGATCTGGCTGCTCAGTGTCGGCGTACTGGTCCTGGAGCGGGACCTCGGCACCTCGCTGCTCTTCTTCGGACTCTTCGTGATCATGCTGTTCACCGCCACCGGCCGGATCGGCTGGATCGCGATCGGCCTGGTCCTGGCCGGGGTCGGCGCCTACGCCGTCGGCACCTTCGAGCCGCACGTGAACAGCCGCGTGGACGACTGGCTGAATCCTTTCGCCTCCATCGAGCGCGGCGAGGGCCCCGGCCAGCTCGCCCAGTCCCTCTTCTCCTTCGGCGCCGGCGGACTCCTCGGCGCCGGGCTCGGCCACGGGCAGTCCTTCCTCATCGGCTTCGCCGCCAAGTCGGACTTCATCCTGGCCACCGCCGGTGAGGAGCTCGGCCTCGTCGGCCTCACCGCGATCCTCCTGCTCTACGGGCTCCTCGTCGCCCGAGGCTTCCGCGCCGGGCTCGCGCTGCGCGACCCCTTCGGCCGGCTGCTCGCCACCGGGCTCGCCTCGATCGTCGCCCTCCAGGTGTTCGTCATCGCCGGCGGCGTCACCGGGCTGATCCCGCTCACCGGCATGGCCATGCCCTTCCTGGCCCAGGGCGGCTCCTCCGTCGTCACCAACTGGATCATCGTCGCCCTGCTGGTCCGGCTGAGCGACAGCGCCCGCAGGCCCGAACCACAGGAGGCCACCGCGTGATCCGCTACATCCGCTGGTGCGCGTACTTCTGCGCCCTGCTGCTGGTGGCCCTGCTCGTCAACATCGCCCGGGTCCAGGTCTGGGAGTCCGCCGCCTACGGCGCGAACCCGGCCAACAAGCGCCCCGTCATCGAGCGGTACGCCGAACCGCGCGGCGACATCCTGGTCGACGGAAGGCCGGTCACCGGCTCCCGCGACAGCGGCCAGCTGCTGCGCTTCGAGCGGACGTACCTCAACGGCCCGCTCTACGCGCCCGTCACCGGCTACTCCTCCCAGACGTACGGGACCAGCTTCGTCGAGCGCGCCGAGGACGCGGTCCTGTCGGGCACCGACCCGGGGCTCTCGGTCTTCCCCCTCTGGTACGACCTCACCCGCGGCCGCCCGGGCGGCGGGAACGCCGCCACCACCATCCGCGCCGGGATGCAGGAGGCCGCGTACGCGGGTCTCGCCGGCAAGCGCGGCGCGGTCGCGGCGGTGGAGCCGGCCACCGGGAGGATCCTGGCGCTGGTCAGCAGTCCCTCGTACGACCCGGCCGTGCTCTCGGGGACGGGCAGCCGGGTCAAGGCGGCCTGGGAGCGGCTGAACGCGGACCCGGCCAAGCCGATGCTGAACCGGGCGCTGCGCGAGACGTACCCGCCGGGCTCCACCTTCAAGATCGTGACGGCGGCGGCCGCCCTGGACTCGGGCGCGGTCACCGACGTGGACGCGCCGACCGAGACCCCCGACCCCTACCCGCTGCCCGGGACCAGCACCCTGCTGCCCAACGCGGGCACGGGCTGCCAGGACGCCTCCATGGCGGACGCGGTGCAGTGGTCCTGCAACACGGTGATGGCGAAGATCGGGGTGCGCGTGGGGCTGCGGGGGATGGTGGAGGCGGCGCGGCGGTTCGGGTTCAACGACGAGGGGCTGCGGGTGCCGTCGTGGGTGTCCCGGTCGAACTTCGACACCGACATGAGCCAGGACCAGCTGGCCCTGTCCTCGATCGGGCAGTTCAACACCAAGGCGACGCCGCTGCAGATGGCGATGGTGGCGGCGGCGGTCGCCAACGGCGGCGACCTCAAGGCCCCCTACCTGGTGGACCGCACCACCCAGGACGACGGCTCCCAGGTCCGGCGCGGGGACCAGCGCACCCTGGGCCGGGCCATGACCCCGGCCACCGCACTGCGGATGCAGGAGCTGATGGTGAAGGTCGTGGAGAGCGGTACGGGCCGCAACGCGGCCATCCCCGGGGCGGTGGTCGGCGGCAAGACCGGCACCGCGCAGCACGGCGTCGGCAACGCGGGGACCCCGTACGCCTGGTTCATCTCCTGGGCGAAGGCGGAGGGCGGCGCCGCCCTGCCGGCGGTCGCGGTCGCGGTCGTCGTCGAGGACGCGTCGGCGGTGCGCGGCGACATCAGCGGCAACGGGGCGGCCGCGCCGATCGCCCGTTCGGTGATGCAGGCGGCCCTGTCGGCACCGCCCGCGTCCGCTCCGCGAATCGGGGGCCGCACCGCGCCTTGACGGCGCGGCGGCGCGACCGGGTGTCAGGTTTCGGGTGCCGGGTGCCGGGGTCAGGTTTCGGGCGTCGGGGTCGGGTGTCAGGTTTCGGCGCCCGAGGCGATCGCGGCCCCGACCTCCGCCACGCGCTCGGCCTCCTCCGCCGCGAACCGCTCGCGGTCCAGCGCCTCCGCGATCTCCTCGTCCTGGCTCATCAGCAGGTCCAGGTTGGAGTTGCCCATCTCGAAGACGCCCATGTCCAGGTACGCCTTCTGCAGCCGCTCGCCCCACAGCCCGATGTCCTTGACGCACGGCACGATCCGGCTGAACAGCAGCTTCCGGAACAGGTGCAGGAACTCCGACTGCTCACTGAACTCCTCCGCCTCCTTCCTCGGGATCCCGAAGTTCTCCAGCACCTCGACCCCGCGCAGCCGGTCCCGCATCAGGTAGCAGCCCTCGATCACGAACTCCTCGCGCTCGCGCCGCTCGGTGTCCGTCAACTGCCGGTAGTAGTCCCGCAGAGCCATCCGCCCGAAGGCCACGTGCCGGGCCTCGTCCTGCATCACGTACGCCAGGATCTGCTTCGGCAGCGGCTTGTCGGTCGTGTCGCGGATCATGCCGAAGGCCGCCAGGGCCAGCCCCTCGATCAGCACCTGCATCCCGAGGTACGGCATGTCCCACCGGGAATCGCGCAGGGTGTCGCCGAGCAGCCCCTGGAGGCTGTCGTTGATCGGGTACAGCATCCCGACCTTCTCGTGCAGGAACCGCCCGAAGACCTCCGCGTGCCGGGCCTCGTCCATGGTCTGCGTGGCGGAGTAGAACTTCGCGTCCAGGTCCGGCACCGATTCCACGATCCGCGCCGCGCACACCATCGCGCCCTGCTCGCCGTGCAGGAACTGGCTGAAGTTCCACGACGCGTAGTGCCGGCGCAGCTCGCCCTTGTCCTTCTCCGTGAGCTTGGCCCAGTGCCGGGTCCCGTACAGGGTCAGGACGTCGTCCGGGGTGCCCAGCGGGTCGTACGGGTCGACCTCGATGCCCCAGTCGATGCGCTTGGCACCGTCCCACTGCTTGTCCTTGCCCTTCTGGTAGAGCGCGAGGAGCCGCTCGCGGCCGCTGTCGTACTCCCAGCTGAAACGGGCCGAGCCGGAGGCGGGGACTTGCCAGACTCCCGCGCCCGGGTCGCTGGTGTAGAGCTCGTGCGTCGACACTGGCACCACCTCGTGTCACGTACTTCCGTACAGGACTGGACAGTTGGCAGCGTCACACGTTGGTAGACGCGGGGTCAACAAGTCGTGCGCGGGGGATTGACGGCCTTGCTGACAAGCAGTCTTATAAGCAGTGACCGCCGGCAACCCAACGAACGAGGTGTCCGAAGCCATGACGACGGTGACCGATCGAGCCGCCCTGAGGGACGCTCTCGGCCTGCTCAAGGACCGCGAGCAGATCGCCGAGCGGCTCCTCGAATCCTCGGCCAAGCACTCCTTCGACCCCGACAAGGAACTGGACTGGGACGCCCCGCCCATCGAGGGCAAGTACTACTGGCCCCCGGAACTCCTCTCCCTCTACGACACCCCGCTCTGGAAGAAGATGGGGGAGGAGCAGCGCATCGAGCTCTCCCGCCACGAGGCGGCGGCGCTCGGCTCGCTGGGCATCTGGTTCGAGATCATCCTCATGCAGCTCCTGGTCCGGCACATCTACGACAAGTCGCTGACCAGCAACCACGTCCGCTACGCCCTCACCGAGATAGCCGACGAGTGCCGCCACTCGATGATGTTCGCCCGCATGATCCACAAGGGCGGAGCCCCCGAGTACCCGGTCTCCCGCACGAACCACAACCTCGCGCGCATCCTCAAGACGGTCTCCACCACCCCCGGTTCCTTCGCCTGCACCCTCCTCGGCGAGGAGATCCTCGACTGGATGCAGCGCCTGACCTTCCCGGACGAGCGCATCCAGCCGCTGGTCCGCGGCGTGACCCGGATCCACGTCATCGAGGAGGCCCGGCACGTCCGCTACGCCCGCGAGGAGCTGCGCCGTCAGATGCTCACCGCCCCGCGCTGGGAGCAGGAACTCACCCGGATCAGCTGTGGCGAGGCCGCCCGCGTCTTCTCGCTGGCCTTCGTGAACCCGACCGTCTACGACAACATCGGCCTGGACCGCCGCGAGGCCGTCGCCCAGGTCAAGGCCAGCGGCCACCGGCGCGAGGTCATGCAGAGCGGCGCCAAGCGGCTCACCGACTTCCTCGACGACATCGGCATCCTGCGCGGCGTCGGCCGGAAGCTGTGGAAGAGCTCCGGACTCCTGGCCTGAGGCCACCACCGCCGGGCTACCCTGCGGTCATGACCGTACGCGCCTACCGCAGACTGGGCGTCGAGGAGCGGCGAGCCCAACTCCTCGACGCCGCCCTCTCGCTGTTCGCGCACCGGGCGCCGGAGGACGTCTCGCTGGACGACGTCGCGGAAGCCGCCGGGGTGTCCCGCCCGCTCGTGTACCGCTACTTCCCGGGCGGCAAGCAGCAGCTCTACGAAGCCGCCCTGCGCTCCGCGGCGGACGTCCTCGAACTGTGCTTCGCCGAGCCCCAGGAAGGGCCCCTGACCCAGCGCCTCTCCCGTGCCCTGGACCGCTACCTGGCCTTCGTCGACGAGCACCACGCCGGCTTCTCCGCGCTCCTGCAAGGCGGCAGCGTCGTCGAGACCTCCCGTACGACGGCCACGGTGGACGGCATCCGCCGGGCCGCCGCCGGGCAGATCCTCTACCACCTGGGCACCCCGGCTCCGGGTCCGCGGCTGCGGATGATGGTCCGTACGTGGATCACCGCGGTCGAGGCCGCCTCGCTGATCTGGATCGACGAGGGCAAGCAGCCGGACGTCGACTCGCTCCGGGACTGGCTGCTCGACCAGTTCATCGCCCTGCTGACCGCCACGGCCGCCACCGACCCCGAAACGGCGGCCGCGGCCCGCGCCGCCCTCGCCCTGGAGTCGGCGGACGGCCCGGTCGGGGTCCTGGCCCGCCGCGTGATCCCCGTGGTCTCCGAGGCCGCCCACCTGCTGTGACACTGGTGGCGTGAGAAGCCAACCGACCCCCTTCGAAGGCGGCCCGATGGACGGCAGGGTGCTGCCGGTCATCCTCGGCCTGACCGGTCACCCCCCGAAGTGGTACGAGATCCCGGTCCCCGCGCCCGACGCCCCGCCCACGGTGCTGCTCTACGAGCGGGTCCCGTCGGGGTACTCGAAGCGGCTCGGGCTCCAGAAGGGGTGGAAGTACGAGTTCCGCCCGGGCGGGGAGAAGCCGAAGCTGAAGCCGCGCTGGCCGTGGACGAAGACCCCGCGCCCGTAACGGCCGAAGGCGGAGCGACGGGGGCTTGAGCGGCGGGGCCAAGTGGCGGGGCCGGGAACCCGCCCGGCCAGGGTCCGACCGGGCCTCCGCCCCGCCAGGGTCCGCCCGGGCCTCCGTCCCGTCAGGGCCGGCTTACGGGGGTGTCGTCGGGAGGGTCAGGATCGCCGCCGCGCCGCCGCCCTCCGCCGGGCGGAACGCCAGCCGTGCCCCGATCGCCTCCGCCTGGCCCACCGCGATCGTCAGGCCCAGGCCGTGCCCCTTGCCCCCGCTGCGGAACCGCTGAGGGCCGTGCGCCGCCAGGTAGTCCGGGAAGCCGTCCCCGTGGTCCCGTACCGTCACCACCGGCCCGTCCACCGTCACCACCACCGGGGCCCGCCCGTGCTTGTGGGCGTTCGCCACCAGGTTCCCCAGGACCCGCTCCAGCCGCCGCCGGTCCGTCTCCACGTGCGCGTCCCGGACCACGACCACCTCCGTGTCCGTCCCGGACGCCCGCACCACCCGCCGCACCAGCCGCTCCAGCTGGTGCAGGTCCGTGTCCACCTCCTCGCCGCCCGAGTCCAGCCGGGAGATCTCCAGCAGGTCCTCGGTCAGCTGCCGCATCGTGTGCACCCGCTCCCGCACCAGCTCCGTCGGCCGCCCCTCCGGCAGCAGCTCCGACGCCGCCTGCAAACCGGTCAGCGGCGTGCGCAGCTCGTGCGCCACGTCCGCCGTGAACCGCTGCTCGCTCTCCAGCTTCGCCTGCAGGCTCCCCGCCATCGTGTCCAGGGCCCCGGCGACCGTCGCCACCTCGTCCTGGCGCCGCGCGGGGTCCTTCGTACGGGGGTCGCCCACCCGCGCGTCGAGGTCGCCCTGCGTGATCCGCCGCGCCACCGTCGCCGTCTGGTGCAGCCGCCGCGTCACCCGCGTCACCGCGAAGGCACCCACCAGCAGCGTTCCGCCGATCGCCAGCACCGAGGACCCGATGATCGCGTTGTCGAGCCCGCTGATCGTCCGCGCGCTCTGCGCGTAGTCGACGGCGGTGGCCAGCACCCGCCCGTCCGCCGGCGCGGCCGCCCACATCGTCGGACGGCCCCGGTAGTCGCCCACGACCGTCCCGCGGTGGCCGCCGAGGGCCAGCTCCCGCAGCTCCGGCGGGAGCGCCTCCGGATCGAGCCCGGACTCGGGCGGCAGGGGCTCGCCCGCCTCGTAGGCGTGGGAGACGTCGTGCAGTTTGGCGAGTGCCTTCTCCCGCGCCGTGGACACCGTCTGCCGGGTCACCTCCACGTGCACGAGCGCACCCAGGACGGCCGCCAGCGAGCAGCACATCACGACGATGAAGCACGCGGACTTCCAGGTCAGCGTGGCCGTCCACGCGGGCAGCCGCAGGCTCACGGCGCGCTGGACCCGGCCGCCGTGCCCGCTGTCGCGGGCGGTGTGGCCGGTGTGGCCGTCGTTGGCGTCGCGGGCGTCGTCCGCGGAGCCGAGGGCACCCGTACGATCTGATCGCGCGTGGGCAGCATGGTGCGCTGCTTCTCGTCGTAGGACCAGGCGGTGATCAGCTCGTACCCGTTGTTCCCGCTGGGCACCCGCAGGACCACGTCCCGCCCGGCCAGCTCCACGCCGATGACCGTGTCCGTGGTCGCCATGATCCGGTTGAGCCGGCCGTCGGGGTCCGCCGTGTACACGCGTACGGACATCATCCGGTCCGGCAGCTCGATGCCGACGATCAGCTCGTCCCGGCCGTTGCCGGTCAGGTCCCGGTAGTACGGCTCCAGGACCGGGCACTTCGTCCCCTCGCCTCCACCTCCCCCTCCACCGCCACCGCACGCCGCGATCGCCGCCGCCGTCTCCGCGGGCATCCCGTCGGCGCCGACATCGGCGTTCGCGTGGGCGCGCACCTCCGCCTGGACGATGGCCACCGGATCCACCTCGCGCACGTTCTGGTTCCGGACGGGCGTGATCCCCTGTACGTACTCGGGCGGCGCGCCACCGGGGTCGGCGGGAGGTACGGCCGCCCCCTGCCGCCCGGGCCACAGGTCGACGGGGCCGCTCGCCGTGGGCGTGGAACCCGCCGCGGCCAGCCCGCCGCCGTCGCCGCAGCCCGCCAGTACGGGCAGCAGGCAGCCCACCAGCAGCACGGCACCCGCGGCCCTGCGCCGGAACACCCCGGAAGGCCGGGCGGGTGCGGCGGGCACGGCGAAGGTGGCGGGAGTGGGGAACGGCGGGTACGGGGGGTACGGGTGCGGCGGGTACGGGTACGGCTTCACGGGGCCCTGCATCCTCCTGTCCACGGCGTGGGCGATGGGGCACCAGAGGGATGCGGCACCCGCAGCGTCAACCTTATGCGGAGGTACGTCCTTTTTGCCCACCGCCCCCGTCCGGGTGGACGGAGGTGCCCGTGACCTGCGCGTCAGCCCTCGGTACGCCCGCGCCGCAGCATGGCGAAGCCCAGCCCGGCCGCGCCGACGGCCGCGATCCCGCCGCCCGCCGCGAGCAGCAGGACACCCTCGCCGGGCTCGTCGGCCAGCGTGTTCAGGCGCAGCGCGTCGACCGGCCCGGTGGCCACGACGCGGTTGCCGCCGGCCTCTCCCGCACGCGGCGAAGATCCCGGGCCGGACGCGGAACCCGACGCGGAGCCGGAGCCGGACCCCGACGCCGGGAGCGAGGCCGGGACGACCTGTCCGCTCCGGGTCCCGGTCTTGTGTCCGTCGCCCGCGACGGCGTGCCCGGCGCCCCGTGCCGGAGCGTCGCCCACCCAGGAGGTCAGCCGCCCGTCCGCGTCCAGCGAAGCGCGCAGCTCCCCGGCGCCGCCGGTGCCGGCGACTCCGTCGCGGCTGGTCAGGGTGGCGGCCTTGTGGCCGTCCGCGGTCAGGATGTCGGCCTCGTACGCGCCCTTGCCGACGCGGTAGACCTTCGCCGTGGACATGCCGTCCGCCAGCGAGAGGCTCTTGAGCAGCGTCCGCTGGGGGCCCGCCGAATGCGCCGCCGCGGCCGCCGGCACACCCTCGGCCAGCGCCGCGGCCGCGGGGAGGGCCAGCAGGCCTCCGGCGCAGACGGTCACGGCGGCGGCGCGAACGAGAGTGCGGCGGCTGACGGTGCTCACGGGAAGTCCTTCGGTGCGGGCCGGGGCCTGGCGGGTCCAGGTGGGACCAACGTAGGCGGCGGCCGTTGCGGCAGGGCCCCGTTCGTGTAACAGCGGCGTCGCAGGGTTCCGTCGGAGTCGTTACACCGCCGGGGGATTGCCCCCGGGCAGCCCGGCTGCTCCCATGGACGGCGGGGGTGAGGGCGATGAGGGGACTCAGGGTCGTACCGAGCGGGAGGCCCGGCCGCGGGCGGCTGTACGTCAACCTGCCGGATGGTCGGGCGGTGGCCTGGTACGACCGGCAGGCCAACCGGATCAGCGTCCTCGCGGACGACCAACGCGACGCGGTGGTACGGGTGTTGCGGCCGTTCCTGACGGCCGGCGTCTCGATCGGTCCGCCCCCGGTGCCCACGGCGGCGGAGCTGCGGGGCCTCGCGCTCCCGCCGGACGAGGACCTGGCGCCCAACCGCCCCGGCGAGAGCCTGCTGGGCGAGCTGGACCACGGAACGGCGGGCACCCGGGCACGCCACCGGCTCCGCCAGGACCTGGCGGCCCAGCAGCGGTCGGGGGACGCCTTCGACGCCCTGGAGGCGCACGGCTGGCGGGTCCTGCACTGCGTCCCGCTGCCCGGACTCGGCCGCATCGACCACCTGCTCATCGGCCCGGCGGGGATCTTCTGCGTCCGCACGGTCCCGGGCCGGCGCCAGCGCGCCGCGGTCGGCGACCTCCTCATCGCCGTCGGCCGCGCGGAACCCCGCCCGGACCCCCGCTGGGCCCGCCGCGCCGCCGCCCGCGCCGAACTGGCCCTGACGACCCGCGCCGCCGCGGACGGTACGGCGGGGCGGTCGGCCGCCCGGCCCGCCGGAGGCCGCGCGGGGCGCGCCCTGAGCGGCCGTTCCGCCGCGGACGGTACGGCGGGGCTACCGTCCACCCGGCCCGCCGGGGATCGCACGGAGTGTGCCCGGACTCCCCGGACCGCCGGCGTCGCCGGGGCCGCCGGGGTCGCCGGGGTCGCCGGGGACCGCACGGAGCGGGCCCCGCACCCCCGGACCGCCGGCGCCGCCGGGGAGCGTACCGAGCGGGCCCTGAGCGGCCGTTCCGCCGCGGACGGTACGGCGGGGCCGGTTTCCACCCGGCCCGCCGGTGACCGTACGGAGGGGCCGCTGTCCACCCGGCCCGGTGGGAACCGTACGGCGGGACCGTCGGCCGCCCGGGCCATCGGAGGCCGTACCGACCGCGTCCTGACGCCCCGCGTCACCGTCACCGGGGCCCTGGCGGTGGCCGACGCCTCCCGCGTCGAGGTCGCGCCCACCGTCCGGGACCTCCGTGTCCTCCAGCCCGGGACGGCCGCCCCGGAGCTCGGCAGCCTGCCCGTCGTCCTCGAACCCTCGGAGGTGGAAGCCCTGTTCACCCTGGCCCGCGACACCAGAACCTGGCTCTAGGGGGTGTCGTCACACTCGCTCCTGCCACGCGGCGTTCCTGGCCCGCACGCTCGCCGCGTTGTCGGATCGCCCGTGGCGCCGGGGTTCGGCCCGCCCTCCCCGGCAACGGGACCCGCTCCCGGGCAGGGGGCACCGGCCCCGGCTCGCCCCGGCAACGGGATCCCGCCTCCGGGCGCCGGGGTTCGGGCCGCCCTGTGCGCCGGGGTCCCGCCTCCGGCCCCCGCGGCGCGCCGCGGTTCCCCGGCACCGGACCGCGCTCCCGAGCAGCGGGGTTCCGCCTCCGGACCCGAGGCGGTGCCCCGTGCCGCGGCGCCGAGGCCCCCGCCCCGCCCCCGGGGCCAAGGTTCCGAACCCGTACGCGGAGGCGCCGCCCAGGCGCGCACATCGGGATCCCGCACCGGGGCCATCGGTCCCGGCGTCACACCGACCCGCCTCGGGCGGACCGGCCGCCCCCGGGCGCTCAAACGCTCAGGCGCTCCGCGACCCGGGCCGTACCGGCCCCGGGTGTCAGGAAGCGGCCACCCGTCAGGCGGAGGTTCGCTTCCGGGCCGCCGGGGTTGCCTTCTTCGCCGTGGAGGCCTTCTTCGTGGATCCCGCCGACTTCGCCGAAGTGGGTTTGGCCGCCGTGGACTTGACCGCGCCCGCCTTCGCCGGCGCCGACTTCGCGGACGACTTCGTCGCCTTGGCCGCCGTCGTCGCGGTGGTCTTCTTCGTCGCCGCCGACGCCGTCTTCTTCGCGGACGCCGCCGTCGACTTCTTCCCGCCGACCGCCTTCGGCGACGCGGCCGCCGCCTTGCGCCGGATCGGCGTCACCTCGGCCCCCGCCCCGGACTCCGCACCCGACCCGGACCCCGCGTCCGGTCCCGCGCCCGCCGTCGCGTCCGGCTCCGCGCCGGACCCCGGTTCGCCGCGGGAGGCCTTGGCCGCCCGTACGCTCTTCTCCAGTGCGGCCATCAGGTCGATCACCTGCCCGCCCGCCGGTGCCGCCGCCACCTCCGACGGCTCGAAGGCCCCGCCCGCCTTCGCCGTGACCATCGCCTCCACGGCCTCCCGGTAGTCGTCGCGCAGCGAGGCCATCTCCACCTCCCCGAGCGTCGCCATCAGCGCGTCCGCCAGGTCGAGTTCGGCGTCCCGTACCGACACCGAACCCTCCGGGGCCACGCCCTCGGGCGCCCGGATCTCGTCCGGCCACAGCAGGCCGTGCATCGCGATCACGTCGTCGACCACCCGCAGCATGCCCAGCCGCTCCCGCCCCCGCAGCGCGTACTTGGCGATCGCGACCTTCCGGCTCCGCTTCAGCGCCTCCCGCAGCAGCGTGTACGGCTTCGCCGCCGTGGCCCCGTTCGCCGCGAGGTAGTACGCCGCGTCCATCTGCAGCGGATCGATCTCCTCCGCCGGCACGAACGACATGATCTCGATCGTCTTGGCGGTGGCCAGGGGCAGCTGGGCCAGGTCGTCGTCGGTGATCGGGATGATCGACCCGTCGGCCTCCTCGTACCCCTTGCCGATCTCGGCGCCCGAGACCTCCTCGCCGTCCAGTTCGCACACCTTGCGGTAGCGGACCCGCCCGCCGTCGGCGAGGTGGATCTGGCGGAAGGAGATCGAGTGGCTCTCGGTGGCGTTCACGAGCTTGATCGGAATGCTGACCAGGCCGAAGGAGATCGCCCCATTCCAAATGGATCGCACGGTTCCTCCTGTTTCGTGGCAATCTCATCGTATGACGCCGATCACTTTGGTGGAGGGCCGTCGCATCGCGCTCAGCAATCTCGACAAGGTCCTCTACCCGGAGACCGGCTTCACCAAGGGCGAGGTGCTCCACTACTACGCCACGGTCGCGGGCTCCCTCCTCGCCCACATCCACAACCGGCCCGTGTCCTTCCTGCGCTATCCCGACGGTCCGGACGGCCAGCGCTTCTTCACCAAGAACCCGCCGCCCGGTACGCCCACCTGGGTGAAGACCACCCCCGTGCCCCGCTCCGAGGACGCGTCCGCCGAACAGGTCGTCGTCGCCGACATGGCCACCCTCATGTGGTCCGCCAACCTCGTCGTGGAGTTCCACACCCCCCAGTGGACCGCCGGCAGCCCCGCCGTCGCCGACCGGATGGTCCTCGACCTCGACCCCGGCCCGCCCGCCACCGTCGTCGAGTGCTGCGCCGCCGGCCTCTGGCTGCGGGAGCGCCTCGCCGCCGACGGACTGCACGCCTACGCCAAGACCTCCGGCTCCAAGGGCCTCCACCTGGCCGTCCCCCTGGAGCCGACCCCCTCCGGGCAGGTGTCGGCGTACGCCAAACAGCTCGCGCAGGAGGCCGAGCGCGAGCTCCCCGACCTGGTCGTGCACCGCATGGCCAAGGCCCTGCGCCCGGGCAAGGTGTTCGTCGACCACAGCCAGAACGCCGCCGCGAAGACGACCGCCGCCCCCTACACGCTGCGCGCGCGGGCGCGCCCCACCGTCTCCGCGCCCGTGTCCTGGGACGAGGTCGCGGACTGCCGCACCGCTTCCGACCTGGTGTTCCTCGCCGACGACATCGCGCCGCGGCTGGCCCTCGACGGAGACCTCTTCGGGCCCCTGACCAACCTCAACCAGGCCGGCCGGCTTCCGGGCCGGCAGCCCGGCCGGCCCCGGCCGTGATCCGCGTCGCGCTGGCCGCCGCCGTACGGACCCTGCCCCGCGGGGCGGGCCTCGCGTACGAGCCGAAGTTCGACGGCCACCGCCTCGTCGTCCTGCGGTCGGAGGCGGACGTCGTGCTCCAGGCGCGTTCCGGCCGGATCGTCACCGCGGCCTTCCCCGACCTGGCCGCCGCCGCCCGGCAGCTGCCGGCTGGGACGGTCCTCGACGGGGAGGTGGTGGTCTGGCACGCGGGCCGCACCGACTTCGCGCTCGTCCAGCGCCGGGCCGCGGCCACGGCGGCGCGCGCCGCCGTCCTGGCGCGGAGCCTGCCGGCCTCGTACGCCGCCTTCGACGTCCTGGAACTGGCCGGGCTGGACCTGCGCGGGCGCCCGTACGAGCGCCGCCGGGCGCTGCTGGTGGAGCTGCTGCTGCCGCTGGGCCCGCCGCTGCAGCCCGTCCCGATGACGACCGACCCCGAGCTGGCGGCCACCTGGTACGAGACCCTGCCCGCCAGCGGCATCGAGGGCCTGGTCGTCAAACGGCTGGACCAGTCCTACCCGGCGGGGCGGCGCGGCTGGAGCAAGCTCCGGCATACGAACGTGCGGGACGCGGCGGTCGTCGGCTACACGGGCACCCCGCGCCGCCCGCTCGCCCTGGTCCTCGCGCTGCCGGGCGGGGACGAGGCCCCGCTCGTGTCGAGCCCGCTGACCGCGGCCCTGCGCGCCGAGGTGGCGCGGGCCGTGGCGGGGCGGGAAGCGGAGGCGGGGGAACGGGAAGGGGAGGCGGGTCAGGAGGACGCGTCCCCGGCGACGGTCACCGCCATCGGCCTCGGCGAGATCCCCTTCCGGCCGCTGGACCCTCCGCTCGCGGCGGAGGTCCGCCACACATCGGCCCGCCACCCGCCACCGGAGGTCCTCCGCCTCCGGACGGACCTCTGACCCGCGCGGGGGCGGGTCAGAGGTCGGACAGAGGTCCGTCCGGGAGGCCGGCCCGGCCCCGCTCTAGTCGTGGGCGCCGCGCCCCGAGTTCGGAGGAGAGCCCGGCTGCGGGTGCGGTCCAGGCCCCTCCACGTGCCCGTATCCGGACTCCCGCTCCGCCCGCGCCTCTTCCTGATGGCTGTGGGTGGTGGAGCCGAAGTTCCCGTAGCCCTGCATCTCGTGCGGGCGCAGGCCGCTCTCCGGGAACTCCACGTGCTCCCGCTCCTCGCGCACCTCGTACACCGCCCCTCCCTCCGGGAGATGGGGCTGGCTCTCCGCCGACGGTGGGGCGGGCTCCTGCGCCCGGACCTTCTTGCCCAGCCAGAAGGCGCCGAGCAGAAAGCCCACCACGACGAGCCCGACCACGAGGAACCATGCGATGTCGGTCAGGGTCGAGTCCACGCTCAGGGTCGAGTCCATGTGAGTATTTTCTCGCACTTTGATGTGTTATGCGCTGTTCGGGAGCGGATAGCTTGCTGCATCCGGGGTAAGCGACGAAGGCACCGAACGGACAGCGACGGCGCCGCAAGAACGCCGAGCGCCAGAGGAGGGCGGCCATGCCCCGCGGATCTTCCCCCAAGCGTGAACGCCAGTACGAGCACATCAAGGAGAGCGTCGAGCGGCGCGGCGAGTCCGAGAAGAAGGCCGAGGAGATCGCGGCCCGGACCGTCAACAAGGAACGCGCCCGCGCCGGCGAGTCCAAGACCGCCAGCAAGGAGTCCCTCGACGACTTGTCCTCGTCGCGGCGCGGCGGCCTGCACTCCCACTCCGGGGCGCAGGGGCCCACGTACGACCAGCTCTACGCGGAGGCCAAGCGCCGCAACGTGCACGGCCGCTCGGACATGAACAAGGCCCAGCTCAAGCACGCCCTGGGCGACACCTGAGCCGCACCGCACTTCGCGTCGGACCGGCCTCGCGTCGGACCGGCCTCGTGCTGTACCGCACCGCGTGCCGGACCGGCCTCGTACCGGGCCGGAGGGCATCAGCCGCGCAGCGGACCGTCCGAGTCGCGCAGGGCCCGGGCCTCGCGCCCGCCGAGCACGCCCAGGATCTCGGCGCAGATCGCCAACGCCGTCTCCGCGGGCGTCCGCGCCCCCAGGTCCAGCCCGATCGGACCGTGCACCAGCGCCAGCCGCGCCTCCCCCACCCCGGCGGCGACCAGCCCTTCGCGGCGCCGCGCGGTCGTCCGCCGCGAACCGAGCGCCCCCACGTACGGGACGCCGAGCGTCAGCGCGTCCCGCAGGGTGGGGACGTCGAAGGCCGGGTCGTGGCTGAGCATCACCAGGCAGGCGGCGTCCCGGTGATCGGCCAGGAGCTTCCCGGCCGCCGCCCCGTCCTCCACGGTCACCGCGCTCCAGCCCAGCAGGGCGGCCTGCCGCCCGATGACGTCGGCCAGCTCCCCGCCCCCGCCGACGACCAGGTACGGAGCCGAGGGGTAGGCCTCCACGAACACCAGCCCGGACTGCCCGTACAGCGCGTCCCGCCCGGGCCGCCGGGTGGCCAGCAGCTCCCCGGCCCGCCGCGCCGCATCGTCACGGGGGGTGTCGACGGCCCGTACGACCTCGCTGACCGCCTGGTCGGCGGCCTCGTTCAGCCGGGTCACCAGCGCCACCCCGGCCCCCTGCCCGAGCAGCTCCCACCACTCGGCGGGTACCGCGGACAGCGGCTGGAGCAGGATCTCGGCGGACCCGCCGCAGGTCAGCCGGGCCTCGACCGCCTCGGCTCCGGCCACCGACACCTCGCACACCCGCGCGGTCCGCCCCTCGGGCATGGCGGCCGCGTCGGCGGTCAGCTCCGCGTCGAACACCCCGTTGTACAACGCCCCGACACACGCGCCGCGGCCGTCCACCAGCACGGCACCGGCGGGGTCCCGCGGCCCGAAACCCTGCTCCGTGACGGGCCTGGCCAGGAACCCGCCCCGACCCTCGGCCACCCACCGCTGCGCCGTCTCCACCAGCTCACGCATCCGCGCCGCCCCATCCCTCTGCGAGCTCACTCCCCGCAAAGCGCCAGGTCAACGGCACGATGCGGCCTCGTGAACCACCCTATGCACACCCCCGGCCCCACCCCACCCCCCAAACCCACAGACCCCACCCCACCTCCCTCGTACAGACCACCGGAACGCCCCGGCGATCACCGCACGGCAGCCGCGAAGGGGAGGTCCCCCCTCGCCCTCGTCCATCGGAACGGCGTCGAGCCAGAACAGGTGGTGGCGCAACTGCCGAAACTCCCAGCCGCCCACGGGCAGTTCGACGTACTCGGCCGGAGGCAGGCGATCGAGGACGCGAACCCTCCCGGCCAACCTCCCCAGGGACTCGGCGGGCTCCGCCGACCCCGCCGCCTCGGAGGTGCGCAAGGTGCCGGGCAGGTCCGCGGGCAGGTGCCTGCGCCGGTGTTGGGCGGGGCTTGAGGTGACGCCGCTGGTTCACCCCTGCGGGGTGGCCGGCCGGCGCTACGCTGGCTGGGTGAACGCGCGTACCGCCCTGGCGAAATGGCTCGGCACCCTGGATGCCGAGCGGCTGACTGCCCTGCTGGAGGAGCGGGATCTGCCGCTCGCCGCCGAGTACCGGCAGATCACCACCCTCCCCGAGCTCGCCGAGCACCTGCTCACCGACGCGTCGGTGGGCCACGGCCTGATGGCAGGCACGGCAGGGGAGTTGGCGCTGCTGGCCTCCATCGCCGCGCTTGCTCTGGAGCGGCACGGCCCTGTCGCGGGCGGCGATGCCGAGGCCGGCCCCCGGTATCCCTGGCAGCAGCACCGGCCCGTGGCGCCGGTGGAGCCCGCGGACCGGCTGGTGGCCGAGCGGGACGTACTGGCCTGGTTCGAGCCGGGGGAGAAGCGGCGGCGGGCGGAGCGCACGCTCACCCGACTGCGGGAGCGCGCGCTGTTGCTTCCCGCGCCCAAGGGCGAACTGGCGCTGCCGCCGCTGCTGCACGTCCGGGCCGCCGGGTTCGACGGCTACGGGCGCACCGCCGCCCGGCTGCTGACCTCCGCCTACAACGCCCCCGAGGTCAAGCGGATTGCCGCGACCCTCTTCGGCGAGGGGGCGGCCCGTACCCGCGACCAGGCCCAGGAGCTGATCACCGAGATCCTCGCCGACCCCGCCCATGTACGGGCGCTGGTTGCCGACGCCCCGTCTCGCGCCCGGGAGCTGCTGGATCACCTGGTGCCCGGTCCGCCCCTGCTGCGCACCCACTGCTTCGTCAGCCGGTCCGGGACGCAGTACGCGGGCCCGGACTCCAAGTACGTCTTCCGGGACGCCGGCAGCGGCGACGAGGGCACCGACTGGCTGGCCGCGCGTGGGCTCGTGGTCCCCGTAGGGGCCGACCTGGTGGAGCTTCCGTACGAAGTCGCGCGTGCGCTCCGCGACGAGGGCACGGCACCCATGCCCCGCCTGGAACCGGAGCCGCTCACGGCCACCGCGCCGCTGCCGTCCGGCTGGGAAGGCGAGGGCGGCACGGCCGCTGCGGCGGCCGCCTGGCGGGCCGAACTGGTCCTGCGGGCGCTGGCCGCCCAGCCGGTCGCCATCCGCAAGGCGGGTGGGATCGCCGTCCGGGACACCCGGCGGCTGGCCAACGCGGCCGGGGCGGACGAGGCCGACACCCGGCTGTGGCTCGACCTCGCCGTGAACGCCGGGCTGGCCGCGCCCCAGAACGAGGAACCGGCCCCCGCGGCCCGGGGTCGCCGGAACCCCAAAACCCCCAAGCCCTCGGCCCGGCTCCTGCCCAGTGACCGCTACGACGCCTGGGCCGCCGCCCCGCCCGCGGGCAAGCTGCTGCCGCTGCTGGCAGCCTGGGCGGTGGTCCCCGAAGTCCTCAGCCACTGGCCGGACCCCGACGAGACCCCGGTCGCGCTCATCAGCCCGAGCGACGAGGACGCCGTGACCCTGCGCACCGGAGTGTTGCGGGCTCTCGCCACCCTCCCCGAAGGACAGGGCCTCACCGGCAACGCGCGGGGATACGCCGAACTCCTCGTCCTGGCCGCATGGTTCCGGCCCGCCCTGCGCGCCCACCTGGCCGAAGACGGCACCGGAACCCTGACCGGAGGCGACGAACTGCTAGACCGGCTGGCCGCCACCCTGGAGGAGGCGGCCCTGCTCGGCGTGGTCGCCCACGGCGCGCTCACCCCCGTCGGGCGGGCCCTGTGCCACCTGCTGGAGGCGGGCGCCGCCCACCACTACCCGGCCGTGCCCGGAGCGGGCGCCGACCCGGCCGCCCGCGGCTCCGAGGGCCTGGGCGAGGACCTGGCCGACCGCCCCGCCCTGACCCTGGCCGTGACCAACCTGCGCGAAGCGCTCTACGCGGCCCTGCCCGAGCCCAGCGACACGGCCCGCTTCCAGAGCGACCTGACCGCCACCGTCACCGGCGCGCCCGCGCCCGCCCTCGCCGACCTGCTGTCCGCCGTCGGCGACATCGAGTCCGAGGGTCACGCGGTGGTCTGGCGGATCACCGCTGCCTCCATCCGCCGGGCCCTGGACGCGGGCTGGGGCGCGGACGAACTCCTCGACCGCCTCACGGCGGCAAGCGAACAGGGGACCCCACTGCCCCAGCCGCTGGCCTACACGATCAAGGACACCGCCCGCACCCACGGACAGCTCAAGGTCGTCCGCTCCGCCTGCTGCGTCCGCTCGGACGACACCGCCCTGATCGCCGAGGTGGCCCAGGCCCGCGGCCTGGCCAAACTCCGCCTCCGCCGGATCGCCCCGACCGTCCTGATCTCCACGGCCCCTCCGCAGGAGACGTTGTCAGTCCTCCGCGCAGCCGGCTACGCCCCCACCCAGGAAGCCGAAACCGGCACCACCGTCCTCGACCGCGCCCCGGCCGAACGCACGCGCAGCCTCCTCCCCACCCTGGACCAGGCCCACCCCCGGTACGGCGAACCGCGCCGCGGCGTCCCGGCGAGCGCCCGCACCCTGGCGGCCCGGCTCCTCAGCACACCTGGGTGACGAACACCTGCCAAGCGCCGGGCCCGAACCCGATCACGGGCCCGGCGGGCCGCTTGCTGTCGCGGACGGGGACGATGCCGGGGACGCCGTCGGCGACCTCGACGCACTCGCCCTGGCCGCCGCTGTAACTGCTGCTGCGCCACGACGCTTCGGTGAGGTCGGGTACGGGAGAGTGGGCCTGGTTCATGGTCTGTGCTCCTTGGCGATGCGGCGAATCAGCCCGAGCGATTCCGTGGGTGGCAACGCGGACGTACGGGCATCGTCGAAGAGCTCCCGGTACCGGGCGACCTCGGACTCCTGTTCCATCCAAATATTGCCCGTCGGAGTCTCCGTCAGTACGAGGCTCTGCGCCGCGATCCGCGGAAAGCTCATCAGCAGGTATGGCCCGAACATACCGGAGTGCGCCCCACGCGAGAACGGCAGCACCTGGACAGTGATGTTGGGCTGTTCCGCCATGTCTGCCAAGTGTTCCAGCTGGTCACGCATCACGGTCGGGCCGCCCACCTGCTGGCGGAGCACGCCTTCGGCGAGGATGGCCCAGAGTTCGACTTTCCTCTCACCGGCGAGTCGTTCCTGCCGAGCCAGCCGCACCTGTACGAACTGGTCGACCTCCTCCGCGCTGTGCCACGCGCGTGAGGCGACGGTGACGGCCCGACCGTACTCGGCGGTCTGGAGCAGCCCCGGTACCAATTGGGCCTGGAAGGTCCTGATGCTGTCGCAGATGTCTTCCATCTCGATGTAGTCGCGGTAGGCGTCGGCGAGAACCGATCCGTACTGATGCCACCAGCCCTCTCGCCGACGGCGGTTGGCCCTCCGAGCCAGGGCGCCCAGGCGCTCACGAGTTTCTGGGGCGCTCACGCCGTACGCGTCCATGAGTGCGACGAGATCAGGTGTCCGAACCGGCACGTGGCCGTTCTCGATCCGACTGATCTTGCCGCCGGTGCAGTCGAGGGCCTTCGCCGCTGCGGCGGTGGTGAGACCCGCCGCCTCGCGCAGGCGGCGGAGTTCGTCGCCGAGTTGACGACCGAGGACAGTGGATGGCTTCACGTTCGGCATGGACACCTCCCTATCAGAGCAGCGCCCTTCAGGTCGGTGCTTTGCTCGTAGGAGTGAATGAGGCGATTCTGCTGCATTCAATATTGCACGAATCGCGTGGAGTGCGGCACGCTCGTCGGGCCGGGGCCAACCCGGCCCCTGTCGACGTGACTTGATCGCCAGCCATCAACCTCAAGGGGCTGCTGTGACCGCACTGAACGAAGCCGCGTTCCGTCTCTCCCGCCACGCGCGCAGCGCGCCAAGGGCCCGCGCGGCACTGCACGCCGTACTCGCGGACTGGGGCGCGGCGGACGATCTCCTGCACACCGCCGAACTCGTCCTCTCCGAGCTCGTGACCAACGCGCTGCGCGCACCGGCGCCCAGCGACCGCCAGGTCGGCGTCCGCATCGCACACTCATCGGCGGACGGGCTGCTGCGCCTGGAGGTGAGCGACGCGGGCTCCGGCCGACCCGAGGTCAGGCGTCCAGAAACGGACGACGAGCACGGCCGTGGGCTGGCGGTGGTGGACGCGCTCAGCCACCGCTGGGGCGTCAGTGACCGCGCTGGCGGCATCGGCAAGACGGTCTGGTCCGAGCTGAAGGCCGCAGGCCTCGTCCCCACCCCCTCAACGAGGGAGATCGCGGCGATCGCGGTCCGCCCCGGCCAGCACATCCGCGTCTGGGGCGCCTGGCACGCGGTCCGCAGCGTGCGAACGGCCCACCACGCCACCGGCGGCCTGTCGGTCGTCCTCGCCCTGACCGAGGGCCCACCCCTCCACCTCCCACCGGCGGAACCAGTGGCGGTACGGGGGCTGCCGTAATGTGAAACGCGCCGTGCGTGTGCCGAGGCTCCCGTACACCTGGGCCCCGCACTCACTTTCCGCAGGCAAGGAGGCGACACAGTGGCGGACCCTGCCCACCACTCCATCCCCGTCCGCCGTGGCCACCTGCGGGACGCCGCTGAGCGGATCGAACAGGCCACCGGACTGCGTGTGGAGATCATCGGGGGCACTCTCATGATGTCCCCGAGCCCGAGCGGCAAGCACGCCGGGACGGTCATCGACCTCCGCGACGCGATCCGGCCCAGTCTCGCCGCCGCATATGAGGCGTACGAGAACGTGTCCGTCCCGATGCCCGATGATCCGGACGACTACGCGACTCCGGATCTGACCATCGGACCGCGCGCCTTCAAGGAGGACGACGACTGGCTGCTGGACGCGGACGCGGTCGCCCTCGCGGTGGAGGTCATCTCGCCGAACGAGCGGCTGAGGGGGATCAACGAGAAGACCGCGTGGTACGCGGCGGCACGCGTCCCCCGCCTCCTCCAGATCGATCCCCGCACCGGCACGTGGTCCCTGTTCACCCGCCCCTCAGAAGGCGAATACAAGGGTGTCGTCCACGGAAAGTACGGCGAGCCCATCCCCCTCCCCATCGACCTCGGCGGAGACCTGCCCACCCCTGACCTCCCCGTGTATGGCAGGTCACCGCGCTCTTGAGAAGTGCAGGGCACTACGGACAACAGTCCGCACAGCATGTCCGCACAGGGGTTGATGTTGGTAGAGGACCCCGAAGTTCGGTGATCCCTTCGCGAAATCGCGAAGCCTGTCGTCCACGGTGGTGTCCCCCGAAATCTGGTCTGCGGGTATCCACGGTGCGAAATACAAGAAGACCCTCCGAACAGCAATGGCACTGTTTGGAGGGTCTCTCTGGCACTTCCTGCGAAGTGCCTCCGGCAGGATTCGAACCTGCGCACACGGCTCCGGAGGGCATACGTAGATTGCAACGGGAACCAGTTCTGATCTGCATAGACATGGATTTGCGTTCTGGCGAGTGGTCGACTCACACGTCGCTCACACGAATGGTGCCTGGGGGTTGGCCCAGGCATGGTGCTCCGCCGGCACGAAAGCCGAAACGCACTGATCTGGGTCGGCGACCCTGGACTGCGTGCCGATATGGACGCGTCTTAGGTCATATCGGGCGAGTATGGTACGTATAGCCAGGCGTCAATCTGCCCTTCCATGCCATTTTCCGGTACCTGTATAAAACGAGACGAATCGATGAAGTCCGCCAGGTTATCTGCATCGGATGAACGTGCCCGGCTGGAGACAAGGCATGCAGTAATGATCTCACCCTCCCTGAGGCCTGGCCGTATCTTCTCTGCGCATGCTGCTAGGCGAGCCGAAGTGATAGCGGTATCGGCGGCTCCCTCTTCAGTCAAGTGGATTCCTGCATTCATTCGAACAGCGGCTGGTCTGCGGTGGTTGAATATCGCGAGATTCTTTGTCATGTGCGGCAGTAGGAAGCCCGTCAGGAATATTGCCGACTTTTCTGTTGTGGCTGTGACCGACACCCCGTGCGTTCCCCAAGATTCAACTCGCAAGTCGAGTTCAGGGAATCCTTTAGGAGGATACTTCGAAACCTCTTGAAGGATGATTTTCATGTGTGATGCTGCACTATCACGATGGTCTGGCGTGAAGGGTTCGTCGCTCGCAAAGGAGGCTATTAGGAGACATGTCGCATGTGGGGATTTCTTTACTGTGGCGGAGTCCTGGGGCTTCGGAATGGAGACTCTGATCCATGTTTTCATGGGAGTTCCGGAATCAGGAATACTGGTAAAGTTGATCCACTTTCCGGGGCTGTTGCGTAGTGGGTTTGCCTGAGAGTTATATGCGGCATCGCTCGCAATGCAGATTACCCCTACAGGGTCACCGTTTAGTGCGTCCTGGATGGATTCAGTCTGACGATGCTGGTGTAGTTCATCAAAAATCCCGCCCGTGTACTCTCCGTCGCTGTCCCTGTAGGTGAATCCGGAATGTATGAAGACTCTAAGTTGGGGGCGAATTCGAGTGTACTCGGTACGCTCCCAGTCATTGCGGATTTCCTCATCGAATCTCTCGATTAGGTGCGCGGACAGGGAGTGATTATTCTCGCTCGATGCGGGGAATACGAGGAGGGTGCCGTCGATATCGCTGTCTCTGCGATAGGGGGCAGATTCGCTTGAGTCGAATTCCAGTAGGGCGGAGTCCAGGATCTCTCGCAGCCGCCTCTTGGCTGGAAATGGTAGAAGCGGAGCATTGATCCACTCGACTGTGCATGCCAGCACTTCGACGATGCTGAGGGGCGTAGATGCCGCGATAGGCCTGATAGTCTGAGCTGAGGAATTAAGTGCGAATCCTGCTTCCCCGCCGAATCTGGAAACTGCACTCTTAAAGCCTGGGTTCTCGCTGAAGTGCAAGGCCGGGACCGCGTGCAGAACATTTGCAGTGTCAGAGATCATGTGATCGGTAATTGTGACTGCGGTCAAGCGATCCTGGCAGAAGAGCGCGGTTCCCGATGCTCCGCCCCAGCTTGATCCGCGTTGCGTGGTTCTTGGTACGATCCCCGCATTGACGTGTACTGTCAGAATGCCGCTTCTGATCGTGTGAAGTGGATCGATGTCGCCTCTCACGGCAAAGCTCTCGCGCCGTGTTTCCGTGGCATCTGCCTCAGGAAATCCGACCCCTACGCAGGCAATGCGGTCATGGCCTGCGATCTCGCCCCAGCGGACAGGGGTGATCCCCTCGGACTTCCATGGATTGCCCTCGACTAGAAGAAGGGCTACATCTGACAGTTCATCGGATTCGTATGGAGGCCTGTCGTTAGGCCAGATCACCGAAGCTGATTTCCAAGACTGATCCTCGTGCCCCACGCGGCGGACCTCGGCGCTTCCGTCGCCGTCGACCACGTGATAAGCGGTGAGCACAAGCCGATCCGAAACTAGATATCCGGAGCCGTTGCGGTTGCACCAGATTTGTACAACTCTACTCGGATCGAAAGTCACCTGTGCTCACCTCTGGTTAGCGAATTATTCAGGCCGTGCCGTTGACTGAGACGAGATTCGAATACCCTTACCGCTTGCGTCCTCTGGGAGCAGGGTGAGCTTAAGTTTGCTCGCTTCTCCGGACGCGATGGCTGCCTTCGCTTCGGCACTGCCGAAGGTTAGAACGCGAACCTTGATGTTCCCGCTGGCGTCCTTCTTCACATCGACGCTCAGCTCTAGCTCTACAGGCCCAAGGGCGAATACGAGATCTTGTCCCGCACCCGCCTGCATGGCTTGCTGAAGCTCCTGGCGGATCGACCCGATCGATTCGGCTAGCCCTGCCCATGATGATTCCGACAAGATGGCTCCTTGGTCAGTTCTCGTGAGTGGTGATCCTATCTATGAATGCGGGCGAGTGGCAGACGGTTCCCCTTAACTTAAGCGGGTTCAATCGTGGCTTCGGAGGATCCAAACCTGCGGACCAAAACCCGTGCATACCCGTGCATATCCGTGCATACCCAGGCCCCCTGGCCCCGTAGGCAAGTCGCGTGGTCGTTCGGCCGTGCGACGCTGGAGCCAGGCAACGAGACATGGGAGGAGCCCAAGTGACGGGGGCCAGTCCGCGTGGTACATACCTGTTCATCTCCGAGGCGCTGCGGAGTGGGATTGTCGGTGGTGAGATCGACGGAGCCTTGAGCTCCGAAGCCGCCCTCATGGTCCTGCATGGCGTCTCGCGAAATACGATCCGGCGAGCTCTCAAAGTCCTCGAAGCTGAAGGACTGATTGAGTCTGTCCCCGGCGTCGGTTGGCAGGTAGCCCGGGCGGGCGACCGTAGATCTCTCGTGGAGCGGATGACCGCCCTGGTCTCTGAGGACTCCTTGGGTGTTGGTGACAACTACCCCTCCGAGGCGAAGCTGTGTGAGCGGTTCGGTGTCTCCCGTACGGCTGTGCGTCGTGCCCTTGCCCAGATGGAAGGCAGCGGCCTGCTCGACACTGTCCACGGTAAGGGGCGCACCGTACGCGCCCTCCCCACTCAGACCGGCCGGCCGTAGCCTTGGCCGTCATGGGACTGACCACGTGGGCGTACTCGCTCTCCGAATCGATGCTGTCTGATCCGCTACCGCGCCGATGGGTGCACTCGCTCGGGGTCGCCGAGCGCGCTCGCTCCTTGGGTCCGATCCTCAGCGTCGATGCGGAGCTGCTGGAGGCAGCCGCGGTGCTCCATGACATCGGCTACTCGCCTAACCTCGCCACTACCGGCTTTCACCCGCTGGACGGGGCCCGGTTCCTCCGCGACCAGGAGGGCGCGGACGAACGGGTTGTCCGCCTAGTGGCCCATCACTCCTGTGCTCTCCTGGAGGCCGAGGAGCGAGGACTCCGGCATGAGCTGGAGAGCGAATTCGAGCTGGAGCGCCCCGACCTCGTGGACGCGCTGCTGTTCTGCGACATGACGACTACGCCGGACGGGCTCCACACCACGCCGGCGCGGCGGCTGGCCGAGATCGTGGAGCGGTACGGGCCGGACACGATCGTCGGCCGCTTCATCCAGCGGGCGGCACCGGAGATCCATGCGGCGGCGGAGCGGGTGGAGTCCCGCTTGGCCAAGGTGGCCGCCGGAGATCAGCCGATGTAGGGCTCAGACCGCGAGTCGTCCAGGCCGTGCTGGATGCGCAGCCTCATGGACGGGTGGATGTCCAGGTCGTCGAGGTCCGCCGGATCCATCCAGCGGACCTCTTTCGACTCGCTGCTCGTCCGAAGTGAACCGCCGGTCGGGTGGGCGCGGAAGCAGATCGAGAACTGCTGCCGCACCTCGCCATCGTCGTACGCGAGCACGTGCTGAGGGTCGGTGTAGAGCCCCGAGATGCCGTCGATCTCGACCGTGATCCCCGTTTCCTCCTCCACCTCCCGCACGACCGTGTCGCCGATGCTCTCGCCGATGTCGTGGCCGCCCCCGGGTAGTGCCCACAGGTCGTTGTCGGTCTTGTGGATGATGAGCAGCCGTCCGGCGTCGTCACGGACGACCGCGGTCACCGAGGGGACTACGGAGTTGGCCGCCGGCGCGTTGGGGTCGCGGAAGTAGTCGATTCGGCTCATGCGTGTGGACCTCCGAAGTCGACGGGCGAGGCGATGGGCCTGGCCGTTTCCCAGACCCGTTCGATGCTCTCAGCGTACGCATCGAACAGTTCACCCCCCGGCACCCGCTGGATGTGCAGGACAGGGGCCATGTACGCGCCGACGCCGTACAAGTGGCCGTTGGTCAGCATCTCGCCGTCAGCCCGGTAGATCGAGTTGTAGAGGGTCGTGGCGTGCAGCCTGAACTCGACCCCCGGGAGACCGAAGAGGGGCCCGTAGTTGACGAGTGCGTTCCGAACCTTGCTGGCCATGGCGGACCCGATGCCCTCATCAGCACCACGCACCGCGACGGCCGGGCTCTCCGGTTCGCCGAGCATGAAGCGGATGGAGACGCCGGCCGCTGACTTCTCCTTCACGACCTGGTGGAACGTGGAGTCTTCGGTGAGCCAGAAGCCGGAGTAGACGAGCACGTCGAAGTGCTCCTTCGCCTTCGCATAGAGCTGCAGCCACAAGCGGTTCGGTACGACGGAGCGGTGTGGGTACAGCTTGATCAGTTCTGCATTCCCCGCCTCCGTCACCTCGGCAGATGTCCGTTCCTCCGGCCAGAGGTATGACATCTCACACTGAAGCAGCGAGGCTGCGGCGTACTGGAAGCGGCGGTAGGGCTTGCGCTTCGGATCACCGATCCAGCGCTCCACGGTCTTCGCCGATACCCCTAGGCGGGCCCCTACTTGATCGAGCGTCAGGCCGCTCTCAATGATCGCGCCGCGCAGTCGTTCGTTGGCCATGCCGTGCTCTCCCCCCTGGGACGACTTGGTGCGACTTCACCGTAGCGAAGTCGTCCACAAGTCGTACATGTGCGGGGTCGATCGTCTTCGGCGCTGAGGCCAATCTGTAAGCAGATCGAGCGAGGGACTCGCAGAACCCCAAACGGCCGAAGGGCTTGACGGAGCGAATCCTTCTCTGCAAGATGAGGAACATGTAACACATGTTCCTCACAGAGCGCCCGGAGGAAAGCCCCCAGGGGTGAGTACGAAGGCCGCGTCCGTTGCTTGAGAACTGAAGAGCGTGCCGACCCAGCCACATGCACAGGTGTGGTGATGGGTGCAGGCCACCACCCCGACCTCCCATGTCGGGCCAGGTGCCTGCCCGGATCCGCCGTCGCGGTGGATCCGGCATTGCGTGATCGGAGGGCCTAGCCCTCCATGTTGCTCCGATGGTCGAAGGTCAGGTTCGACTCCTGGCCGGAGCACGGCCCCGCCTGCTGGGGCTCTGCCTGCACCCCTTGGGGCGGTCGTCTCTCACCACCAGACCGCGACCGCCCCGGCTTCCCCTCGACCAAGGAGTTCTTGTGGATGCTGCAACGTTCGCGGCCGTGTTCGTCGCCCTGTACGTCGCTCACAGCGTGGGCGACCACTGGGTCCAGACCTCCCACCAGTCGGCCCACAAGGGCAAGCCGGGCTGGACTGGCCGCCTGGCCGACACCCGCCACGTCGCCACCCTGACCGCCACCAAGCTCGCCTTACTCCTCCCCGTGGCCTTCCTGCTGAGCCTGGACCTCTCGGTTCTCGGCCTGGTAGCGGGTCTCGGACTGGACGCGGTGAGCCACTGGTGGGCCGACCGACGCAGCACCCTCGCTTGGCTCGCCAAGGTCACCGGCAAGGGCGAGTTCTACAGCCTCGGCACCCCTGCCCACGCCGCGCACCCGGTTACGACCGAGGGGACGCCGGCCGCTCACCTCGGCACCGGCGCTTACGCGCTTGACCAGTCCTTCCACCACCTGTGGCTGCTGATCGCCGCGCTCCTCATCACCACCGTCTGACCCCCGTGCACCCCCGGGGCGCTGCCTCTCACCACGGACCGAGGCGCCCCGGGTTCCCTTCGCTGATCAGGAGAGATCCACATGCGTTCGTACATCGGTAACCACCAGATCGTGAACCCCGGCGAGTTCGAAGAGCTGGCCCTCGGCTTCGATGAACTGCCCCTGGGGCTGGACCGGGACCTGTTCCGCGGCCCGCTCACCCCGGAAACCGCCCAGGAGCGGGCGGCCCGCGAGGCGGTCGCCCGTGAGGTCATCGCCGAGCTGGCCGCCCTCGGCGAGGGCGGGGACGAGATCGCCGCGTGGGACGCGCTCTACGCCGACGCGCTCACCCGCACCGTCCCCTTCCTGCGGAGCGCGGCCCGCGACGCCGCCCGCTCCACCCGGACGGGGGAAGCGGCATGAGCCACACCATGACGGCCCTGTCCGCGGCGCTTCCCCTGATGTCCGGCTGGTCCGTGCACAGCCTGTGGATGCGGCGCCGGATCGAAGCGGCCCACCGCGACCCGCTCACCGGGTTGTGGACGCGGGCCCCCTTCGAGGAGCGGGCCCACAAGAGCCGGGCCCGAGGGGGCCAGCGTGCCGTGCTCGTCTTGGACCTCAACCGGTTCAAACAGATCAACGACACCCACGGCCACGCGGCCGGAGACGCAGTTCTCCGCGAAACCGGCCGCCGCCTCGGGCTGTGGGCCGCGGAACACGCCGGAGTGGCCGGGCGCCTGGGTGGCGACGAGTTCGCCGCCATCATCCCCGGCTACGGCATCGACAAGCTGCGCGCCGACCTGTTCACCCTGGCCGGCCGACTCAACCAGCCGGTGCTATTCGACGGACACGCCATCGAGGTGAGCGCCTCGATCGGCGCGGCCTACTACCGCACCGGCCCCGGCGACCTTTCCACCCTGCTGCGCCGCGCGGATGAGCAGATGTACCGGGCCAAGCAGCGCGGGGGAGGCTGGCGCATCGCCCAGCGGCTCACCGTCCCCGAGATGGCCACGGTCAACGGCCGTCGTGACGGGCGCCGCGGCACCAGCGGGGAGGCGGCGTGATGGCGACCCGCAACGCGCTGACCCGGGCGCAGAAGATCGTGCTGACGGCCGCGTTCGTTCCCATGCTCGCCACCGGCATCGCCGGTGGGGTCGGGACGTTCAGCAACATCAGCCGCGCGTACGGCTCGGGCACGGCGCTGGGCGCGGTCGCGGCCGGTGAGGGCGCGACCGCCGTTCTGGCGCTCGTGCTGCTCGGTCTGACCATGCTGGGCCAGTCCTCCCCGGCGATCATCCGGATAGGGCTGTGGGCCCTGCCGGCCGCCGCATCGGTGATGGCCGCAATGGCAGCCGATGACCCGGGCCGCACCGTGATCTACGCCGTGACCCCGATGGGCATGTGCGTCGCAGCCGAGGGCATGGCGTTCCTCGCCCGGCGGATCGTCGTCCACCAGGACGGCCGCGACATCGAAGCCGAAGCCAAGGCAGCCGCCGTGGTGCGGGCCCTGGCCTACCACCGGGCCCGGGCGGCGAACCACCCGCAGGCACGGGTGCGGAAGTCATCCGACCGCACGTCCTGGAAACTGGCCCGCAAGGTCGGGCTGGGCGACGCGTCGCTGGGCGCGCGGCTCCTGGACGTCCAGCGCGACCGGCTCACCAGCGGTGCGGACGCCGCCCTGGCCGCCATGTTCACCGCATCTGCAAACCAGGAGGAAACATCAGAGTTCACCGTAAATCGGTTGGGGTCTGACCTGCACGAGTCGGCCCCCGAGGCTCTGCCCCCGGCGGCCGAACTCACCGTCTCCGAGTCGGCCGACTCGGTACCGGTGATCGAGCCGGTGAAGGTGCCCGAGTCGGTTCCGGCAGTCGAGCCGGTTGAAGTTCCGCAGTCGATTCCGGTGAAGTCGGTGGCGGCTGTGGAGTCGGCTCCGCGCCGGGCGACCGGTCGGGTACCTCAGTCGGCCCGTACGCCCCGACCGACGCGTGACTCGGATGAGCTGCTGGACGAAGCACGGTCGGTCACCGCGAACTGGTCCGATGGCCAGCTGACGGCCGAGGCCATCCGCAAGGCGGTCCGTACGTCGTCCGCCAACGGCCGTCTGTTGCGCGACACGCTCAAAGCCGAGCGTGCTGTACCGGACGCTGAGGCGACGGCCGCGTGACGGCCGGCCGTCTCCACGATCCGACCGGTGCCCGGTACGGCATCCCCACCTACCCGTGGCGGATGGCCCCCAAGGAGTACGCCACGCACCGGCAGCTCCGCGCCCGCGGCTTACGCCCGGGCGGGCAGGGCGTCGCCGCACAGGTCCTGTGGTACTCGCGCCGCTACTGGCGCAAGGGCAAAAGCCCGATCCGTGTCGCCTACCTCTACCGCCTGGACCGCGCGAAGCCGGTCCGGCCGATGACCCCCGCGAAATGGGCCGCGCTCGCCAAGGCGAACGCCGCCCAGCAGGTGTGCCCCGAGTGCCGACGGGACGCCGGATACCGCATCCCGACATCGCTCGGCATGTGCGTGACCTGCGCCGACGCACCCCAGATCCCCGCCTGAACTCCCCGCAGCCCTGCCCCTTGCGGGGCCCGGACGCCGCCCACCGGCTAAGTGCCGTCCGGACCCCTTCCAACCCCTCCCGTTTCCGGAAGGAACCAGCAGTGAACCACGACGACGAAAGCGAACTGTTCCACCGCCTCGAAGCCGACATGGCCGACGACGGCGCCGAAGTAGTCGACCTCGACAAGGTCCGTACGGCCCGCGAAGCGGCCGCCGAGGAAGCCCCCCAGCCGACCACCGGGCCGGAGGAGCTGGACCCGACCGCCCGGGTCCGGGTGGACGGCCCGGAGCAGAAGGGCCCCGGCTACCTCGGGCGTCTGGCCGGGGCGAGGCGTCGGCGGGTCGTACCGGAGTGGCTGAAGTCGAGTTCCGAGCTGAAGACCGCCGCCGGTTGGGTGGCCCGTCACTACGGCCACATGGTCGGCTTCCACGCCTTCCGCTCCCCGGCCTACGCCGCCCGGCTGGCCTTGCAGTCCCCCCGCGGGGCGGCGAAGTTCATCGGGGGAACGCTGCGTTGGGTGGCCGATAAGGAGGGCGAGCCGGTACGCCTGGCCATGGTGCAGAAGGAAGACGCCGCCACCTACCTGAAGCTGTCGCGGCAGCGTGACGGGCGCGTGCGGCTGCGGACCCTGGTGGTGGTGCTGGCCTCGTTCATCGGCCTGGGATCCGCGCTTGCCCTGTACGTACTGGCCCCGGCCTGGCTGATGACCGTCTCGGTCGGCGCCGTGCTGATGGCGCTCGGCTATGCCGGGGAGTCGCCGGACGCGCCGGTCATCAACCGGGCGGTGGAACTGCCCAAGGCACAGAAGCTCACCAGCGACATTGTGCTCCGCGCGCTGGCAGCACTGTCGATCTCCCAGATCAACCAGGCGGTAGCCAAGGGCCGGGAAGGGTTCGTGTTCACCGCCCCGATCACCCGGGACGGGCCGGGCTGGCGCGCGGAAGGCGACCTGCCCTACGGCGTGACCGTCTCGGACGTCATGGACCGCCGCGACCGCCTCGCCTCAGGGCTGCGCCGGCCGCTGGGCTGCGTCTGGCCCGAAGCGGTACCGGATGAACACACCGGCCGCCTCGTGCTGTGGGTGGGGGACCAGGACATGTCCAAGGCCAAGCAGCCGCTCTGGCCGCTGGCCACGTCGGGCAGCGTGGACCTGTTCAAGCCCACCGCGTTCGGCACCGACCAGCGCGGACGCTGGGTCAGCCTCTCCCTCATGTACATCGCGGGCATCGTCGGAGCCATCCCGCGCATGGGCAAGACGTTCCTGCTGCGCCTGCTCCTACTGATCGCAGCTCTCGACCCCCGCGCCGAGCTGCACACCTACGACCTCAAGGGCACCGGCGACCTCGACCCGGTGGGCGAGAAGTGCTCGCACCGCCACCGCGCCGGTGAAGACGAGGAAGACATCGAGTACGCCATCGCGGACCTGCGGGCCCTGCGGGAGGAGCTGCGCCGGAGGGCGAAGATGATCCGCTCCCTGCCTCGCGACATCTGCCCCGAGTCCAAGGTGACGTCCGAGCTGGCCAGCAAGCCCAAGCTCGGTCTCCACCCGATCGTGATCGGCGTGGACGAGTGCCAGGTGTGGTTCGAGCACCCCAAGTACGGCGGGGAGTTCGAAGAGATCTGCACCGACCTGGTCAAGCGGGGACCGGCCACCGGGATCACGCTGCTGCTTGCCACCCAGCGCCCCGACTCCAAGTCCCTGCCGACCGGGATCAGCGCCAACGCCTCCACCCGGTTCTGCATGAAGGTCATGGGCCAGATCGAGAACGACATGGTCCTGGGCACCGGCTCCTACAAGCGGGGTGTGCGGGCCACGATGTTCGCCTGGGGAGACAAGGGCATCCACTACTTCGTCGGTGAAGGCTCGGACGCGCGGATCGTCCGGAGCGTCTACGTGGACGCGGTAGCCGCCGAGGTCATCGCCTCCCGCGCCCGCGCCCTGCGCGAGGACGCCGGCACCCTGACCGGCCACGCCGCCGGGCAGGCACCCGAGGCCGACAAGACGGCCAGCTTCGACCTGCTGCGCGACCTGCTCGCGGTCGTGCCGGTGGAAGAGCCGAAGGTGTGGAACGAGGTGGCCGTTGCACGGCTGGCAGGGCTGCGGCCGGAGGTCTACGGCGGCTGGGAGAGCGAACAGCTCACCTCCGCACTCAAGCCCTACGGCGTCCCTACGGGCCAGGTGTGGGGCAAGACCGAGGACGGCAAGGGCGCCAACCGACGTGGCTTCGAACGCGTCAAGGTCACCACCGCCATCGCAGAGCGTGACGAAAAGCGGGACGCGAGCTAGCCCCACCTCGCCGCTAGACCTAGCGGCAGACCCCGCTAGGTCTAGCACCCCCGCTAGCACCCCAAACAATCCCTGATCAGCCCGCTAGTACCTAGCGGGCAGCCCCCGCACGCCCTCAAAACCGGCCTGGGAGGCCCCTTGTGACCCTCGCACTCGCCGCTAGCCTGCTCGCCCTGCTCTTCACGCTCTGTTACGTCGCTCTGTGTGTGTCCAGCCCGTTCGGCAACTGCCGCAAGTGCAAGGGCTTCGGCTACGCCCTCAAGCAGGACCGCCGCGGACGCCTCAAGCCCGGCAAGACCTGCCGCCGCTGCCACGGCGACCGCAAGCGCATCCGGATCGGCCGCCACCTGCTCAACGTCGCCATGCGCCTCCACCGCGACGGCACCCGCTGACCCCACCACCAAAGGGATAACCATCGTGGCCATCACCCTCTCGCTCGTCGCCCTGTTCGGTCTGGTCCTGTTCTTCCTGCTCCGGTCCAAGACCCTCGGTTACGGCTCCGCGTTCATCGCGATCATGTTCGGCTTCTTCCTCGCCTCCACCGGAGCGTCCGGCCCCATCAACCAGCTCACCACGGCCGTCATCAAGGCCGTCTCCGACCTCGGGAGCCAGGGATGAACCAGCCGCTCGCCTACCGGCACTGGGCCATCGACCTCGCCCCCAAGGCGGCCCCCGCCCTGGCCACCACGACCGTGCTCATCCTGGGCCGGATCTGGAACGCCAACGGCGCCGAGCACAGCATCGGCAACGCGGCCCTCATGGTCGTGCTCGCCACGGGCGCCGCGGCGGCCGGCGCGTTCTCCGCCGGGAACCGCTCCGGTGGCAGCGTCATCGCCGGGACCGCGTTCGCCACGTCCGGCGGTCTGGCCCTGGCCGGAGTCGCCGGATACGCCGATGGCCTCTCCCTGCCGATCCTGCTGTGGGCGCTGGCCACCGCCGTCGCCTACGGACTCGCCGCCCGCTACTGGCGCACCGACCGCCGCGAGGGAGTCGCGCACGAGCGGCAGACCCTCGGCCGCCGCGAAGACCACGCTCACATCGAGCGCGTCGAAGCGCTGCGCGCCGGAGCACAGATCGAAGTCGCCCGGTCCGGCGCGATCTACGCCGAACAGCTCGCCAACGCACTCATCACCCGCTCCACCCTCCCCGGCTACAACCCGCACGCCATCACGGACGCGGGACTCCCGCAGCTTCCCTCCGAAGAAAGGAAAGACCGATGACCGGACCCGAGCACTACCGCCAGGCCGAGGAACACATTGAGGAGTCGTTCGGCACCGTAAGCGGCTCCGACATGGAGCGGTTCTACCTCGCGGCCGCGCAGGTTCACGCCACCCTCGCCCTTGCCGCCGCCACGGCCTTTGCCCCGCACCGCCTCGGCGTGAACCGCGCCGAGTGGAAGGCCTGGCAGGCCGCGGCCTGGACGCCCGAGGACAGCGAGTGAAGGGCCACATGCCCGCACCAGAGGCCGCATACGCCAAGGCGCCGAGCGTCATCAGCGAGATCGGATGGACCGCGCGCGGAGCCCGCGACTGCCTGCACGGCGTCCACGTCCGGGAGTTCTGGCTCCGCAAGGCCGCACTCCTGGACCGCATCGCCCTCACCGACGACGACCCCGTAGGCGGCGACGCCGCGACCTGTGCCGTTGAAGCGGCTCGCTGCCTGATGGAGATCGACTACGCGGACGGCCCCCACACCGCAGACCCCCGCAGCTACGTCCGCCAGGAATACGCCCTCTGGATCCGCCACCATTGAGGAGAGATCACCTTGAACTCCAGTCCCGCCCTGAGCACCGCGCAGCACCCCACGATGCACACGCTGGTCGACGGGGCGAGGTACCGGCCCGAGCGCATCAGCGTCATCGCGGCCCTGTCCCACATCCGCAGCGCCCGCAAGAGCCCCAAGAACGTCGACGCGGTCAACGTCTACGCCTTCACCGGCCGCGACGGCATCCCGCTGCACGTGGTCTACATCCACCACACCCCGGGCCGCTGGCACGGCGTCCGCGACGTCATCGACGTCTACGAGATCCCCACCGCCGCACTCACCGACCTCTAGCTACGCCCGGGGCGGTCGCCTCTCACCACAAGACCGCGACCGCCCCGGCTTGCCCAGTCCCTTCGCAGAAACAGGAGCACCCCCAGCATGACACCAACCCCCACCCCCGCGCTGCTGCATGCCGCCCTGGCCGCCGCAGAACGCGGCTGGCCCGTCTTCCCGCTCCGCCCCGGAGACAAGCGGCCCGCCGGGCACCCCGAACGCAACTGCCCCCGCACCGGCCGCTGCACGGACGGCCACCGCACCCCCGAACAGCGCGCCACCCTCGACCCCGGCCAGATCACCGCCTGCTGGCAGGCGGCCCCCTACAACGTCGGCATCGCCACCGGCCCCGCCGGACTCCTGGTCGTGGACCTCGACATCCCCAAGGCCGAGGACGGACCCGCGCCGGCCGAATGGGCGGGGGCGACCGATGGCCTGGACGTGTTCGCGATGATCTGCGAGCGCGCGGGTGAGCGGCTGCCAACTGAGACGTTCACGGTGCGCACCCGCCGTGGCGGACAGCACCTGTACTTCACCGCCCCCGCAGAAAAGCAGCTACGTGGGAGCGCAGGGCGGTTGGGGTGGAGGGTCGACACGCGAGCCTGGGGCGGGTACGTGGTCGCGGCCGGCAGCACCGTGGGTACCGGCTCGTACGAGATCATTCACGAAGCGCCCCCGGCCCCCCTCCCCACGTGGCTCGGTGACCTGCTCATCACCCCGCCCGCACCCGCCCCCGTCCCCGTGGCCGTTCTCCGCGCCCGCATCGGGAAGGGCGACCGGTACGCGACAGCCGCCCTGAACGGCGAAGTCGCCAAGGTCACGGCCGCCGCCACCGGCACCCAGAACACGACGCTCTACAACGCGGCCTACGCCCTCGGCCGCCTCGTTGCCGTGGGGACCCTCACCGAGCACGAGGTGACCGACGCGCTCACCGAAGCGGCTCTGCCCAAGGGACTCGCACCCTCCCGGATCGCAGCCAGCATCCGCGACGGCATCCACCGCAGCGCCCGCAATGCCATGGGCGGGGCGGCATGACCGTGCAGCCCACAGAAGGCGACCTGTGGGCGGGAATGAATACGAGCGGTGAGCCCGTGCCCGCGGACGCGGCGTGGGAGGAGCCGATCCCGCTCAGCGGGCGCCGCGAGCTACCCCCTTTCCCCGCGCACGTCTTCCCGGAATGGCTCTGCGCGTTCGTCAGGGCCGTCGCCGAGGAGACGCAGACCCCCATCGACCTGCCCGGGTCCATCGCCCTGTCGGTGCTCGCGGCGGCGGCCGGCGGTCGGTCGGTCGTCCACGTGCGGGGAAGCTGGCGGGAGCCAACCAATCTGTACGTGGTGTGCGCCCTGCCCCCGGCCAATCGCAAGTCCGCCGTCTTCTCCCTGCTGACGGATCCGCTGTACGAGGCGGAGAAGAAGCTTCAGGTGACCATGGCCCCGGCCATCGTGGAAGCGGCGATGACTGCCCGGCTGGCGAAGGAGGCAGCTGACAACGCCGCCGCCAAGGCTGTGAAGGCCGAGGGCGGGAAGCGGGAAGAGCTGATCGCCGAGGCGATCGGGCTGGCGCAGACAGCCGAATCGGTGGCCGTGCCGGTCGAACCCCTGCTGCTCGCCGACGACTCCACCTCCGAGACGGTCACCTCGCTGATCGCGGAGCAGGGCGGCAGGCTCGCCGTGATGTCGGCCGAGGGCGGGATCTTCGACATCATCGCCGGACGCTACTCCGGGGCCCCCAACATGGAGGTCTTCCTCAAGGGCCATGCCGGAGACCGGCTCCGGGTCAACCGGCAGACCCGCCGCGAGTACATCGACCGCCCGGCCCTGACCATCGGGCTGGCCGTTCAACCAGACGTGCTTCGCGACATCACGAGGGTCAAAGGCTTCGACGGGCGCGGCCTGCTGGCCCGGTTCCTGTACTCGATGCCCCGCTCGCTGGTCGGTGAGCGCGAGGTCATCACGGACCAGATCCCCGAAGACATCGCTGCCACCTACGCCGGTAACGTCCTGGCGCTCACCCTCTGGTTGGCCGAGTGGACCGACCCCGCCGTCATCCAGCTCAGCCCTGAGGCGGACAAAGCACTGATCACCTACCAGCAACGGGTGGAACCGCAGCTCGCCGCCCGCGGCGGCGCACTGGGGCACATCGCCAACTGGGCGGGGAAACTCGCGGGCGCTGTAGCCCGCATGGCCGCCCTGCTGCACCTGGCCGAGCACCTGGAGGGCGGGCATACCAAGCCGGTCTCCGAGGCCACCATGTCGGCGGCGATCACCCTGGGGGAGTACTTCACCGCCCACGCCCTCGGCGTCTTCGACGTCATGGGCGCCGACCCCACCGTCGGCCGCGCCCGCGCCGTGCTGGAGGCCCTGAGGGGAACCGGCTGGGCGGACGTCAGCCGTCGAGATCTCTTCACCAAGCTGTCCCGATCCGAGTTCCCCAACGTTGCCGACCTCGAACCGGCGACCGCGCTGTTGGAAGAGCACGGCTACCTCCGTGCCTACCAGCCCGAGCGCACCGGAGCGCGGGGCCGGCCGCCAGCGCCCCGCTACCGCGTCCACCCCAACCTGCTGGAGGAAGCCGGATGACGGGGCGCTTCCCTCCCAACCCGCCCGCACAAACCGCACAAAAGCAGAAAGATGCGCACCCTGCCGCTGACCTGCGGGAAATCCCATCACGCCGCCCCGGCAGGGCCCAACCGCACAAATCCCAAGTAATTCCGCAAAAATCCCCGGCCCGCCCCCTGCTGCTGCGGGCCACTGAATATTGCGGATTTTCGCGGATTTCTGCGGAGGGCCCCGCCGCACAAAACCGCACCACAGACATGCAGGTCAGAGGGCCGTACAGGCTTTCTGCGGTTTGTGCGGCGGACATCTGCCCGTACCTGACCGCTCTGCCCCGTGGAGGAACCGTGGCCGCGCCGCGTGACGAGATGCTGACCATCCCGCAGGTGATCGAAGAGATCGGCGTTCCGCGAGCGACGTTCTACCGCTGGCGACAGCTCCGGAAGGGCCCCAAGGCCATCAAGCTTCCGAACGGCGCGGTGCGAATCCGGCGCTCGGACTTTGAGCGCTGGATCGCAACCCTGGAGGAAGCCGCGTGAGCAACCGCAAGACCAAGCAGGTGCCGGGCCCCCGCGATGGCGAGGGCCCGGTTCCGCCGGCCGAGCTCACCCTTACCGCAGATGTCCGAATCTGGAAGATCACCAAGATTTCCAGCAAGTCCGCGCCGTACCAACTGCGCTGGGTCGTGGCCGGGAAGGTGTGCCACGCCAGCTTCGCCACGGTCGCGCTCGCCGATAGCCGCCGCTCAGAGCTGTGGAAGGCGATGACCAAGGGCCAACTGTTCGACGTGGATTCGGGGTTGCCTGAGTCCGAACTCCTCGCGGCGGCCGCGAAGGAGAACGTCAGACCGGATCCCACCTGGTGGGACTTCAGTCGCGAGTACATGGCTGTCCGGTGGAAGACGGCCGCGGCGAAGACCCGCGAGGGACTGGCCGACAGCCTCGCCACGGTGGCCATCGCCATGACGGGCGATGGCGCCAAGGCCCCGACTCCGGAAGAGGTCCGGCTCGCCGTGCGCTGGGCCGTCGTACCGGCGCACGAAGGCGAGGAGCCCCCGCCTGCCCTTGCGGCTCCCTGTGCGTGGCTCTCGCGCCGCTCGCGGCCACTCTCGGACCTCATGGACCCGAGGGTGCTCCGGGACGTCCAGTACCGGCTGGCCTTCAAGCTGGACGACACCCCGGCCGCGGGAGAGACCTACAAACGGCGCCGCCGAGGTTTCAACACCGCCATGGAGTACGCGATCGAGGCGGGTTACCTGGACGCCAACCCGCTCGCCGGTGTCAAGCGAGCCGGGCCTAAGGGCGGCGACGTGGTGGACCCCCGAGTGCTGGTCAACGCTGTCCAGGGAAGCCAGCTCCTGACCGCCGTCTCCTACGTCGGCTCCGTCCACCGGAACAGGGGGCGGCGGCTGGTCGCCTTCTTCGGCTGCCAGCTCTACGCGGCGATGCGGCCGGCGGAAGCGGTCGGGTTACGCGAGAGGGACTGCTACCTACCGGAGACAGGGTGGGGCATGCTCACGCTCCGGGAGACGCTGCCGGTCTCCGGCAAGAGGTGGACGGACTCCGGGAAGCGCCACGACAAGCGGGGGCTCAAATCGCGCGAGGCCAAAGCGGACCGACCGGTGCCCATCCCACCACTCCTGGTAGCGATGCTCCGCGACCACGTAGCGGAGTTCGGCACGGCCGAGGGCGGCAGGCTCTTCGCTAACGAGCGCGGGGGTGTGCTCGGCACCTCCAGCTACTGGAGGGTCTGGCAGGAAGCGCGACCCTTCGCGCTCCCTCCGGACCGGGCCGCCGCACCGCTCGCGCGCCGGCCGTACGACCTCAGGCACACCTGCATCACCAACTGGCTAAACGCGGGGGTGCCGGTGGCCGAGGTAGCTCGCCGCGCGGGCAACTCACCGGAGGTCATTCACCGGCGCTACGAGGGCTGCATCGACGGCCACGAGGAGCTGAACAACAGGAAGATTGAGGAGGCGATGGGCTGGGGGCCCGGTGTGTGATTATGCCCGCCGCCAGCCCAGTGGCGTAAACAGGTGATGTCAAAGTGGCCGAACAGCTAATTTCTTTGCATGCTCATGCTCTCGATAACTCTGACTTGCCTTGGTGCGGCTTCTTCAGTGCTTGGCGTCTACTGGGGCGCCGTCGACATCGTTCGTAGCTACCGCACCCTGCAGCGGGATCTCGATCAGCTGGAGGCCATCAGTCAGGACCCTGGCATTTCGGATGAGGACAAGACGCCTAGGCGCTACGCGCTCCGGTCACCGACAGGGAATTGGGGGAAGTTGGAGTACTTCGAAGAAAACGCGCAGCTCGCAGCGCTTTCTCTAGTGGTCAACAACCTGAAGTGGCCTGCCCTCCTGACAGCGCTCGGTGTCTTGATCAGCGCCGCGGCCAGTGTGGTCTCACTGTGGGCGTAGCCGCCGTCGGAACCTGACGCGAGCACCGCCGGCCCACACGCTGCTCACACGGGACCTGTGCGTGACAACGACAAAGGCCCGGACTCAGTGGGACTGAGTTCGGGCCTTCATGCTTGGCACTTCAGCTGGTCAACGTGGTGATCGCGTTGTTCCGGCTGGAGTGCCCCCGGCAGGATTCGAACCTGCGCACACGGCTCCGGAGGCCGTTGCTCTATCCCCTGAGCTACGGGGGCGCGTCCGCCGACTTGCGGCGACGGGTTGAACACTACCAGCTTCCCCGGGGTGATCAGGAACCTATTCGGCGGCGGGAGGAGGGGTGCGTCGCCCGGTGGGGTGGAAGTGGCGAAAGCCCGGACGCGGGGGCCCCGGCGGACCTACTCTCGAGTTGTGCCAGGCGTCTCGGGCCGGGTGCTTGTTGTCGATGACAACAAGGTCATCCGGCAGCTGATCAAGGTCAATCTCGAGCTGGAGGGCTTCGAGGTCGTGACCGCGAACGATGGTGCCGAGTGCATGGACGTCGTGCACCGCGTGTGTCCTGATGTGATCACGCTCGATGTGGTCATGCCGCGGCTCGACGGGTTCGGGGCCGTCGCCCAGTTGCGGGCCGATCCGCGGACGCGGCACCTGCCCGTCGCCATCGTCAGCGCCTGTACGCAGTACGAGGTCGAGGCCGGCATCGTCGCCGGGGTGGACGCCTTCGTCGCCAAGCCCTTCGAGCCCGCCGAGCTGGTGCGGGTCGTGCGGCGGCTGGTCGAGCGCAAGGACCGGCGCGACGGGAGGAAAGGGGCCCCCGCCGGGAGGGGCAGGGGGTAGTTCCCCGTGACGGCCGGGCCGCCCGCGAGCGGCACCTGTTCACATGGCGAAACCCTTGGCGTGACGCCGGGGTGTCTCCCCTAGGCTGGGTCCCGTGAACCCCGCCGACCTCCCCCGTACCGTCGCGCACGCCGTGCGCTGCGCCGTCGAGGACGGGGAGCTGGGCGGGGTCCCGCCCGAGCGGGTGGTCGTCGAGCGGACGCGGCCCGGGGGAGTGGGGGAGTACGCCTCGCCCGTCGCCTTCCAGATCGCGAAGGGCGCCCGGATGCGCCCCGCCGACGTCGCGGCCGTACTGGCCCGCCGGCTGGGTGGTGTCCCCGGGATCGAGCGCGTCGAGGTCACCGGCCCCGGGTTCGTGAACTTCGTACTGCCGGCCCTCTCCGCCCCCCGGGTCATCGACTCCGCAGCCGCAGCCGCAGCCGCAGCCACAGCCGTGTCCGCGCCGCCCCCCACCCCGCCCGCCGCCGCCCCCGGGACGGCCGGGCTGCGTGAGCGGGCCGTGCGCGAGGCCGTCGTACGGATCCTGCACACCCAGGGCCCGCCGCCCTACGACGCACCAGGCACCCCCGCCGCGCCCCTCGCCCAGCGGGACGGCGACGTCCTCGCCCGGTACGGGGCCGACGCCGCGCTCTGGGCCGTGCTCGCCGTCCCGGCCCGCGAGACGCCCGCGTTCTCCGACCGGCTCCTCGTCCAGGGCGAGGACAGCGAGTTCTTCCGGGTGCGGTACGCCCACTCCCGCAGCCGCGCCCTCCTGCGCAACGCCCGTGACCTGGGCTTCGGCCCCGCCGTCGGGGAGGTGGACGACGCCCCCGCGCTGCTGCGCGTGCTCGCCGACCACCCGCTGGTCCTCGAAGCCGCCGCGCACCACCGGGCGCCCGAACGCCTCGTCCGGCACCTCGTCGAGCTGGCCGACGCGTTCCTCGACTTCCAGTACCGCGTCCTGCCCCAGGGGGACGAGAAACCCTCGGCCGCCCACCGCGCCCGGCTGGCCCTCGCCGAAGCCGCCGGGACGGTGCTGGCCGGCGGCCTGGCCCTGCTCGGCATCGACGCACCCGAACGCCTGTGACCCGCGAAGAGAGATACCGATGAGCCGTTCCGCGCACCCCGCCGGGCCCCGCCACGCCGACGTCATGCCCGAAGGGCACTACTCCCCGCCCGCAGCCGACCTCAACGTCCTCGACGAGAAGGTCTGGGCCCGGACCGTCCACCGCAACGCGGACGGGGTCGCCGTCGTCGGCGGGATCGAAGTGACCAGGCTCGCCGAGGAGTTCGGGACCCCCGCCTACTTCCTCGACGAGGAGGACTTCCGCGCGCGCTGCCGCGCCTGGGCCCTCGCGTTCGGCAAGGACGCCGACGTCTTCTACGCGGGCAAGGCGTTCCTCTCCAAGGCCGTCGTGAAGTGGCTGGGGGAAGAGGGGCTCAACCTCGACGTCTGCTCGGGCGGCGAGCTGGCCACCGCCCTCGCCGCCGGCATGCCCGCCGCGCGCATCGCGCTCCACGGCAACAACAAGTCCGTCGCCGAGATCACGCGTGCCATCGAGGCCGGTGTGGGCCGCATCGTCCTCGACTCCTTCCAGGAGATCGCCCGCGTCGCGCACATCGCCCGCGAGCTCGGCGTACGCCAGCCCGTGCAGATCCGCGTCACCGTCGGCGTTGAGGCGCACACCCACGAGTTCATCGCGACCGCGCACGAGGACCAGAAGTTCGGCATCGCCGTGGGCGACGGGTCCGCCGCGGAGGCCGTCCGGCGCACGCTGGGCCACGACAGCCTGGAGCTGCTCGGCCTCCACTCCCACATCGGCTCGCAGATCTTCGACATGGCCGGCTTCGAGGTCTCCGCCAAGCGCGTCGTGCGGCTGCTTGCCGCCGTACGCGACGAGCACGGCGTCCAGCTCCCCGAGATCGACCTCGGCGGCGGGCTCGGCATCGCGTACACCCCCGCGGACGACCCCGCCGAGCCGCACGACATCGCCAAGGCCCTCCACGAGATCGTGGCGCGCGAGTGCGAGGGCGCCGGCCTGCGCGCCCCGCGGATCTCCGTCGAGCCCGGCCGGGCCATCGTCGGCCCGACCGCCTTCACCCTCTACGAGGTCGGCACGATCAAGCCGCTGGAGGGCCTGCGGACGTACGTCTCCGTCGACGGCGGCATGTCCGACAACATCCGGACGGCCCTGTACGACGCCGAATACTCCATCGCGCTCGTCTCCCGCACCTCCGACGCCGAGCCCATGCTCGTCCGCGTCGTCGGCAAGCACTGCGAGAGCGGGGACATCGTCGTCAAGGACGCGTTCCTGCCGGCCGACCTGGCCCCCGGCGACCTCCTCGCCGTCCCCGCGACCGGCGCGTACTGCCGCTCGATGGCCAGCAACTACAACCACGCGCTGCGTCCGCCGGTCGTCGCCGTGCGTGACGGAGCGGCCCGGGTGATCGTCCGCCGGGAGACGGAGGAAGATCTCCTGCGACTCGACCTCGGATGATGAAATCGGTGTCTCACTCAATGGACCGAGGATGGAAAGTGCTGTCCATTGAGTGAGACTGGTTCACGACCGCCGTGCAATCCGCGCGCGGTTTCATGCTGGAAGATCGAAAGGCGTAGGTCGAATGATGCGTACGCGTCCGCTGAAGGTGGCGCTGCTGGGCTGTGGAGTGGTCGGCTCAGAGGTGGCGCGCATCATGACGACGCACGCCGACGACCTCACGCAGAGGATCGGCGCGCCCGTCGAGCTCGTGGGCGTGGCCGTACGCCGCCCCTCGAAGGTGCGCGAGGGCATCGACCCCGCGCTGATCACCACGGACGCGACCGCCCTGCTCAAACGCGGTGACATCGACGTGGTCGTCGAGGTCATCGGCGGCATCGAGCCGGCCCGCACCCTCATCACCACCGCCTTCGAGAACGGCGCGTCCGTCGTCTCCGCGAACAAGGCGCTGCTGGCCCAGGACGGTGCCGCGCTGCACGCCGCCGCCGAGCAGCACGGCCGGGACCTCTACTACGAGGCCGCCGTCGCCGGCGCCATCCCGCTGGTCCGCCCGATGCGCGAGTCCCTCGCCGGCGACAAGATCAACCGCGTGATGGGCATCGTCAACGGCACGACGAACTTCATCCTCGACAAGATGGACTCCACCGGCGCCGGCTACCAGGAGGCCCTCGACGAGGCCACCGCCCTGGGGTACGCCGAGGCCGACCCGACCGCCGACGTGGAGGGCTACGACGCCGCCGCCAAGGCCGCGATCCTCGCCGGCATCGCGTTCCACACCCGGGTCCGCCTCGACGACGTGTACCGCGAGGGCATGACCGAGGTCAGCGCCTCCGACTTCGCCTCGGCCAAGCGGATGGGCTGCACCATCAAGCTCCTGGCGATCCTGGAGCGGGCCGCCGACGGCGCGTCCGTCACCGCCCGCGTCCACCCCGCGATGATCCCGCTCACGCACCCGCTGGCCTCCGTCCGCGAGGCGTACAACGCGGTGTTCGTCGAGGCCGAGGCCGCCGGGCGGCTCATGTTCTACGGGCCCGGCGCGGGCGGCGCGCCGACCGCGTCCGCGGTCTTGGGCGACCTCGTCGCCGTCTGCCGCAACAAGCTCGCCGAGGCGACGGGGCCGGGTGAGTCGGCGTACACCCAGCTGCCGGTCAGTGCCATGGGCGAGGTCGTCACCCGCTACCACATCAGCCTCGACGTGGCGGACAAGCCGGGCGTCCTCGCCCAGGTGGCGACCACCTTCGCCGAGCACGGCGTGTCGATCGACACGGTACGACAGCAAGGACGTCCGGACGGGGTCGGCAATGAGGCCTCCCTCGTCGTCGTCACCCACCGTGCGCCCGACGCCGCCCTCTCCGGGACCGTCGAGGCGCTGCGGAAGCTGGACACCGTCCGCGGTGTCGCCAGCATCATGCGTGTAGAAGGGGAGTAAGGACCCATGAGCAGCAATCCCACCCACCAGTGGCGCGGCATCATCGAGGAGTACCGGGACCGCCTGCCGGTGACGGACAAGACTCCCGTGGTCACACTCCGCGAAGGCGGCACCCCGCTGGTCCCCGCGCAGGTGCTCTCCGAGCGCACGGGCTGCGAGGTGCACCTCAAGGTCGAGGGGGCGAACCCCACCGGGTCCTTCAAGGACCGCGGCATGACCATGGCGATCACCCGGGCCAAGGAGGAGGGCGCCAAGGCGGTCATCTGCGCCTCCACCGGCAACACCTCGGCCTCCGCCGCCGCCTACGCGGTGCGCGCCGGAATGGTCTGCGCGGTGCTCGTGCCCCGCGGCAAGATCGCGCTGGGCAAGATGGGCCAGGCCCTGGTCCACGGCGCCAAGATCCTCCAGGTGGACGGCAACTTCGACGACTGCCTCGACCTGGCCCGCGCACTGTCCGACAACTACCCGGTGGCGCTGGTCAATTCGGTCAACCCGGTCCGCATCGAGGGTCAGAAGACGGCCGCGTTCGAGATCGTGGACGCGCTCGGCGACGCCCCCGACATCCACGTCCTGCCCGTCGGGAACGCCGGCAACATCACGGCGTACTGGAGGGGCTTCAAGGAGTACAAGGCCGACGGCCTCGCCTCCCGCACCCCCCGCGTGTGGGGTTTCCAGGCCTCCGGCTCCGCGCCCATCGTGCGCGGCGAGGTCGTCAAGGAGCCGCACACCATCGCCACCGCGATCCGCATCGGCAACCCGGCCTCCTGGGACTACGCGCTCGCCGCGCGCGACGAGTCGGGCGGCTTCATCGACGAGGTGACGGACCGTCAGATTCTGGCCGCGTACCGGCTGTTGGCCTCCCAGGAGGGCGTCTTCGTCGAGCCCGCTTCGGCCGCTTCCGTGGCCGGCCTGATCAAGGCCGCCGAGCTGGGCCTGGTCGACCCCGGCCAGAAGATCGTGTGCACCGTCACCGGCAACGGCCTGAAGGACCCCGACTGGGCCGTCGCCGGCGCCCCGCAGCCCGTCACCATTCCGGTGGACGCCGAGGCCGCGGCCATCCGCCTCGGTCTCGTCTGAGGCTCGGCCCGAGAGCCGGGTTCCGGGGGTCCCCGCGACCCCCGGAACCCGGCAACTCACCCCGTACGACGTCATAACCGCCGCCGGAGTTCGCGACACGCATCGTGCGCCTCCTGTGCGCCCTATGTCGCGGGGGAACCTTCCTTCGATACGCTGTACCCACATCCGCCACCGCGCATATGACGTGCGGTGCTGCCCCGGGGGCCTTCGGGTGTCGTACGTTCTGCAGTACATTCGCAGCGAGCCAGCGTAGATCTCGCACAGTCACAAGGAGTGTCATCGGACGATGGCCGGTCCAGCGTTCCGCGCCGCCGCCGTACGGGTGCGCGTTCCCGCCAGCAGTGCCAACCTCGGCCCGGGCTTCGACGCCCTGGGCCTGGCCCTGGGGCTCTACGACGACGTCGTCGTCCGGGTGGCCGATTCCGGCCTGAACATCGACATCGCGGGCGAGGGAGCCGACACCCTCCCGCGGGACGAGCGCCACCTGCTCGTACGCTCCATGCGCACCGCCTTCGACCTGCTGGGCGGGCAGCCGCGCGGCCTCGAGGTCGTCTGCGCCAACCGCATCCCGCACGGGCGCGGCCTCGGGTCCTCCTCCGCCGCGATCTGCGCCGGCATCGTCGCCGCCCGCGCCGTGACCATAGGCGGCGAGGCCAAGCTCGACGACGCGGCCCTGCTGGAGCTCGCGACCGAGATCGAGGGCCACCCCGACAACGTCGCCGCCTGTCTGCTCGGCGGCTTCACCCTGGCGTGGATGGACGGGGGCAGTGCCAAGGCGATCCGTATGGAGCCCGCCGATTCCATCGTTCCGGTGGTCTTCGTCCCCTCCAAGCCGGTTCTGACCGAGACCGCGCGCGGCCTGCTGCCGCGCACCGTCCCGCACGTGGACGCGGCCGCCAACGCGGGTCGTGCGGCCCTGCTCGTGGAGGCCCTGACCAGGCGTCCCGAGTTCCTGCTGCCGGCCACCGAGGACCGTCTCCACCAGGACTACCGGTCCCCGGCGATGCCCGAGAGCGTGGCGCTCGTCGCCCGGCTGAGGGCGGACGGCATCCCCGCGGTGATCTCCGGCGCGGGGCCCACGGTCCTCGCGCTGGTCGACAACGGTGCGGCCGACAAGGTCGCGCAGCTCGCGGGCGAGGGGTGGGCCGCGAACCGGCTCGCCCTCGACGCCGCGGGCGCCAGCGTGCTGCCCCTGGGCACCCAGGGAGGCTAGGCCGCGTCCGCGCAGACGCGGCCGGTCAGGGGCGGGCGGCCGGGGCAGGCCGCCCGCGCCGAAGGGCGCTGTTGCCGGTGATTGAGAGGGGGAATGTCTGTTGGATCCGGTAGTGTTAGTCTCAAGTGAGCATCCGAAGCCGCCATGGCTCGGTGCTCAGTGTCCCCATTCGGGACCACCTTTCCTCCGGGAGCCTCCCCGACTGCTTTGATCACTTCCAGCAGTTTCGAGCACGCTCCGGAATCGGCGTGACATTCCCACGCTTCCAGCTCGGGGGCTTCTCGCCGGAACACCCACGCACTTGCACGTTTCTCTCCGCCGTATCTCTCTCGGCGGACCACCGCCCCGGCACGGTCCACACCTAGGACTGCTGTCGGACAGCACAACCGGTCGCCGAGCCAGACAGGCCGACGTCCGCTCCAGGGAAGGACCCTTCGTGAGCGACACCACCGATCTGATGGGCGCTGCCGACACCTCTGTCGACGCCAGTGCCCCCGCCGCGGGCGCCGCTACCAAGCGCCGCCGCACCGGCACCGGCCTTGACGGCATGGTTCTGGCCGAGCTGCAGCAGGTCGCGTCGGGCCTCGGTATCAGGGGCACCGCGCGGATGCGCAAGAGCCAGCTGATCGAGGTCATCAAGGAGGCGCAGGCGGGCGGCAGTGCCCCCAAGGCCGCGCCCTCCGCGGCGGCGGGCGCCGCCGACACCGCCGAGGCCAAGCCGAAGCGCCGTGCCACCAGCAAGGCCCGTACGGGTGAGGCCGCCGCCGAGGCGCCCGCCGAGAAGCCCGCCGCCGCGCAGGCCCAGATCGAGATCCCGGGCCAGCCCGCGGGGGGCCCCTCCCGCGCGAGCGAAGCCGAGCGCGGGGGAGAGGACGCCCCGGCCGGCGAGCGACGCCGCCGCCGGGCCACGGCCCCCTCCGGCAGCCCGGAGTCCTCGGCTCCCTCCGCCGTACAGGTCGAGCAGAAGACCGAGGCCCCCGCGGCCGAGGCCGCTCCGCAGGCCGAGGCCGACGCCAGGGCGGATGCGGCCACCGCCGTCTCCGCGCAGGGTCAGGACGGCGAGGGCCGCGGCCGACGCGAGCGCCGGGACCGCGGCAACGACCGCGGTGACCGTGCCGAGCGCCAGCGCGACCGCCGCGACCGCGGTGCCAAGGCCGACGACCAGGGCCAGGGCGGCCAGGGCCAGGGCGGACAGGGCCAGGGTGCCCAGGGCGGCCGTCAGGACCGTACCGACCGCGCCGACCGTACCGACCGCGCCGACCGCCAGCAGCAGGGCGGCCGGGGCCAGGGCCAGGGCGGCCAGGGTCAGAACCAGGGCCAGCAGGGCCGTCAGGACCGTCAGGACAACGGCCCGCAGGACGACTTCGACGGTGAGGACGGCCGTCGCGGCCGGCGCGGCCGCTACCGCGACCGCCGTGGCCGTCGCGGCCGCGACGAGTTCGCCCCGAGCGAGCCGCAGGTCGCCGACGACGACGTCCTGATCCCCGTCGCGGGCATCCTCGACATCCTCGACAACTACGCGTTCATCCGGACCTCGGGCTACCTGCCCGGCCCCAACGACGTGTACGTCTCCCTCGCGCAGGTCCGCAAGGCCGGGCTCCGCAAGGGCGACCACACCACCGGTGCCGTGCGCCAGCCCAAGGACGGCGAGCGCCGCGAGAAGTTCAACGCCCTCGTGCGTCTGGACTCGGTGAACGGCATGGCGCCCGAATCAGGCCGCGGACGCCCGGAGTTCCAGAAGCTGACCCCGCTGTACCCCCAGGACCGGCTCCGTCTGGAGACCGACCCGGGCGTGCTGACGACCCGCATCATCGACCTCGTGTCGCCGATCGGAAAGGGCCAGCGAGGCCTGATCGTGGCCCCGCCGAAGACCGGCAAGACCATGATCATGCAGGCGATCGCCAACGCGATCACCGTCAACAACCCCGAGTGCCACCTGATGGTCGTCCTGGTCGACGAGCGTCCGGAAGAGGTCACCGACATGCAGCGGTCGGTCAAGGGCGAGGTCATCTCATCGACCTTCGACCGCCCGGCCGAGGACCACACCACCGTCGCCGAGCTGGCCATCGAGCGCGCCAAGCGCCTCGTCGAGCTGGGTCACGACGTGGTCGTCCTGCTGGACTCCATCACCCGTCTGGGCCGCGCGTACAACCTCGCGGCGCCCGCCTCCGGCCGCATCCTGTCCGGTGGTGTCGACTCGACCGCGCTGTACCCGCCGAAGCGCTTCTTCGGTGCCGCGCGCAACATCGAGGACGGCGGCTCGCTGACCATCCTGGCCACCGCGCTGGTCGACACCGGCTCGCGCATGGACGAGGTGATCTTCGAGGAGTTCAAGGGCACCGGCAACATGGAGCTCAAGCTCGACCGGAAGCTCGCCGACAAGCGCATCTTCCCGGCTGTCGACGTCGACCCGTCGGGCACCCGCAAGGAGGAGATCCTCCTCAACGCGGAGGAGCTCGCCATCGTCTGGAAGCTGCGCCGGGTGCTGCACGCGCTCGACTCGCAGCAGGCGATCGAGCTGCTGCTCGACAAGATGAAGCAGACGAAGTCGAACGCCGAGTTCCTGATGCAGATCGCGAAGACGACCCCGTCGGGCAAGAACGACGACTGATCGCCCCCGGCCACGGCCGGAGGAGTCCCGTCCCGCGTGACCACAGCCGCCCCCGCCGCACCCGCGGCGGGGGCGGCTGTGCGTCGTCCTGTCCGCATTGCGACCTTCGCCACATTGTGAATCCGCTTGAACCCGGGGCTTCCGGGCCGCGTTCCCGGGTAAAAGCCCAGGTGGGTGCGGCAGGGCGCACCGCGAGAGTCCCGCGGCGCCCCGCACGGCGCGGACCGGGAGGGCCCCTGGGCCGTGGAACCCTGGGCGGCGTTCGTCCGTCTGTGTCAGGAGACCGCAGGCCGGAGACGGACCACAGGGGGCCGGTGACCGGACTCAGGACCGAGGAGAGCATGAGCGAGGACAGCACGGGACGCGGACGGCGCGACGCCGGCCGGCGCCGACGCAAACCGCCGAAGCGCCGCAAGGCCCTGGCCGTCGCCGCGTGGAGCGCCGCGGTCGTGGTGCTGCTGGGCGGGGCGGGCCTCGGCTACTTCTACTTCAAGTTCAACGGCAATCTGAAGACCGTCGACATCGACGCCGCCCTGGGCAAGGACCGCCCGGAGAACGTCGACAACGGCTCGATGGACATCCTCGTGCTGGGCTCGGACTCCCGCGGCGGCGCCAACGGCGAGTACGGCAAGGACGACGGCGGCTCCGCCCGCTCCGACACCGCGATGATCGTCCACCTGTACGAGGGCCACCAGAAGGCCAGCGTCATATCGATACCCCGCGACACCATGGCCCCCCGCCCGCCCTGCGCCACCGCGAACGGCAAGACCGACCCGGGCGGCCAGCGCCGGCAGTTCAACGAGGCGTACACCACCGGCGGGGCCGCCTGCGCGGTCAAGACGGTCGAGAAGATGTCCGGCATCCGCATGGACCACTACCTCGAGGTCGACTTCACCGGCTTCAAGAAGATCATCGACGACCTCGGCGGCGTCGAGGTGACCACGACCAAGCCCATCAAGGACGACGCCAGCCACCTCGACCTCGCGGCCGGCACGAACAAGCTCAACGGCGAGCAGGCCCTCGGCCTCGTCCGGACCCGCAAGAGCGTCGGTGACGGCAGCGACCTGGGCCGGATACAGCTCCAGCAGGCCTTCATCAAGGCCCTGATCAAGCAGGTCAAGGGCATCGGGCTGTTCGACAACCCCAAGAAGCTGCTCAGCCTCGCCGACTCCGGGACCAAGGCGATCACCACGGACAAGGCGCTCGGCGACGTGAAGTCCCTCATGGGCTTCGCCCAGGGCATGCAGGGCATCGACGCCCAGGACATGCAGATGATCACCCTGCCGGTCTCCCCGGACCCGCGCGACAAGGACCGCGTCGCCCCGCTCGCCAAGGAGTCCAAGCTGGTCTGGGACGCCCTGCTGGCCGACCAGCCGATTCCCGCCGAGGCCACCGAGAACTCGATGGGCGACAAGGGCTCCGCAGGCAAGATCGTGCAGTAGAGCCCCCGGCCACACGGGTTCCGCAGGGGCCACGCCCGGCGGAAGCGGCGGCTCCGCACGGCGCCGGCGGGGGTTCGCGCAGCGCGCGGAATAGATGCCGCCCCCTCCCCGTTGAATCAGGCGTCCTCAGAATTTTGACAGGCAGCCCGGTCCTGGCAGACTGGTCTGTCGGCCCCGGTTCACGCAGCGCGCAATTCGGCTCCTGCGACCCGGCGCCCTCCCAATCTAGGAGACACCTTGAAGAGCGAGATCCACCCCCAGTACGTCGAGACCCAGGTCAGCTGCACCTGTGGCGCCGCGTTCACCACCCGTAGCACCCTCACCGAAGGCTCCATCCGAGCCGAGGTCTGCTCCGAGTGCCACCCGTTCTACACGGGCAAGCAGAAGATCCTCGACACCGGTGGCCGCGTGGCCCGCTTCGAGGCCCGCTTCGGCAAGGGTGCGGCCCAGAAGTAGCGCCACCCAGGCGCCGGTCTCCGGCCGCCCCCTGTCCACGCGGGGGCGGCTGGACCGGCGCCTTTGTCGTCGTTCCAGGCCACTCATAGTCACCCCGCAGTCCCTTTCTTACTTTCACCCCAGGAGTCCCCCGATGTTCGAGGCGGTCGAGGAACTGATCGGCGAGCACGCCGATCTTGAGAAGAAGCTCGCCGACCCTTCGGTGCACTCGGATCAGGCCAACGCGCGCAAGCTGAACAAGCGCTACGCGGAACTGACCCCGATCGTCGCGACCTTCCGGGCGTGGAAGCAGTCGGCCGGGGACATCGAGACGGCCAAGGAGTTCGCGGCCGTCGACCCCGACTTCGCGGCCGAGGCCAAAGAGCTGGCCGTGCAGCGCGAGGAGCTCACCGAGAAGCTCCGCCTGCTGCTGGTCCCGCGCGACCCCAGCGACGACAAGGACGTGCTCCTGGAGGTCAAGGCGGGCGCGGGCGGCGACGAGTCGGCCCTGTTCGCCGGAGACCTGCTGCGCATGTACCTGCGCTACGCCGAGCGCGTGGGCTGGAAGACCGAGATCATCGACGCCACCGAGTCCGAGCTCGGCGGCTACAAGGACGTCCAGGTCTCCGTCCGCACCAAGGGCGGCAACGGCGCCACCGAGCCCGGCCAGGGCGTGTGGGCCCGCCTGAAGTACGAGGGCGGCGTGCACCGCGTCCAGCGCGTGCCGGCCACCGAGTCCCAGGGCCGCATCCACACCTCGGCCGCCGGCGTGCTCGTCACCCCGGAGGCCGAGGAGGTCGAGGTCGAGGTCAACATGAGCGACCTGCGCATCGACGTGTACCGCTCCTCCGGCCCCGGCGGCCAGTCCGTCAACACCACCGACTCGGCCGTGCGCATCACGCACCTGCCCACCGGTGTGGTCGCCTCCTGCCAGAACGAGAAGAGCCAGCTCCAGAACAAGGAGCAGGCCATGCGCATCCTGCGCTCGCGGCTGCTGGCCGCGGCTCAGGAGGCCGCCGAGCAGGAGGCCTCCGACGTGCGCCGCAGCCAGGTGCGCAGCGTCGACCGCTCCGAGAAGATCCGTACGTACAACTACCCGGAAAACCGGATCTCGGACCACCGGACCGGTTTCAAGGCGTACAACTTGGACCAGGTGCTCGACGGCGACCTCGACCCGGTCATCCAGGCCTGCGTCGACACCGACTCGGCCGCGAAGCTCGCGGCCGCGCACTGAGCCCCACCGAACCCCGCACCACCCCCCGTACGACAGCAGCCCGGAGGACCAGCGTGAACTTGCTGCTTGCCGAGGTGGCCCAGGCCACCCAGCGGCTGGCCGCCGCCGGCGTGCCCTCACCGCGCTTCGACGCGGAGGAGCTCGCGGCCTTCGTGCACGGCGTCAAGCGGGGGGAACTGCACCACGTCAAGGACGCGGACTTCGACGCCCGCTACTGGGAGACCGTCGCCCGCCGCGAGGCGCGCGAGCCGCTCCAGCACATCACCGGCCGCGCCTTCTTCCGGTACCTGGAGCTCCAGGTCGGGCCCGGGGTCTTCGTACCCCGTCCCGAGACCGAGTCGGTCGTCGACTGGGCCATACATGCCGTGCGGGCGATGGACGTCGTCGAGCCGCTGATCGTCGACCTGTGCACGGGCTCCGGCGCCATCGCGCTGGCCATGGCGCAGGAAGTGCCGCGCTCGCGCGTGCACGCCGTGGAGCTGTCCGAGGACGCGCTGCGGTGGACCCGCAAGAACGCCGCGGACTCCCGGGTCACCGTCCACCAGGGGGACGCGCTGAGCGCCCTGCCCGAGCTGGACGGCCAGGTCGACCTCGTCATCTCCAACCCGCCGTACATCCCGCTGACCGAGTGGGAGTACGTCGCCCCCGAGGCCCGCGACCACGACCCCGAGATGGCGCTGTTCTCCGGCGAGGACGGCCTCGACACCATCCGCGGCATCGAGCGCACCGCGCACCGCCTGCTGCGGCCCGGCGGCATCGTCGTCATCGAGCACGCCGACACCCAGGGCGGCCAGGTGCCGTGGATCTTCGCCGAGGAGCGGGGCTGGGCCGACGCGGCCGACCACCCGGACCTGAACAACCGCCCGCGCTTCGCGACCGCCCGCAAGGCCATGCCGTGATCCGGGCCGCTTTCCCCAGTGACACCGCCACCACCCCCCTGCTGCACGAGGAGTCCCGCTGATGGCCCGGCGATACGACTGCAACGACGCGACGGACCGCAAGACGGGCCTGCGCGAAGCCGCATCCGCCGTGCGCCGCGGCGAGCTCGTCGTGCTGCCCACCGACACCCTGTACGGGATCGGCGCGGACGCCTTCAGCCCCGAGGCCGTCCACGAGCTGCTCGCCGCCAAGGGCCGCGGCCGCGGCATGCCCACCCCGGTGCTCATCGGCTCCCCGAATACCCTGCACGGCCTCGTCACGGACTTCTCCGAGCAGGCCTGGGAGCTCGTCGACGCCTTCTGGCCGGGCGCGCTGACGCTGGTCGCCAAGCACCAGCCGTCGCTGGCGTGGGACCTGGGGGACACCCAGGGCACCGTGGCCGTACGGATGCCGCTGCACCCCGTCGCGATCGAGCTGCTGACCGAGGTCGGCCCGATGGCCGTCTCCTCGGCGAACCTCACCGGGCACCCGGCGCCCGAGGACTGCGACGCCGCCCGCGAGATGCTCGGGGACTCCGTCTCCGTGTACCTCGACGGCGGCCCGACCCCCGGGATCCAGCCGTCCTCGATCGTCGACGTCACCGGCAAGGTGCCGGTGCTCCTGCGGGAAGGCGCCCTGACCGCCGACCAGCTGCGGGAGGTCGTACCCGACCTCGAGGTCGCCCCGTGAGCCCTGAGGGGCGTGGCATAGCGGGGGAGCACCTCCGGGCGAGCCCCCTCGGATGGAGTCCGGGGGAGGTGAACGGGGGGAACACCTTCCGCATACTCCACGTCAGCACGGGGAACGTGTGCCGCTCGCCCATCACCGAGCGGCTGACGCGGCACGCCCTCTCGCACCGCCTCGGGGGATTCGTCACCGGGGACCTCATCGTGGAGAGCGCCGGCACGTGGGGGCACGAGGGAGCCCCCATGGAGGCGAACGCGGCCGCGGTCCTCGCCGACTTCGGCGCCGACGCCTCCGGCTTCACCGGGCGGGAGCTGCTGGACGAGCACGTCATACGCGCCGACCTGGTGCTGACCGCCACCCGTGACCACCGGGCGCAGGTCATCTCGATGGGCCACTCCGCGGGGCTGCGCACCTTCACGCTGAAGGAGTTCACCCGGCTGGTCCGGGCGATAGATCCGGCCACCCTGCCGCCGCTGGACGACGGGATGGTGGAACGGGCCCGCGCGCTCGTCCGCGCGGCCGCGGCGCTGCGCGGCTGGCTGCTGGCACCGACGCCCGACGCGGACGAGGTGTACGACCCGTACGGGGCGCCGATCACCTTCTTCCGCTCGATCGGCGACGAGATCAACCAGGCGCTGGACCCGGTCGTGACGGCCCTGACGGGCGTCACGACCTCCCGCTGACGGGCGCGGCCTGCACGTCCCCCGACGAGCGGCGGCACCCCCTGCCGACGGGCGTGAGCGCGTGCCGCCGACCGGCTCGGGCGGCGGGAAACGGGTAGCGGGAATATCGTGGCCCTACCCGGTACACCCAGCGCGCGGGAGTCGTGCCATGACCGTCATCACCGAGCAGTCGGCGGAGCTCCTGCGCCGGCAGGACCCGCAGCTGGCCGACATCCTCGACGGGGAGCGGCTGCGGCAGGCCACCACCCTCCAGCTGAGCGCCGCGGAGAACTTCACCTCCGCCGCCGTGCTCGCCGCACTCGGGTCACCGCTCGCCAACAAGTACGCCGAGGGCTATCCCGGCGCCCGCCACCACGGCGGCTGCGAGTACGCCGACCTGGCCGAGCGGGCCGCCGTGGAGCGGGCGATGGCGCTGTTCGGCGCCGAGCACGCCAACGTACAGGCGCACTCCGGCTCCTCCGCGGTGCTGGCCGCGTACGCCGCGCTGCTGCGGCCCGGGGACACGGTGCTGGCCATGGGGCTCCCGTACGGGGGGCACCTCACGCACGGGTCGCCCGCCAACTTCTCCGGCCGCTGGTTCGACTTCGTCGGGTACGGGGTCGACGCCGAGACCGGACTCATCGACTACGAGCAGGTGCAGCAGCTGGCCCGCGCGCACCGGCCGAAGGCCATCGTCTGCGGGTCGATCTGCTACCCCCGCCACCCCGAGTACTCCGCCTTCCGCGAGATCGCCGACGAGGTCGGGGCCTTCCTGATCGCGGACGCCGCCCATCCGATCGGGCTGGTGGCCGGCGGGGCGGCCCCGAGCCCCGTCCCGTACGCCGACGTGGTGTGCGCGACCACGCACAAGGTGCTGCGCGGGCCGCGCGGCGGCATGATCCTGTGCGGCGCCGAGTTCGCCGAGCGGATCGACCGCGCGGTGTTCCCCTTCACGCAGGGCGGCGCCCAGATGCACACCATCGCCGCCAAGGCGGTCGCGTTCGGGGAGGCGGCGGCCCCGGCCTTCACCACGTACGCCCACCGGGTCGTCGCGAACGCCCGGTCGCTGGCCCGGGAGCTAGGCGAGCAGGGGCTGGCGGTCACCACCGGCGGGACCGACACCCACCTCCTCTCGGCCGACCCCGCGCCGCTGGGCCTCGACGGTCCGGCCGCCCGCGCCCGGCTCGCGGCCGCCGGCATCGTGCTCGACACCTGCGCGCTCCCGTACGGGGACCAGCGCGGGGTGCGGCTCGGGACGGCGGCCGTGACCACCCAGGGGATGGGGGAGGCGGAGATGGTCCGGATCGCCGCCCTGTTCGCCGCCGCACTGCGCGGGGAAGCCGCGCGAACGCGTATCGAGGTCAACGAGCTGGCATCGGCATTTCCCCCGTACGGGGAGTAAGAGTGACAAGAGGGGTGTACCGCAACCGGGATACCGCCCCCTCGCGTCCTCGGCACTGGTGACATCGCAGCTAATGTGTGGGGCTGAGATGGCCGGCGATACATCTGGGGCAGCCCGTGCGTGAATATCTGCTGACGCTATGCGTCACGGTCGCGGTGACCTACCTGCTGACCGGGCCCGTGCGGAAGTTCGCGATCGCGGCCGGGGCCATGCCGGAGATCCGTGCCCGCGACGTGCACCGGGAGCCCACACCGCGGCTCGGCGGCATCGCCATGTTCGGCGGACTGTGCGCGGGACTCCTGGTCGCGGACCACCTGCGGAACCTGAACGGCGTCTTCGAGCTGTCGAACGAGCCACGGGCGCTGCTCTCCGGGGCGGCCCTGATCTGGCTGGTCGGCGTGCTCGACGACAAGTTCGAGCTCGACGCCCTGATCAAGCTCGGCGCGCAGATGATCTCCGCCGGCGTGATGGTGATGCAGGGTCTGACCATCCTGTGGATCCCGGTCCCCGGCGTCGGGACGGTGCCGCTCACGCAGTGGCAGGGCAACCTGCTGACCGTGGCCCTCGTCGTGATCACCATCAACGCGGTGAACTTCGTCGACGGCCTCGACGGCCTGGCCGCCGGCATGGTGTGCATCGCCGCCGCCGCGCTCTTCCTCTACGCGTACCGGATCTGGTTCGGCTACGGCATCGAGGCGGCCGCGCCCGCCACCCTCTTCGCCGCGATCCTGATGGGCATGTGCCTCGGCTTCCTGCCGCACAACATGCACCCGGCCCGCATCTTCATGGGCGACTCCGGCTCCATGCTCATCGGCCTGGTGCTGGCCGCCTCCGCGATCTCGATCACGGGCCAGGTCGACCCCGACGCGATGGCGCTCTTCGCGGGCGGCGAGCGGAACGCCACCCACGCGATGCTGCCGGTCTTCATCCCGCTGCTGCTGCCGCTGACGATCATCGCGATCCCGATGGCGGACCTGATCCTCGCCATCGTGCGGCGTACGTGGAAGGGACAGTCGCCGTTCGCGGCCGACCGCGGGCACCTCCACCACCGGCTGCTGGAACTCGGACACTCGCACAGCCGCGCGGTCCTGATCATGTACTTCTGGTCGGGACTGATCGCCTTCGGCGCCGTCGCGTACTCCGTGCACTCCGCCTCGATGTGGATCGTGCTGGCCATCGCCGCGCTGAGCGCGCTCGGCCTGATCATGCTCCTGCTGCCGCGCTTCACCCCGCGGGCCCCGCGCTGGGCGGAGGGCCTGGTCCCGCCGCGCTACCGGCACGCGGGACGGGCCGCGGAAGCCGCGGCCGAAGCGGCCGCGCGGGACACCTCGGGCCGGGAGCCGGAGCCCGCCAGGCCGATCGCGGCGGGCGTCTCCGGCGTCAACGGGGCGACGGCCGTAGGCCCCCGTTCGCGCTTGCCCGACCGGCGCAAGGCCGAGTCCGCCCGGTAAGGCTCAGGGGGCATGTCGGACATCAAGCCCCTTTATCAGGCAAGCCGCCTCGCTGTCCTGCACACACGCGCAGGGTCACTCTCATGTGTGACAGTGAGCACACCCTGAGGGTAAAGCTCTCATCAAATACTTTGTGATACCGTTCACTAAACCCGGCGACAGAGCCGAAGGACCGTAGTGCGACGGTCCATTGGCCCGAGGTCTTCCCTCGGACCGGGCTTACGCTCGTCCCGTACGAGTCCCTTGCCCCCCACCATCACGCGGAGCAAACCGCCATGCGGTCAGATGACGTCCGACTCCTCCTGCAAGCCGCCGTACCCACCGCTGCCGCCGGCGCTCTCGCCGCGGTGATCAGCGCGTTGGTCGTCGGGGGCAAGGGTGCTGTCGGGGCCGTCGTCGCGACGTTGTTGGTGATTCTGTTCATGGGTATCGGGTTCATCGTTCTGCAGCGCACGGCGAAATCACTTCCGCACCTGTTCCAGGCCATGGGGCTCATGCTCTACGCGGCCCAGATCCTGCTGCTCTTCGTCTTTCTCGCCGCGTTCAAGAACACGACCCTGTTCCACCCCAAGGCTTTCGCGATCACGCTCGTCGCAACCACCCTCGTGTGGATCGGCGCACAGACGCGTGCTCATATGAAGGCCAAGATCCTTTACGTCGAACCGGACTCGACCAAGGGCGCCAAGCCCGAGAATCAGGGCCCGACATCGTGAAGGGTAGGGCCGGGATAAGTGGTCGTTCGAGATCCTGCTATCGTCCGGTGCCAACTGCGGCACTGCGGGCGCGGGCATCTGAGCTGACGCCTGTTCCATCGCGAGGCTCGATGCCTGATTGCCGCCCCACCATCCGAAACACCAGTCCAGTGCCGAACCGCGGCTGCTCGCCGCGCCGACACAACGAGGTTGCCGTACCTATGCGCCACGCTGAAGGAGCCCTGCGGTGAGTGCTGCTGACATGACGCTCGCCTTCGATATCAACTGTCATTTCGAAGACGGCACTGGCTGTGGCTTCCCGGGCCCGACCCTGTACTCGTTCCTGTTCAAGCCGATGTTCGGCGACGCGGACAGCAACCTGTACTTCAACAAGACGATGCTGCTGGCCCTGCTGGGCTCGGTCGTCATCGTCGCCTTCTTCTGGGCCGCGTTCCGGAAGCCGAAGGTCGTCCCGGGCAAGCTGCAGATGGTCGCCGAGGCGGGCTACGACTTCGTGCGCCGCGGCATCGTCTACGAGACGCTCGGCAAGAAGGAAGGCGAGAAGTACGTCCCCTTCATGGTCGCGACGTTCTTCTTCGTCTGGATCATGAACCTGTGGTCGATCGTGCCGCTCGCCCAGTTCCCGGTGACCGCGGTCATCGCGTACCCGGCCGGCCTCGCGCTGGTCGTCTACGTCATGTGGATGTCGGTGACCTTCAAGCGCCACGGCTTCGTGGGCGGCTTCAAGAACATCACCGGTTACGACAAGACCCTCGGCCCGGTTCTGCCGATGGTCATGGTGATCGAGTTCTTCTCGAACGTCATCGTCCGCCCCTTCACCCACGCGGTCCGACTGTTCGCGAACATGTTCGCCGGTCACACCCTGCTGCTGCTGTTCACCATCGCCAGCTGGTACCTGCTGAACGGGATCGGCATCGCGTACGCCGGTGTCTCGTTCGTCATGGTCATCGTGATGACCGCGTTCGAGCTCTTCATCCAGGCCGTCCAGGCTTACGTCTTCGTGCTTCTGGCCTGCAGCTTCCTGCAGGGCGCGCTCGCCGAGCACCACTGAGCACGGCCCGCCCCAGAAAATCCCCCAGTCGTCCGGTGGCCAACCCCCACCGGTCCGTGAAAGAGAAGGAAGAACTGGCATGTCCCAGACCCTTGCTGCCGTCACCGGTTCCCTCAGCTCCGTTGGCTACGGCCTCGCTGCGATCGGCCCCGGCGTCGGCGTCGGCATCATCTTCGGTAACGGCACCCAGGCGCTTGCCCGTCAGCCCGAAGCTGCCGGTCTGATCCGCGCCAACCAGATCCTCGGCTTCGCCTTCTGTGAGGCGCTCGCCCTCATCGGTCTGGTCATGCCGTTCGTCTACAGCTGACGAACCCCACGACTAGTCCGATTCGACGAAAGGCACTGATGTGAACCTCCTGGTTCTCGCGGCCGAGGAGCCTCAAAACCCCCTCGTCCCGCCGATCCCCGAGCTCGTCATCGGTCTTATCGCCTTCGTCATCGTTCTCGGCTTCCTCGCGAAGAAGCTCCTCCCGAACATCAACAAGGTTCTGGACGAGCGCCGCGAGGCGATCGAGGGCGGTATCGAGAAGGCGGAAGCCGCTCAGACCGAGGCCCAGAGCGTGCTGGAGCAGTACAAGGCCCAGCTCGCCGAAGCCCGGCACGAGGCCGCGCGCCTGCGCCAGGACGCGCTGGAGCAGGGCACTGCGCTCAAGGAAGAACTGCGCGCAGAGGGCCAGCGGCAGCGTGAGGAGATCATCGCTGCCGGCCACACGCAGATCGAGGCCGACCGCAAGGCCGCCTCTCACACGCTGCGTCAGGACGTGGGCAAGCTCGCCACCGACCTGGCCGGCAAGCTCGTCGGCGAGTCCCTCGAGGACCACGCCCGGCAGAGCCGCACCATCGACCGCTTCCTGAGCGAGCTCGAGGAGAAGGCAGCGTCGAACGGGGCTGCCCGATGAACGGAGCGAGCCGCGAGGCACTGGCCTCCGCGCGCGAGCGTCTCGACGCGCTGACGGACAACACGTCCGTCGACGCGCCGAAGCTCGCCGGTGAGCTGGCTGCCGTCACCACGCTGCTCGACCGTGAGGTCTCGCTGCGTCGGGTCATCACGGACCCGGCGCAGTCCGGCGAGGCCAAGGCCGAGCTGGCCGGGCGCCTGCTGAGCGGCCAGGTCGGCGGGGAAACCCTCGACCTGGTGTCCGGCATGGTCCGGTCCCGCTGGTCGCGGTCCCGCGACCTGGTGGACGCGCTGGAGGAGCTGGCGGACACCGCCGACCTCACTGCGGCCCAGCAGGGCGGCGTCCTCGACGACGTCGAGGACGAGGTCTTCCGCTTCGGCCGGATCGTCGCGTCGAGCACCGAGCTGCGTGCGGCGCTGACCGACCGCGCGGCCACCGCCTCCGCCAAGAGCCAGCTGCTCCGCAGCCTGCTCGGCGGCAAGGCGAACCCGGTCACCGAACGCCTGGTGACCCGGCTTGTCACGCAGCCGCGTGGACGTAGCCTGGAAGCGGGACTCGAGTCCCTCTCCACGCTCGCCGCCGAGCGCCGCAACCGCATGGTCGCCACCGTGACCACCGCGGTTCCGCTCAGCGACGTGCAGAAGCAGCGTCTCGGCGCGGTTCTGGCCAAGCTGTACGGCCGCCAGATGCACCTGAACCTCGAAGTGGACCCCGAGGTCCTCGGCGGGATCGTGGTGCGGGTCGGCGACGAGGTCATCGACGGCACCATCGCGGACCGCCTCTCCGAGGCGACCCGCCGCATGGCCGGCTGACCATTCACCAATAGAACAACGCATTCCTAGCGGCCCGGTTGGGCCGTGCAGAACTTGCAGAAGATTCCTGGGGGTCGCCCCCAGACCCCTAAGAAGCTTCAGGCCCAACAAGGAGAGCAGGGAACCCAGATGGCGGAGCTCACGATCCGGCCGGAGGAAATCCGGGACGCACTGGAGAACTTTGTCCAGTCGTACCAGCCGGACGCGGCCTCGCGCGAGGAGGTCGGAACGGTCAGCGTTGCCGGCGACGGCATCGCAAAGGTGGAGGGCCTGCCCTCCGCCATGGCGAACGAGCTGCTGAAGTTCGAGGACGGCACCCTCGGTCTCGCCCTCAACCTCGACGAGCGCGAGATCGGTGCGGTCGTCCTCGGCGAGTTCAGCGGAATCGAGGAGGGCCAGCCGGTGCAGCGCACCGGCGAGGTGCTCTCCGTAGGCGTCGGCGAGGGTTACCTCGGCCGCGTCGTCGACCCGCTCGGCAACCCGATCGACGGTCTCGGCGAGATCGCGACCGAAGGCCGTCGCGCCCTCGAACTGCAGGCCCCGGGCGTCATGATCCGCAAGTCGGTTCACGAGCCCATGCAGACCGGCTACAAGGCCATCGACGCCATGGTGCCTGTCGGCCGTGGCCAGCGTCAGCTGATCATCGGTGACCGTCAGACCGGCAAGACCGCTCTTGCCGTCGACACGATCATCAACCAGCGCGACAACTGGCGCTCGGGCGACGTGAACAAGCAGGTTCGCTGCATCTACGTCGCCATCGGCCAGAAGGGCTCGACCATCGCGTCCGTTCGCGGCGCCCTGGAAGACGCCGGCGCGCTCGAGTACACGACGATCGTCGCCGCCCCGGCGTCCGACCCGGCCGGCTTCAAGTACCTGGCGCCGTACACCGGTTCCGCCATCGGCCAGCACTGGATGTACGCCGGCAAGCACGTCCTGATCATCTTCGACGACCTGTCGAAGCAGGCCGACGCCTACCGCGCCGTGTCGCTGCTGCTGCGCCGTCCGCCGGGCCGCGAGGCCTACCCGGGCGACGTCTTCTACCTGCACTCCCGTCTGCTGGAGCGCTGCGCGAAGCTCTCCGACGACATGGGTGCCGGTTCGATGACCGGTCTGCCGATCGTCGAGACCAAGGCGAACGACGTGTCGGCGTTCATCCCGACCAACGTCATCTCCATCACCGACGGCCAGTGCTTCCTGGAGTCCGACCTGTTCAACGCGGGCCAGCGCCCGGCGCTGAACGTCGGTATCTCGGTCTCCCGCGTCGGTGGCTCCGCCCAGCACAAGGCGATGAAGCAGGTGTCCGGCCGTCTGCGCCTGGACCTCGCCCAGTACCGCGAGCTGGAGGCGTTCGCCGCCTTCGGTTCCGACCTGGACGCCGCTTCGAAGGCTTCGCTGGAGCGCGGCAAGCGCCTGGTCGAGCTGCTCAAGCAGGGTCAGTACCAGCCCATGCCCGTCGAGGAGCAGGTCGTCTCCGTCTGGGCCGGCACCACCGGCAAGATGGACGACGTCCCGGTCAACGACATCCGTCGCTTCGAGTCGGAGCTGCTGGAGCACCTGCGCCGCGAGCGCAAGGACCTCCTCACCTCCATCGCCGACGGCGGCAAGATGTCGGACGACACCCTGACGTCGATCGCCGACGCCATCGCCGCCTTCAAGCAGCAGTTCGAGACCTCGGACGGCAAGCTTCTGGGCGAGGACGCGCCGGCCGTCAACGTCTCCAAGTGACGACGGAAGGGACCTGACTCATGGGAGCGCAGCTCCGGGTCTACAAGCGTCGCATCCGTGCCGTCACGGCGACCAAGAAGATCACCAAGGCGATGGAAATGATCGCCGCCTCGCGCATCGTCAAGGCGCAGCGCAAGGTGGCGGCATCGATGCCGTACGCGAACGAGCTCACCCGTGCGGTGACCGCGGTGGCGACCGGCTCGAACACCAAGCACGCCCTGACCACCGAGGTCGAGGCGCCGGCGCGTGCCGCGGTCCTGCTCATCACGAGCGACCGCGGTCTGGCCGGCGGCTACTCCTCGAACGCCATCAAGCAGGCGGAGCGGCTCAGCGAGCGGCTCCGCGGCGAGGGCAAGGAGGTCGACACGTACATCGTCGGCCGCAAGGGTCTGGCCTACTTCGGCTTCCGCGAGCGCAAGGTCGCGGAGTCGTGGACCGGCTTCACGGACAGCCCGGCTTACTCCGACGCCAAGCGCGTCGCGGGGCCGCTGATCGAGGCCATCCAGACGGAGACGGCCGAGGGCGGCGTCGACGAGCTGCACATCATCTACACGGAATTCGTGTCGATGATGACGCAGAACGCGGTCGACGGCCGGATGCTGCCGCTCAGCCTCGACAAGGCTGTGGAGGAGACCAGCGCGAAGGGCGAGATCCTTCCGCTGTTCGACTTCGAACCGTCGGCGGAGGACGTCCTCGACGCCCTTCTGCCGCGCTACGTCGAGAGCCGCATCTACAACGCACTGCTGCAGTCGGCCGCTTCCGAGCACGCCGCCCGCCGCCGCGCGATGAAGTCGGCGACCGACAACGCCGGAGACCTCATCAAGAGCCTCTCCCGGCTTGCCAACGCGGCCCGCCAGGCCGAAATCACCCAGGAAATCAGCGAGATCGTCGGTGGCGCGAGCGCCATGGCTGACGCGACCGCGGGGAGTGACAAGTAATGACGACCACTGTTGAGACGGCCGCCGCCACGGGCCGCGTCGCCCGGGTCATCGGCCCGGTCGTCGACGTGGAGTTCCCCGTCGACGCCATGCCCGAGATCTACAACGCGCTGAAGGTCCAGGTCGCCGACCCGGCCGAGGACGGCAAGCTGAAGACGCTGACCCTCGAAGTCGCCCAGCACCTGGGTGACGGCGTGGTCCGCACGATCTCCATGCAGCCCACCGACGGTCTGGTCCGCCGGGCCCCGGTGACCGACACGGGCGAGGGCATCACCGTCCCCGTCGGTGACTTCACCAAGGGCAAGGTGTTCAACACCCTCGGTGAGGTGCTGAACTACCCGGAGGAGAACGCCAACGTCACCGAGCGCTGGCCGATCCACCGCAAGGCGCCCCGCTTCGACGAGCTCGAGTCGAAGACCGAGATGTTCGAGACCGGCGTCAAGGTCATCGACCTCCTCACCCCGTACGTCAAGGGTGGAAAGATCGGTCTGTTCGGTGGTGCCGGTGTCGGCAAGACCGTTCTGATCCAGGAAATGATCTACCGCGTCGCCAACAACCACGACGGTGTGTCGGTCTTCGCGGGCGTCGGTGAGCGTACCCGTGAGGGCAACGACCTCATCGAGGAGATGGCCGAGTCCGGCGTCATCGACAAGACGGCCCTCGTCTTCGGCCAGATGGACGAGCCGCCGGGCACGCGTCTGCGCGTCGCCCTGGCCGGTCTGACCATGGCGGAGTACTTCCGCGATGTGCAGAAGCAGGACGTCCTGTTCTTCATCGACAACATCTTCCGGTACACCCAGGCGGGTTCCGAGGTGTCGACCCTGCTCGGCCGCATGCCCTCCGCGGTGGGTTACCAGCCGAACCTGGCCGACGAGATGGGTCTCCTCCAGGAGCGCATCACCTCGACCCGTGGTCACTCGATCACCTCGATGCAGGCGATCTACGTCCCCGCGGACGACCTGACCGACCCGGCGCCGGCGACCACCTTCGCCCACCTCGACGCGACGACGGTTCTCTCCCGTCCGATCTCCGAGAAGGGCATCTACCCGGCCGTGGACCCGCTGGACTCGACGTCCCGCATCCTCGACCCGCGGTACATCGCGGCGGACCACTACGCCACGGCGATGCGCGTCAAGGGGATCCTGCAGAAGTACAAGGACCTCCAGGACATCATCGCGATCCTCGGCATCGACGAGCTGGGCGAGGAGGACAAGCTCGTTGTCCACCGTGCCCGTCGCGTCGAGCGCTTCCTGTCGCAGAACACCCACGTCGCCAAGCAGTTCACCGGTGTCGACGGTTCGGACGTTCCGCTCGAGGAGTCGATCGTCGCGTTCAACGCGATCTGCGACGGCGACTACGACCACTTCCCCGAGCAGGCGTTCTTCCTGTGCGGTGGCATCGAGGACCTGAAGGCGAACGCCAAGGAGCTGGGCGTCTCCTGATCCGGCGCGCTCCGCGAGGAGCGCATCGGATCCGAAGGATCCACGGAGAGGGGCGGGTGCGTCCCGTCCCTCTCCCCACGCCCATTAGAATTTGACCCAACACCCGGCTTACCCGCCGGGTGGTGACCCGAGGAGCCACCTTGGCTGCTGAGCTGCACGTCGAGCTGGTCGCGGCGGACCGCAATGTCTGGTCCGGCGAGGCCACCCTTGTTGTCGCCCGCACCACGTCCGGCGACATCGGCGTCATGCCCGGTCACCAGCCGCTTCTCGGTGTGCTGGAATCGGGCCCTGTGACCATCCGCACCAGTGACGGCGCCACTGTCGTCGCCGCGGTGCACGGCGGTTTCATCTCGTTCGCGGACAACAAGTTGTCCCTGCTGGCTGAGATCGCCGAGCTCGCTGACGAGATCGATGTCCAGCGGGCGGAGCGGGCACTGGAGCGCGCGAAGTCGGAGGCCGACGCGGCCGCCGAACGTCGCGCGGATGTCCGACTGCGCGCCGTAACGGGCTGAACGTCCGTCGGAGTTTGAATGGCTGATCACCGGAGGGCGACTTCCGGGCTCGGCAGACCTCAGCCGCGGTCCGTTCTGGAGCTTTCCAGACCGGGTCGCGGCTGAGGCGATGCAGGTCGTTTTTTCGCACGCGGTATTTCGATGAGCGAGGAGGTCGGTGAAGATGCTCCTCGCTCTGCTTGTGAGCGGCCTGGTCGTAGCCCTGGTGGTGATCGGGCTGTTTGTCTTCGGCCTGCGCCGCAGACTCATCCAGCGGTCCGGCGGCACCTTCGACTGCAGCATGCGCTGGGGCGTGTCCGAGGAGCCGGACGTCTCGGGCAAGGGCTGGGTGTACGGGGTCGCCCGCTACAGCGGCGACCGGATCGAGTGGTTCCGCGTGTTCAGCTACTCGCCGCGCCCGCGCCGCCTGCTGGAGCGCTCGTCCATCGAGGTGCTCGCCCGGCGCGCGCCCGAGGGCGAGGAGGAGCTGGCCCTGCTCTCCGACGCCGTGGTGCTCGGCGCCCTCCACCGGGGGACGCGCCTGGAGCTGGCGATGAGCGACGACGCGCTGACCGGGTTCCTCGCCTGGCTGGAGGCGGCGCCGCCCGGGCAACGGGTGAATGTGGCCTGAGCGGGTTCCGCGTACGACGTGAAGAAGCCGGGGAGACGGGGGCGGACCCGTCTCCCCGGCTTCGTCTGTCACCGGATGCGCTCAGCGGCGGTTACTGGAGCCCGGTGTGGATCGCGTGGGCGAGCTCACCGTTGGTGGTGTCGCCGCTGAACTCCCAGAAGAACGCTCCCCTGAGGCCCTGCTGCTTGGTCCAGCTCATCTTCGAGGCGACCGTGGCGGGGGTGTCGTAGCTCCACCAGTTGCTGCCGCACTTGGCGTAGGCCGTGCCGGCGATCGTACCGGTGGAGGGGCAGCTGGCCTTGAGCACCTTGTAGTCCTCGATGCCCGGCTCGTAGGTGCCGGGGGCCGGGCCGGTGGCGGTGCCGCCGGGGGTGGCCTGGGTGACGCCGGTCCAGCCGCGGCCGTAGAAGCCGATGCCGAGGTTGAGCTTGGAGCCGGGGATGCCCTTGCCCTTGAGCTTGGTGATCGCGGCCTCGGAGTTGAAGCCGTCCTGCGGGATGCCCGGGTAGGCGCCCAGCGGGGAGTGCGGGGCCGTCGGGCCCTGCGCCGCCCAGGCGCCGAAGAAGTCGTACGTCATGACGTTGTAGAAGTCGACGTACTGGGCCGCGCCGCCGTAGTCGGCCACGTCCAGCTTGCCGCCGTTGGAGCCGTCGGCGGAGATCGCGGCGGTGACCAGGTTGTTCGTGCCGAACTTGGCCCGGGTGGCCTGCATCAGGTTCTTCAGGGAGGCGGCGCCGCTGGTGTCGCAGGTCAGGCCGCAGGAGTTCGGGTACTCCCAGTCGAGGTCGATGCCGTCGAAGACGTCGGCCCAGCGCGGGTCCTCCACCAGGTCGTGGCAGGACTGGGCGAAGGCGGCCGGGTTGGCGGCTGCCTGGCCGAAGCCGCCGGACCAGGTCCAGCCGCCGAAGGACCACAGGATCTTGATGTGCGGGTACTGGGCCTTCAGCTTGCGCAGCTGGTTGAAGTTGCCGCGCAGCGGCTGGTCCCAGGTGTCGGCCTTGCCGTCGACGCTCTGGTCGGCGGTGTAGGCCTTGTCGTAGTCCGCGTAGGCGTCGCCGATGGTGCAGCGGCCGCCCTGGACGTTGCCGAAGGCGTAGTTGATGTGGGTGATCTTGGCGGCGGAGCCCGAGGTGACCAGGTTCTTCACGTGGTAGTTGCGCCCGTAGACGCCCCAGTTGGTGAAGTAGCCGAGCTTGACCTTGGTGCCGGCGCCCGGGTCGGTGCCACCGCCGCCGGGCGTGGTGACGGACAGCGCGCCGGAGGAGGGACCGGTCTGGTCGGCGCTGTCGCGGGCTACCACGGTGTAGCTGTACGCCGTGCCCTTGGTCAGGCCGGTGTCCGAGTAGCTGCGGCCGGTCACCGTGGCGATCTTGGCGCCGCCGCGGTAGACGTCGTAGTTCTTGACGCCCTTGTCGTCGGTGGCGGCCGTCCAGTTCAGGGTCAGCGAGGTCTCGGTGACGTTCGCGGCGGTGGGGGTGCCGGGAGCGGAGGGCGGGGTGTCGCCGGGCTGGGTGGTGCCGTCACAGGAGCCGCCGTTGATCTTGCAGCCGCTTGGGGCGCCGGAGCCGGCGCCGTTGAAGCCGAAGCTGATGCTGGCGCCGGGGGAGAGGGTGCCGTTCCAGCCGAGGTTCTTGCCCGTCCAGTGGGTGCCCGAGCTGGTGACGGTCGCGTCCCAGGCCGAGGTGACCGAGGTTCCGGCCGGGTAGTCCCACTCCACGGTCCAGCTGGTGAGGGTGGTGGTGCCGGTGTTCTTCACCGTCCACTTGCCCTCGAAGCCGGAGCCCCAGTCGGAGACCTTGGTGTACGTCGCGGTCGCGGCGGCGGCGGCCTGCGCCGGGCCGGCCAGCGCGACGAGCCCGCTGATCGGTACGGCGAGCGCGGCCACGACCGCCGCGACCCGCGTGAAGAACCGGGTGCGCCGGCTGCGGGGTGGGGATGCTGTGCTCAAGGGTGTTCCTCCGTAGGTCCGTCGGAGCCGTGGGGCCGGCTCCGACATGGGGGTGGGACCTGCGCCGCCCGTGAGCACGCTTTGTCATGCACGCTCACCACAGTGTTCCGGCGAGCGTAGAAAGGTCTGGACCAACCGTCAAGAGGTCCAGACCGGTGCTCCTAAATGCCCAACTCCCCGGCGAGGACGGCCGCTTGGACCCTGCTGCGCAAGTCCAGCTTCCCCAGCAGTCTGCTGACGTGCGTCTTCACCGTCGCCTCCGCCATTTCCAGCCGCACCGCGATCTCCGCGTTGGAGAGCCCCTCGCCCAGGCAGCCGAGCACCTCCCGCTCGCGGCGCGTCAGCGAGGCCACCGCCGCCGCCGTCTCCGGCGACGTCTGCGGCCGGCGCACCTGCGGCGCCGCGAACTCGGCGATCAGCCGCCGTGTCACCGCCGGGGCGATCAGGCCCTCCCCGCGCGCGACGGTGCGTACCGCCGCGATCAGCTCCGCGGCCTCCGCGTTCTTCAGCAGGAAGCCGGCCGCGCCCGCCCGCAGGGCCCCGAAGACGTACTCGTCCAGGTCGAAGGTGGTCAGGACGAGGACGTCCGCCAGGCCCTCCGCGACCACCTGGCGCGTCGCGGACACCCCGTCGAGGCGGGGCATCTGCACGTCCATGAGGACGAGATCCGGCCGCAGTTCCCGGGCGAGGCGCACCGCCTCCTCCCCGTCGGCGGCCTCGCCCGCCACCTCGATGTCGCCCGCGCTGCGCAGGATCAGCACCAGCCCGGCCCGTACGGCGCTCTGGTCCTCCGCCACCACCACCCGGATGGTCATGCCTCCACCGCCCTCTCCTCCGCGGGCAGGATCGCCCGCACCCGCCACACCGGGCCCGACCGGCCCGCCGTGAACCGTCCGCCCAGCAGCTCCGCCCGCTCCCGCATGCCGATCAGCCCGGCCCCCGAGCCGGGGGCGCGCGGGCCGGGCCGGTCCCCGTACGGGGAGTCCACCGCCACGCTCAGCTGCCCGCCCTCGCGGGCCACGCGCACCGAGACCGTGCCCGGCGCCGCGTGCTTGAGCGCGTTGGTCAGCGACTCCTGCAGGATGCGGTACGCCGCCAGCTCCACGGGCGCCGGCACGGCGGCCCCGGGCGGCCGGTCGTCGTGGAGGACGAATTCCAGCCCGCTTCCCGAACCGGTGGTGCGGGCCTGGCCGAGCAGGGCGTCCAGGCCGTCCAACGAGGGAGTGGCGATCGGTTCCCGGTCCGCCCCGGCGTCCCGCAGCAGTCCGATCAGACGGCGCATTTCGGCCAGACCCTGGACGCTGTTCTCCCGGATCACGCCGAGTGCCTCGCGGCTGGTGTCGGCCCGGTCGATGGAGAGGGCGGCGGTGGAGTGGATGGCGATGGCGGAGAGGTGGTTGGCGACCATGTCGTGCAGCTCCCGAGCCATTCGGGCGCGTTCGGCCGTGACGGCCTGGGTGCGGTCCATCTCGGCGAGCAGCGCCGTCTGCTCTGCGCGCAGCCGGGCCGCCACGGCGACCTCCCGCTGGTTGCGCAGGGTGGCCCCGGTCAGGGCTGGGCCGAAGCCGACGAGGCCGGTGACCACGCCGATCAGCAGCGCCTGCGGGTTCCGCAGCCAGGCCACCGCGACGATCGTGACGGCCACGGTGATCAGGCCGGTGGAGACCGGGAGCCGCCGGGCCATGGCAGGCGTGCCGTAGACCACGGCCGCGTACATCAGGTCGGTGAAGATCAGGACGGTGGCCAGGCTGCCCACCGTGAACTGGTCCGCGACGAGGCCGACGGTGCCGACGTTCAGCGCCACACTGGGCGCGGAGCGGCGCAACAGCTCCATCGAGCCGAGGACCACCAGGGGGATCAGGGCGGCCCAGTCGGGGAGGAAGTTGCGGCTGTCGGCCTGGTGCACGCCGAGCGACCAGAGCACGAGGCCCGTGAACACGCTGACCAGGGCGAGGAGCACGTCGTGGCGGTGGGGGCGGAGGCTTCTCGGGGTCACCCACCCATCCAACACGGTGCACGGGCCGCCGGCCTCGGCGCCGGGGCGGAGGCCGGCTACATCGAAGGGTGCAGTGGTCTTTCGTCACCTCAGATGACGATCCGGGCCCGACCGGGCGGGAGCCTGGGAGGGAACACCGAAGAACCGAGCGGAACGGAGAGCCCCCGTGATCGTCGCCCTGATCATCGCCTGCGAAGTCGGCTTCTGGGTACTGCTGGCGGCCGGCCTGGCCCTGCGCTACCTAGCGAAGAGGCCGCGGCTCGGGGCGGCCGTCCTGCTGTGCGAACCGGTGCTGGAACTCGTCCTGCTGGTCGTCACCACCGTCGACCTCGAGAACGGGGCGGCGCCGGACTGGAAGCACGGTCTCGCCGCGCTCTACATCGGCTACACCGTCGCCTACGGCCACTACACGGTGAAGTGGCTCGACGGCCACGCCGCGCACCGGCTCGCCGGCGGCCCGAAGCCGGCCGGCGCGGGATACGGCACGGTGCGGGCCGTCCACGAGTGGAAGCTGTGGGCCCGCACCGTCGTCGCCGCGGCCGTCGCGCTCGGCCTGCTCCAGGCCGCGATCCTGTACGTGGGCGACGCGGGCGACGTCAGCTCGCTGGAGGCGACGCAGTACGCCGCCCTGCGGGTGGTCGGCATCCACGCCCTCATCGCCCTCGCGTACACGGTCTGGCCGAAGAAGCCCCCGGCCGGCGCCGCGGAGCTGCCCGCCCCGGCGAAGGCCGACGGGTAGCCCCCCGGCGGTGGCCCGGTCGGGTCAGCGCTCGCCGCCCGGCACCCACAGCACGTCCCCGACCTCCTTGTTGGCCACCCGGGCCAGGATGAACAGGAGGTCGGAGAGACGGTTGAGGTAAGTGGCGGTCAGCGGGTTCATCACCTCGCCGTGCACCTCCAGCGCCGACCACGTCGAGCGCTCGGCCCGCCGGACGACCGTGCACGCCTGGTGCAGCAGGGCGGCGCCGGGGGCGCCGCCGGGCAGGATGAAGCTGCGCAGCTTCTCCACCTGCTCCAGGAAGAGGTCGCAGTCCGCCTCCAGCTTGTCGATGTAGAACTGCTCCACGCGCAGCGGCGGGTACTCGGGGTTCTCCACCACCGGCGTGCACAGGTCGGCGCCGACGTCGAAGAGGTCGTTCTGCACCCGGACCAGGACCTTCACGACCTCCTCGGGCAGCGCGCCCAGCGCGATCGCCGTCCCCAGGGCCGCGTTGGCCTCGTTGGCGTCGGCGTACGCGGAGATCCGCAGGTCGGTCTTGGCCGTACGGCTCATGTCGCCCAGGGCGGTCGTGCCCTTGTCGCCGGTACGGGTGTAGATGCGCGTGAGGTTCACCATGCCGCCAGCGTAGTGACGCCCCGCCGGAACGCGCACGCGGTGCCCCGCCGGCGGCCGGCCGCCGGAACCCGGAGCAGGGGCCGGAGCGAACTGGGCGGCTGCGCAGGGACGCTGGGCCGTACCGGTGTGATGTCCGTCAGCCGAGACGTGACGCGTGTTACTTCGCGGTCACACCGCACCGCCCAAACGCTAGTCTCCGCCGGAGAGGGCCACGAGACTGGGCCGTTTTGAGAACGAGGGGTGTGCAGTGGCTGGGAAGCTCGCCGTCATCGGTGCCGGACTGATGGGTTCCGGGATCGCTCAGGTCTCCGCTCAGGCGGGTTGGGACGTCGTGCTGCGCGACGTCACCGATGCCGCGTTGACCCGCGGTACGGACGGGATCAAGGCCTCGTACGACAAGTTCGTCTCCAAGGGCAAGCTGTCGGCCGAGGACGCGGAGGCCGCGCTCGCGCACATCACCACCACCACCGACCTGGACGCGGTCGCCGACGTGGACATCGTCGTCGAGGCCGCCTTCGAGAAGATCGAGATCAAGCACGAGATCTTCCGTGCCCTCGACAAGATCGTGCGCGAGGACGCGATCCTCGCCTCCAACACCTCCGCCATCCCGATCACCAAGATCGCGGCCGTGACGGAGCGTCCGGAGCGCGTCGTCGGCGCCCACTTCTTCTCGCCCGTCCCGATGATGCAGCTGTGCGAGCTCGTGCGCGGCTACAAGACGAGCGACGAAACCCTCGCCACCACCCGGGCGTTCGCCGAGTCCGTCGGCAAGACCTGCATCGTCGTCAACCGCGACGTCGCCGGCTTCGTGACGACCCGTCTGATCTCCGCACTGGTCGTCGAGGCCGCCAAGCTGTACGAATCGGGCGTCGCCTCCGCCGAGGACATCGACATCGCCTGCAAGCTGGGCTTCGGGCACGCGATGGGCCCGCTGGCCACCGCCGACCTCACGGGCGTCGACATCCTGCTCCACGCCACGAGCAACATCTACACCGAGTCGCAGGACGAGAAGTTCGCGCCGCCGGAGCTGATGCGCCGGATGGTGGACGCCGGGGACATCGGCCGCAAGAGCGGTCAGGGCTTCTACAAGCACTGACACGGTCGGGCCACTGAGCACCACCGTTCGAATGCCTTCACCCCACGGAGTGAATTAGGTATCGGTTCGCTCACGGTCGGCAACTTCCCTGCCCGCGAGGCAGTCAGTTGCAGTGAGAGTTGCCGACCACGGACCAGTCGGACCATACGTACGCAGTACTGCCGGGAGTACACATGCACATCAGGGGCGACCACGCCGAACTCGCTGTCGGGGGCCGCCTCGACGTGCGGAGCGCGGCGGACGCCCGGACGGTCCTCCACTCCGCCCTCGACGACGGCCACGGCGACCTCGTGCTCGACCTCACCGGACTCGACTCCTGGGACGCCACCGGCCTCGGCGTGATCATGGGCGCGCACCGGAGGGCCGGCCGGACCGGACGGCGCCTCGTCCTGCGCGGGGTGCCGCCGCAGATGCAGCGGCTCCTCGTCGCCACCCGGCTCCACCGCATCCTCGCGATCGAGGGCGGACTGGAAGCGGAGTCCCTGCCCAGGGTGTGATCCACCCGGCCGCCGTTTCCTGCGGAAACGTAACGGTCCGGTGGTGATGGCACCCCGGCGGTTCCGGCGCGACCGGCCACGGTCTAGGGTTCGGGCGGAAACCGGACCAGTGGCGACAGCGGAGTGTGCGACGGCCGGGCGGTACGACGGCGAGGCGCACGGCCCGCGATCGGGGGACTTGGTCATGGACCGTACACAGGGGCAGACGGCCGGGCCGGCGGACCGGTCCGAGGGCGCACCGGCCGCGCCCGCGCGCATCGTCACCCTCACCGCGGGGGACTTCTCCCTCACCGTCAACCCCGTCGACGGCAGCGAGATAGAACCCCACCGCCCCGGCGCCGACACCGGCCGCCTGCCCGCCAAGCGCGGCTCGGCCGCCCGCCGCGCCCGCGACGCGGGCGCCCGTCCCCCCGCCCTGCCCGGCCAGCCCGTCCCCGGACGGCTGCTGCCGGCCCGCGAGGAGGAGCGGGAGCGCCTCGTACGGCTGCTGGGCCGGGGACGGTCCGTACGGCTGACCGGCCCCGCCGGATCGGGACGCACCACGCTGCTCGACGCGGTCGCCGCCGAGTGCGCGGACCTCGCGCCGGACGGCGTCGTCCGGCTCAGCGGGTACGGGCACCAGCAGCCCGCGGAACTGCTGCACGCGCTGTACGCGGCCGTCTACGAGGCCCCTGAGGACCGGCCCGACCGCATCGAGCTCCTCTCCCGGGTACGAGACATAGGCGCCGTCGTCCTCCTCGACGACCTGGAGATGGGCGGCGTCGCCCTCGACGAACTGCTGCGCGCCACCCCCGAGTGCGCCTACCTGCTCGCCGCGACCCCCGACACCCGGGCCCCCTCCGACGACTCGCACCTGGAGGAGGTCTTCCTCTCCGGCCTCGGCAAGGCCGAGTGCCTGGACCTGCTGGAGGCGCGCGCGGGCCGGCCGCTGACGGACGAGGAGACCGCCTGGGCGGACGACCTGCGGTTCGCCTCCGAGGGCCTGCCGCTGCGCTTCGTCCAGGCCGCCGCCCTGCTGCGGCAGCGCGACGAGCTCAACCGCACCGACGAGGACGACGACGAGGAGGAGCCCGGCGTCTTCGAGGGGCGCCCGCGCGACACCGTCGAGGTGCCCCTGCCCACGCTCGCCGAGGGCGCGGCCCCCGCCGAGCTGCTGGCCTCGCGGGTCAGCGAGTCGGCGCGCGCCGCCCTGCGGATCGCGTGCGCGCTGGGCGGGGAGCTGCCGCACCACGCGCACCTGCCGGCACTGGTGGGGGACACCCACGCGGACACGGCGGTCGCCGAACTGCTGGCCTGCGGGCTGCTGACGCCCGTCGGGGCGCGCTTCCGGCTGGCCGCGGGGGTCGCGCGGCAGCTGGAGGAGGTCGGGTACGGCGAGACCGCCGCGGAGGAGGCCCGCACGGCCGCCCGGCACTACGCCTGGTGGACCGGGCACGCCTCGGTGACCCCGGAGCGCGTCGGCGCCGAGGCGGAGGCGGTGCTCGCCGCGCTGGCCGGCGCGGACGTGGTGGCGGCGGTGCTGCTGGCGCGCACGGCCGCTCCGGCGTTCGCGGCCTCGCTGCACTGGGAGGCCTGGGAGCGGGTGCTGCGCTCGGGCGCCGAGGCCGCGCGCAAGGCGGGGGAGGTCGCCGAGCAGGCGTACTTCCACCACGAGCTGGGCGTGCTCGCGCTGTGCGAGGGGCGCCTCGACCGGGCGCGGGCCGAGCTGGAGACCTCGATCGGGCTGCGGGGCGCGCTCGCCGACAAGCGGGGCACGGTCGCGGGGCGGCGGGCGCTCGCGCTGGTCGTGGACGGGGAGTCGGCGGGGGTGGCGGCCTCGCCGCCGCTGCGGCTGGAGGCACCGGCGGCCCTCCCGGCGGGCCCGGGCGGTACGGGCACGGACGGTGGCGCGGCCGCCCTCGCGGCGGGCACGGGCACGGGCACACGCATAGGGACGGGCACGGGCACAGGCACGGATACGGGCAAGGCCGGTGCCGCGGGCGGCGTGTCCGGCGCTTCCGCGGCCGCCGCCGCGGTGGCCGCCGCGGCCGCAGGCGCCGGGGGCGCCGCACGCACGGCCGCGGGTACGGGAGCGGCGGGCGGCGCCGCGCGCACGGCCGCGGCCGGAGGAGCCGCCACGGCCACCGGCGCACCCGCGGGAGCCGCCGGTACGCCGGCCGCGCCGGAGGCCCCGACGGCGGTCACGCCGGCCGCAGCGCCCGCGAAGGACCACGGCCCGGCGGCCACGCCGGCCGCAGGGCCCGCGAAGGACCACGGCCCGGCGGTGGCACCGGTCGCCGGCGCCCGACGCGACGCCTCGGAGGCGGTGACGCCGCTGACCCCGGTGGTGCCGGTCATCCGCCGCCCGGAGCCGCCCACGACGCTGTCGGAGGTGTTCGAGGAGGCCTTCCCGCTCACGCCGAAGCAGTCGGCCCCCGCCGCGCCGGTGCCCGCGCCCGCCCCGCGGGCCGGCCGGCGGCGCGTGCTGCTGCTCGCCGGGTCGGGGGCGCTGGCGGTGGTGGCGCTGGGCACGGTGGTGGCGCTGGCCCTGAGTTCGTCGGACGCGCCGTCGCCGGCCGATGACGGGCCGGCCGTCTCCACGTCCCCGACGGCGCCCCCGACGGTCCTGCCCGGGACGAGCGGTAACGATCCCGCGCCGACGGCGCCCGCCGAACCGGCCGCTCCCGTGGAGTCCACCGGACCCGGGGAGAGCGCCGTACCCGGGCAGACGCTCGCGCCGGCCCCGGGCCGGACCCCGGTGCGCACCCCGTCCCAGCGGCCGTCCCCGAGGCCGACGAAGACCACGCCGATGCCGGCCACGACTCCTCCCACGACCTCGGCGGAGCCGACGGCGCCGACCGGGACGCCCACGGAGGCCGGCACGCCGACGGCCACCGTCCCGCCGCCCACGGAGGCCATGCCGCCCGGCGGTGTCTGACCGCCGCCCGCCGGGGCCGGGACGCCGTCCCGGGCCCGCCGGGGCCGGTCAACCGGCTCAGAACAGGCGGAGCTTGTCGTCCTCGATGCCGCGCATGGCGTTGTAGTCCAGCACCACGCAGTCCATCCCGCGGTCCGTGGCCAGCACCTTGGCCTGCGGCTTGATCTCCTGCGCCGCGAACACGCCGCGGACCGGCGCCAGGTGCGGGTCGCGGTTCAGCAGCTCCAGGTAGCGGGTCAGCTGTTCCACGCCGTCGATCTCGCCGCGCCGCTTGATCTCCACCGCCACCGTCGCCCCGGAGGAGTCCCGGCACAGGATGTCCACGGGGCCGATGGCCGTCATGTACTCGCGCCGGATCAGGGTGTAGCCCTCGCCCAGCGTTTCGATGCGGTCGGCGAGGAGCTCCTGGAGGTGGGCCTCGACGCCGTCCTTGATGAGCCCCGGGTCGATGCCGAGCTCGTGGGAGGAGTCGTGGAGGACTTCTTCCATCGTGATGATGAGCTTCTCGCCCGCCTTGTTGACGACCGTCCACACACCGGCCTCGTCCCCGGTCCCCTCTTTGAGGGTGCAGGGCGGCGACATCCAGTTGAGCGGTTTGTACGCCCGGTCGTCCGCATGGATCGAGACACTGCCGTCGGCCTTCACGAGGATCAGACGGGGTGCCGAGGGCAGATGGGCGGTGAGCCGGCCCGCGTAGTCGACGGAGCAGCGGGCGATGACGAGACGCATGGTCGGCAACGCTACTCGACGGGACGGCCTCCACGCGATTCGCCCCTGAAAGCCCCGTTCGCCGATGGCGCGTTGTATGCGCATTCGCCTGGTGCGGCACCCACCGGGCGCCTACCGTGGTGAGCAGGAGGTTGCGGAGCGTGCACGCTGCGTCGCGATCTCCTTCCCTGCCCGTAAGGCTCCGGCAACCCAATCGGCCGGGGTCGCGAGAGGAGAACCCATGTCGCTCGACGTCTCACCGGCCCTACTCGAACAGGCCGAGCGAGGCGAGGTCGACGAAGCCGCCTTCGTCGACTGCGTCCGGACCTCCCTGCCCTACGCCTGGGAGATGATCAGCTCGCTCGTGGCCCAGCTGAAGGTGGACGGCGGCCAGTTCGCCGACAACCAGACGCCGCCGCCAGACGAGCAAGCGCGCGGGCAGCTGCTGCGCGCCCTCGCGAGTGACGCGATACGCGGTGCCCTGCAGCGGCACTTCGGAGTGCGCCTGGCGTTCCAGAACTGCCACCGGGTAGCGGTCTTCCCGCTGGATTCCTCGGTGGACGACCGGCTGGCCAAGTTCACTTCGATCCGCGGTCAGCTGCTCAACCAGTCCCCGGAAATGCGGGACTGCTAGCACCTGCCGGCGGGCACCCGCCGGCAGGCACCCGCCGGTCGATCTCAGCCGAGGCGGGGCAGGACTTCGGCGCCGAGGCGTCGTACGTTCTCCTCCGTCGCGGCGAGGTCGCCGGAGCCCTCCGTCAGGAGGGCGAACCGGGTGATGCCGGTCCGTTCCGCGGTGGCCGCCAGCCGGTCCGCCGCCAAGGCCGGGGTACCCACCGGGTGCAGGTCGCACAGCAGTTCCGTATAGGCGACCGGGTCCCGCATCGTGCGCGCGCGGCCGTCCACAGTGACGTGCGCGTCCAGGCCCTGCCTGAACCAGCCGGGCATCGCCTTCAGCAGGGTCTCGCGGGCATCCGCCGTGCGGTCCGCAAGCTGGCACACCCCGGCGGAGACGTGCCCCGCCGCCGCCACGTGCTCCGGCGCGTGCCCCGCGGCCCGGGCCGTACGCCTCCACAGCGCGACCATCGCCGCCTTGTCCTCGTCCCCGCAGTGCATGCCCAGCAGCATCGGCAGCCCGCGCTCCGCGGCCGACCGCACCGACGACGGCGACGTGCAGGCCACGATCACCTCCGGACCCGGCCCGTCCCCGTCCAGGGCCTCCGAGGGCCTCGGTACGACGGCCACCTCGCGGAAGCCGTACCGCTCGCCGGCGGCGCCCACCCGCGCCCGGGTCAGCCAGTCCCGCAGCAGGTCCAGGGCCTCCGGGAAGCCGTTCTCGTACGCGTCCAGCCCACCGCCGAACACCTCCAGGTCGACCCACGGCCCGCCGCGTCCCACCCCGAGGGTGAACCGACCGCCCGAGGTCAGGTGCAGCAGCGCCGTCTGCTCCCCGAGGGCCACCGGGTGCGTGCTCGGCAGCACGCTCACCGCCGTGCCCACCCGCAGCCGCCGGGTCCGGCCCAGCAGCAGGGCCGCCAGGGTCACCGCCGAGGGGCAGACCCCGTACGGGACGAAGTGGTGCTCGGCCAGCCAGACCGAGTCGAGTCCGGCCTCCTCGGCCACCTCCCCGGTCCGCACCGCCCGGTGCAGTGCCTCGCCCGCTCCCTGGCCCGGGAACTGGGCTGCCAGTACAAATGCTCCTACGCGCATCGCCTTTAGCCTCCTCGCGGCTGACGCGGCCTCCCCCAGGTGGACCGGTTCTTCCTATGGCAACAACGTCTGACACGTGCCAAAGGCACGGGCCGACAGGAAAGTTATTGGGATTGTCGGGCCAGTCGCCGGTGCGCGGTCCGCCCCCGGTAGACACCCTGCGGGTACCCGTGCCCGCGGCGCGTAGTCTGGGAGAAAGTCACTGCCGTCCGCCCTTCCGTGAGGTATACGTGCCACCGCGCCACAACCGCCCCAGGGGCGGCGAGACTCCGGACGAACCACCCAGCACCGGTCTCGACCGGTACGGCCTGGAGCGGACGGAGGAGTACCAGGGCGAGGAGTGGAAGATCCGGCACGTCGCCGGCGCGAGCGCGGCGGGCAAGCGCTACCGCTGCCCCGGCTGCGACCAGCAGATCCCCTCCGGAACCCCGCACCTGGTGGCCTGGCCGGAGTACGGCGGCGTGGACGACCGGCGGCACTGGCACAAGGCCTGCTGGAACGCGAAGGACCGCCGCACCTCGCGGGTGCAGCGGTCCCGTAACGCTCCCAGGCACTAGGCCCGGGCCGCGGGGTCCGGGGCGCGGAGGCCCGGCGCCCGGCGTCACACGTCCCGGCGGCCGACCGTCACGTACGAGGCGATCACGGCGGCGCCGGTGACGACCACGATGACCAGCATGTGGATGGCCGGCCCCGGCATGTCCAGGGAGACGTCGACCTCCTGCAGGCCGAACAGCGTCATCAGGGCCACCGGGGCGTTGTGTTCGAGGATCACCTGCCCGGCGGGCGCCGCACCCTCCCAGATGTTGAGCACGGCCCCTATCACCGGCGGCAGCGTGACGACCCCGAGCATCACGGCGATCGCCCCGGCCGAGTGCCGGATCAGCGCCCCGACGGCGAGCGCGAGCACGCCGAGCAGGGTGACGTAGAGGCTGCCCAGCAGCGCGCCGGACCACTCGTTCGCGGGGTGGGCGCCGGCGGCGCTCCCGCCGTGCACGATCTGCCCGGCCAGCCCGACCACGAAGACGGCGCAGGCGATGACGGTGAAGGCCGTGGCGCTGAAGACGAGGTACTTCGCGGTGAGCACGCGGTGGCGCTCCGGGGACGCGGTGAAGGTCGTGCGGACCAGACCGGTGGCGTGCTCGGAGGTGATCGTCAGGACGCCCAGCACCATGACCGCGATCTGCCCGACCAGCAGCCCGAAGAGCGCGGGCGTGGCGAAGGTGATCCCGGTGTACTCCTGGTCGGTGCTCTGCACCACGAAGAGCATCCCGATGCCGACGACCACCAGCACGAGGGAGCCCAGCGTCCACAGGGTGGAGCGGACGGACACCATCTTGGTCCACTCCGAGGCCAGGGCGTGCCCCAGGTGCGGGCGGGGCGTGGGCAGCGGGGAGCTGTAGCCCGCCGGCCGGGCCGCGGTGCGCGTCGCGCCGCCGGGCGAGGCGGCGCCGGGCACGGGGCCGCTGGGGGTGGGGCCGGTCATCGGGATTCCTCGGGGTTGTTCATCGCCGCCGCGGCGAGCTCGCCGGCGCTGCCGGGCATCAGGAAGGGCTGCCCGCCCGCCGCGGGCGGCGGGGGAGCGTAGAAGGCCGCGGCGGGGGCCTGCGGGGCCTCCTCCTCGTCCTCCCAGGCCGGGACGCTCGGGGGGTCGGGCTCCCACAGCTCGGCGCGCGGGTCCTCGGTGGAGGCGTACTCGACGGAGGACTGGGTCATCCGCATGTACGCCTCCTCCAGCGAGGCCCGGTGCGGTGACAGCTCCCACAGCCGTACGCCGGCCCCGTGCGCGAGGTCGGCGATGTGCGGCAGCTCCAGTCCGGTCACGCGCAGTGCTCCGTCGTGCTCCTTGAGGACCCGGGCGCCCGCCGCGGTGAGGGCGGCGGCCAACGTGTCCCGGCCATCCGGGCGGGTGTCGGCCGCACGGACCCGAGCGAATCCGGCCGAGTTGTGGGTGATGAACTCCTGGGTGCCCATTTCGGCCAGCAGCCGGCCCCGGCCGATCACGATCAGGTGGTCGGCGGTCAGTGCCATCTCGCTCATCAGGTGCGAGGAGACGAAGACGGTGCGGCCCTCGGCGGCCAGCTGCCGCATCAGGTTGCGGACCCAGAGGATGCCCTCGGGGTCGAGTCCGTTGACCGGCTCGTCGAAGAGCAGCACCTGCGGGTCGCCGAGCAAGGCGGTGGCGATGCCGAGCCGCTGGCCCATGCCGAGCGAGAAGCCCTTCGTGCGCTGCCGGGCCGTGTCCTGGAGGCCGACCACGGCCAGCACCTCGTCCACCCGCTTCTCCGGGATCCCGGAGAGCTGGGCGACGGCGAGCAGGTGGGTGCGCGCCCTGCGGCCGCCGTGCACCGCCTTGGCGTCGAGCAGGGCGCCGACGTGCCGCTGGGCGTTCGGCAGGTCCCGGAAGGGGAGGCCGTTGATCGTGACGTGACCGGACGTGGGCCGGTCCAGGCCGACGATCATGCGCATGGTGGTGGACTTCCCCGAGCCGTTGGGCCCGAGGAATCCGGTGACGTGCCCCGGCTTGACCTGGAACGACAACTGGTCGACGGCGGTCTTCGCGCCGAAGCGCTTGGTGAGTCCGACTGCCTCGATCATCTTGCTGCCCCTTACCAGGCCGGGACGACTTTCGCCCGCGTAAGGATTAAGAGGATAACGAGTCCCGGGTGGTTCCGTCCCGGGCATGATCCCTGAGCCGCCCCTGAGACCGGCTCGGGGATCACCCGTAGTACGTCAGGAGGACCCGGTGCTCAGGCGTCCCTCTTCTTGAGGACCAGGTAGCCCCCGAGGACGACGGCGGCGGTCCACAGGGCCATGATCCCGAAGCCGCCCCAGGGGCCGTACGGGGTCGTGCCGCTGTCCATGGCGCCCGGCACCACCTGCATGATCTTGGCGCCCGCCTGGTCCGGGAAGAACCGGGCCACCTTCCGGGTGGCCTCGACCCCTCCGAGGATGTTGGAGATCAGGAGGAAGAACGGGATCAGGATGCAGATCGCCAGGACCGAGCTGCGCAGCAGCGCGGCCGTGCCCATGGAGAACAGCGCGATCATCGCCATGTAGAGGCCGGCGCCGATGACCGCGCGCAGCACGTTGTCCTCGCCGAGGCCGATGGACCGCTCGCCCAGGATGGCCTGCCCGAGGAAGAAGGACAGGAAGCTGGTCGCGAGGCCCACGATCAGCGCCAGGGCGGTGGCGACCGTGAGCTTGCCGAAGAAGAAGCTCGCGCGGCGCGGCACGGCGGCCAGCGAGGTGCGGATCATGCCCGAGCTGTACTCGCTGCCGACCACCAGCACGCCGAAGACGATCATCGCCAGCTGGCCGAGGGTCATCCCGGCGAAGCTCGCGACGGTCGGGTCGAAGGTGAGCTGCTGCTCCGGGGGCATGTCCTTGAAGGACGCGTTGATGAACGAGCACAGCGCGGCGCTGAGGCCGACGGTGACCACCAGGGCGGCGACCAGGGTCCAGACCGTCGAGGCGACGGTGCGGATCTTGGTCCACTCGGACTTGAGGACGGCGGGGAAGGAGGACACGGTCACTCGCCGCCCTTGCGCGTCGCGTCGAACCCGGTGCCCCAGGCGGGGACGTCGGCGGGCCGGGCCGGGTTGTCGGCAGCCGCGCCGGGTGCCGCGGGTCCGCCGGGGAGGCCGGCTCCCGGGGCGTGGGCGTGGTACTCGACGGAGTCCGCCGTCATGCGCATGAACGCTTCCTCCAGTGAAGCCCGTTGCGGGCTGAGTTCGTGCAGCACGATCTGGTGCCGGGCGGCCAGCTCGCCGAGCCGCTCCGACTCCACGCCGTCGATCTCCAGCGCGCCGGACGCCGGGACGCTGACGGCGCTGATGCCGGCTTCGTGCAGGACGTCCTTGAGCCGCTCCTGCTGCGGCGAGCGCAGCCGGACGTAACTGCGGGAGTTCTGCTGGATGAAATCGGCCATCGACAGGTCCGCCAGCAGCCTGCCCTGCCCGATGACCACCAAATGGTCCGCGGTCAGCGCCATTTCGCTCATCAAGTGGGAGGAGACGAAGATCGTCCTCCCCTCCGAGGCCAGGCCCTTCATCAGATTGCGGATCCAGAGAATTCCCTCGGGGTCCAGACCATTGACGGGTTCGTCGAACATCAGGATTTCCGGATCACCGAGCAGGGCGGAGGCGATTCCCAGCCGCTGCCCCATCCCCAGCGAAAATCCTTTCGACTTCTTCTTGGCCACGGCCGTCAGGCCGACCATGTCCAGGACCTCGGCCACCCGCCGCTCCGGGATCCGGTTCGACTGGGCCAGGCACAGAAGGTTGTTGTACGCGGTGCGGCCGCCGTTCATGGACTTGGCGTCCAGCAGCGCTCCGATGTACTTCAGCGGTTCCGGCAGTTCCCGGTAGTGCTTGCCGTCGATCCGGACCGTTCCGCTGGTCGGGTTGTCGAGGTCGAGCATCATGCGCATGGTCGTGGACTTACCCGCCCCGTTGGGGCCGAGGAAGCCGGTCACCACCCCCGGTCTGACCTGGAAGCTGAGGTGGTCCACGGCGGTTTTCGCGCCGAATCGTTTCGTAAGGCCCTCAAGCTCGATCATGTGGCCACGCTAGAACGCCGAAGGGCCGTACGCCACCTCGAACAGGGGACATACGACCCTCAGACATCACCATGACGCATCGTGCGCGCCGCCCGCGCGTGGACCGCGGCGTTCTAGCGGCTCTGCTGCGCCGGAACCCCGCGCGAGACCGGCTCGTCGTCGACGATCGGGGTGGCCGCCGCGACGGCCGCACCGGTCAGCGTCGCCAGCATCTCGCGGACGTTGGTCAGCTGCGCGTTGATCGAGTCGCGGCGGTTGGTGAGCGCCGCCAGCTCGCGCTCGGACTCGCTGCGGATGCGGTCGGCCTTGGCGTTGGCGTCGGCGACGATGTCCTCGGCCTGGCGCTGCGCGGTCTCCACGGTCTGGCGGGCGCGGCGCTCGGCGTCCGTACGGAGCTTCTCGGCCTCCAGGCGCAGCTGCTCCGCGCGGTGCTCGATCTCCGCGAGGCGCTTCTCGGCCTTGGCCTGACGGCCGGCCAGGTCGCGCTCCGACTGCTCGCGGCGCTTGGCCAGGTTGGTCTCGAAGTCCGCGGCGGCCTGGGCGGCCTTGGCGCGGGTCTCCTCGAAGAGCGCGTCGGCCTCCTCGCGCTTGGAGGCCGCGTCCTTCTGGGCCTCGGTGCGCAGGGCGGAGGCGTCGCCCTTCGCCTTCTCGACGATCCGGACACCCTCGTCCTCGGCCGTCGACTTGCGGTCGGCGGCGAACGACTCGGCGTCGTTGCGCACCTGCTGGGCGGCCGACTCGGCCAGCTCGCGGTGCTGCTCGGCCGCGCGACGGGCCTCCTCGCGCAGGTCCTTCGCCTCCTCCTCGGCCAGCCGCAGGATCTTCTCGACCCGGGCGCCGAGGCCGGCGTACGACGGCTCGGCGTCGTTCACCTGGGCCTGGGCGTTCTGCGTCTCGAGGTGTAGTTCCTCGATCCGCTTTTCCAGAGAGTTGATACGTCCAAGGGCGCTGTCGCGGTCGGAGACCAGCTTGGTAATGCGGTCGTCCACCTGACCGCGGTCGTAACCACGCCGCACGAGCTCGAAGCCGAAGGGGGAGGAAGTGTCGCTCATGGGGTTCCTGTCGAATGAGACCGATGAGGTGCTACGTGAGGTGTTAGGGGGAATCCTAGGCGCCCGGACGGCGTGTCATCGAGTCAATCCGCGTTTGATCCGGACAATGACACCCCTTTTGAGTGGCAAGGCGACAGAATGCTTGTCACTCGTTCGCCTGAACCTCCATCAGGAGCACACATCACAGCGCCTGGCTAGCTCTCTGACGTCTTGCCACCCGAACGATTCGATCCCGCTGCCGCTCCGGCCTTCACGCCCCCCGCACCCTGGCCGCCGATCGCGGGCTTCCCGCCGCCCGAAGGCGCCTCGAATGATTCCAACGCCTCAAGAACGTCCTGGACACGGGAGATCTCCGCCTGAATGTCCTCGCGCCTGCGCACCAGGACCTCCAGCTCGCGGCGGCCCTCGTCGACGAGCCGTTCCGCCTCCGCCTTCGCCTGCGCGAGCGTCTTGTCGGCCTCGCGGGACACCTCGGCCTTCTTCTGCTCGGCCTCCTTCAGGAGCGCCTCGGCCTTGCGCACCGCGGCGATGCGGACCTTGCTCGCCTCGCTGCTCGCGTCCGACACCAGCTCCTTGGCCTTCGCCTCGGCCTCGACGCTCTGCTCGGTCGCCGCCCGCACCAGCTTGTCCACGCGCTCGCCGGCCGACTTCATCTGCTCGGCCGACTCCCGGCGGGCCCGCTCGTGCAGCTCCTCGACCTCCGCCTCGACCCGGTTGCGCAGCTCCTCCGCCCGCTCCCTTATGGCCGACGCGTCCGTACGCGCCCCGACCAGCAGCTCGTTCGCGTCCGTACGGGCCTTCTCCACCAGGGAGTTGCCCTCGACGGTCGACTCCGAGGTGATGCGCGCCGCCTCCTTGCGGGCGGCGTCGACCATCGCGTCGGCCTGCTCCTCGGCCGCCGTGGTGGCGGCGAGCGCCTGCTTCTGGGCGTCGGCCGTGAGCTTCTCCGCTTCCGCGAGGGCCTCGGTGACGAGCCGGTCGACCTGCTCCGCGGCCTCGCTGCGGCGCTTGTTGCCCTCCTCGCGGGCCTCGTCCAGCACGCGCTCGGACTCCGTACGGGCCTGCGACCTGATGCGCTCGGCCTCGTTCGCCGCCTCCGCCTTGACCCGCTCTGCCTCCGAGCGGGTACGCGTGGCGTGCTCCTGCGCCGAGGACAGCGCCTGCGCCGCCTCCGTGCGCAGCCGCTCGGCCTCGTTCGCGGCCTCGCCGACCGTGCGCTCGTTGTCCTTGCGGGTCCGCTCGGTGAGCTTCTCCGCCTCCGCCGTGGCCTCCGCGACGAGCCGGTCCGCCTGCTCCGCGGCGTCGCCGCGCAGCCGGTTCGCCTCGGCGCGCGCCTCGTCGCGGGTCTGCTCGGACTCCCGCTCGGCGCTCGCCAGGGTCTCGCCGGCCGCGACCGTGACGCGGTCCGCCTCCGCGGTGGCCTCGCCGACGATCCGGCCGCCTTCCGCCCGGGCGTCGTCCAGGGCCCGGGCCGCCTCGGCCCGCAGCCGCTCGGCCTCGGCCGCGGCCTCGCCGACGGTGAGTTCGTTGGCCGCGCGGGTCTCCTCGACGAGCCGGTCGCCCTCGGTACGGGACTCCACCAGGATCCGGGTCGCGTCGCGCTCGGCGCCGGCCAGGGTCTCGGCCGCCTGCTTCGTGAGCTTCTCCGCCTCCGACGCCGCCTGACCGATGAGCCGGTCCGCCTGCTCGGCCGCCTCGCCGCGCAGCCGGTTCGCCTCGGCGCGGGCCTCGTCCACGGTCGTGGCGGCCTCGGTGCGCAGCGCCTCCGCCGCGGCCTCGGCCTCGGCGACCGTGACGGCGTTCGCCGCGCGGGTCTCCTCGGTGACGAGCTCCGCCGCCGCCATCGCCTCGGCGGTGATCAGGGCGCCCTCGGCGCGGGACGCCTCCAGAGCCTCCGCCGCCTCGCCGCGGATCCGGTTGGCGTCGTCGCGGGCGTCCGCCCGGGTCCGGGCCGCGTCCCGCTCGGAGGCCGCCAGGGCGTCCGTGGCCTCCGTACGCACCCGCTGCGCGTACTCGGCGGTGTCGGTGCGCAGCTGCTCGGCCTCGGCGATCGCGTCGCCGACCGTGCGCTCCGCCAGGGCCTTCGCCGCGTCCGTCTCGGCCCGCGCCTCGGCGCGGATGCGCAGGGCGTCCCCGGTGGCCCGCTCGCGCTCCTCGTGAGCGTCGGCGCGGACGCGCGACGCCTCCTCCTCGGCCTCGGTCCTCGTCCGCTGCGCCGCGTGCTCGGCTGCGCTGCGCAGTCCGGTGACCTCTTCCTCGGCCTGCTCGTGCAGCCCGGCCACGGAATCCCGTACCTGCTGCGCGGTGGCCTCCGCCGCCGCCACGACCTCCGACGCGCGCCGCTCCGCCTCCTCGGTCAGCCAGACCGCCTCGGCCTGCGCCTCCTCGGAGCGCTTGCGGGCCTGCGCCAGCAGCTCTTCGCTCTCCTGGCGGGCCTGGGCCCGCTCGTTCTCGGCGTCGGTCCGGGCCGACGCCAGGGTCTCCTCGGACTCCCGGCGGCGCCGGGCCGCCTCCTCCTGCGCGGCGGCCAGCGCCTCGGCGGCCTCCGCGGCGACCCGCTCGGCCGCGGCCTTCGCCTCCGCGCGCAGCCGGTCCGCGGTCTCCTGTGCCTCGGAACGCACGCGCTCCGCCTCGGCCTCGGCCTCGCCGCGCAGCCGCACGGCGATCTGCTCGGCCTCCGCGCGCACCCGCCCGGCGTCCTCCGCCGCGTCGTCACGCAGCTGGTCGGCCTCGGCCTCGGACTGCGCCTGGAGGGCGCGGATGCGCTCCGCCGCCTCCGCGCGCAGCCGGTCGGCCTCCTCGGTGGCCTCCTTGCGGACGGCCTCCGCCGCCGTGCGGGCGTCGCGCAGCGTCTGCTCGGCCGTGGTCAGCCGGCCCTCGGCGTCCGTGTGCAGCCGTACGAGCTCCTCGTCGGCCTCCGCCCGCTTCGCGGCGAGCGCCTGCTCGGTCTCCTCGCGCCGCGCACGGGCCGCGGCGTCCGCCTCGGCGCGGACGGCCTCCGCCTGCTCCTCGGCCTCGGCGCGCAGCCGCTCCGCCTCGGCGCGGGTCCGGTCCAGCGTCTCCTCGGCCTGCTTGCGCAGCGTGGTGGCGCGCTCCACGGCCTCGCCACGGACCCGCTCGCTCTCGGCGGTGGCGCTGCCGCGCACCTCGTCCGCGTCGGCCCGGGACTTGCCCAGCAGCTCCTCGGCGGTCCGGGCCGCCTCCTCGATCTGCTGCACGGCCTCGCGGCGGGCCTCGCCGCGGATCCGCTCGCCCTCGGCGACGGCCTCGGCGCGCAGCTGCTCGGCCTCGCCGCGCAGCCGTCGGGCCTCCTCCTGGAGCTCGACGGTGCGGGCCCGGTACTCCTCGGTGTCGTCCTTCGCGGCGCCCTTGAGCTCGTCCGCCGTGGTCGCCGCCTGGAGGCGCAGCCGGTCGGCCTCCGCCTCGGCCTCGCGGCGGATGCGCTCGGCCTCCTCGGACGCGGCCCGGGTGGTGGCGCGGGCGTCCTGCGACGCCTTGGTCAGTACGTCCTCGGCGGTGCGGGCGGCCTTCGCCAGCTGAGCCGCCGTGTCCTCGGCCGCGGCCGTACGGGCCTGCTCGCCGGCCTCGGCGCGCAGCCGCTCGGCCTCGCCGCGGGCGTCGGCGAGCGCCTGCTCGGCCTCCGCCTTGAGCGCCTCGGACTCCTTGGTGGCCTCTCCGACGAGACGGGCGACCTGCTCCTTCGCGGTGCGGGTGCGCTGCTCGTTGACCGACTCGGCCGACGCGAGCTGGCGGGCCGCGCTCTCCTTGGCCTCGGCGAGGACCTTCTCGGCTTCGGCGCGGGCCCCGCGCAGCGCGGTGTCGGCCTCCTGCACGCGGGACTCGGCCACCCGGCCGAGGTCCATGGTCTGCTGCCGGGTCTGCTCGGCCTCGGCGGACGTGGTGGAGCGCAGCCGCTCCGCGTGCTCGGTGGCCTCCTGGGCCTGCGCGGACGCGGCGCCGAGCAGCCGCTCGGCCTCCTTGCGGGCGCGCAGCAGCATGGCCTCGGCCTCGGCGCGGCCGGTCTCGGAGGCCTCCGCGAGCCGCCGGCGGGTCTCCTCGGCGATGCGCGCGGCCTCGGCGCGGGCCGCGTTCAGGGACTGCTCGGCCTCGGCGCGGGACTCCTCCAGGAGCCGGCGCGCCTGGGACTCCGTACGGGCCCTCAGCTGCTCGGCCCAGGCCACGTTCTCGTTGACGTGGGCCTCGACGGTCTGGCGGCGCTCGCCCAGCTCCTGGTCCAGGCGCTGGCGGCGGTTGACGGCCTCGGCGTGCAGTTCGGCCTGCAGGCGCGCCTGGTGCTCGGCGTGCTCCTGGAGGATGCGCTGGGTCTGTGCCCGGGTGTCACGCAGCTCGCGCTCGGCGTCGGAGCGCATCTGGTCGGCCTGGATCTGGGCATTGCGGAGCAGCTGCTCCGCCTGGTAGCCCATGTCCGCGCCGTCGTAGGCGGGGCGGGACGCCAGAGACCGGCGTACCTCGTGGAGCTTGGCGCGCAGCACCTCGACCTGGTATCCCAGGTCCTCGGCGTGCTGGACGGCCTTCCCGCGTTCCTTCTTCAGCCGCTCCATCTCGGCTTCGAAGAGCGAGAGATGGTCGGCCTCCGCCTGATGGCTCTCCTGGCTTTCGTAGCCCCGCACAGCGCGGTCCCATCCGTCCCCTGGTCGCAAGCTCACTCCCAAGAGCATCGTCCGCCCGCTGAACGACGCCCCCGGGGAATGGTGTCAGATACCGGGGCAGGGGTCACAGGCCCCGACCCCGTCTCCGCACCGAAACCCCGGCCGAGCCATGGCCACTGTACCGGCCGGGGAATCGGGACATCAGTGCTCAGGGTGGGAGGTGACGAGTTCGGTGAGTACGCCGCCGCAGTCCTTGGGGTGCAGGAAGGTGATCTGGGAGCCCATCGAGCCCGTCCGGGGCTGGTCGTAGAGCACGCGGACGCCCTTGCCGCGGATGGCCTCCGAGTCACCGAGGACGTCCTCGGTGCCGAAGGCGATGTGGTGGACGCCCTCGCCGTTCTTGGCCAGCCACTTGGCGACCGTGGAGTCCTCGCGGGTGGGCTCCAGGAGCTGGAGGTACGAGGCGCCGCCGTCGGACGTCCCGTTGATCTTGAGCATGGCCTCGCGCACGCCCTGTTCTTCGTTGATCTCGGTGTGGAACACCTCGAATCCGTACGTGGCACGGTAGAACTCGACGGTCTTGTCGAGGTCGAAGCAGGCGATCCCGATGTGGTCGATCCTTGTCAGCATGAGACCAGTGCACCGCCCCGGGGGGTGGTCACGCAACGTGCCAGCGATCACACCGACAGCCCGGTGACGGCGCCGGTACCGCTCAGTACATTCAGGTAAACCCTCGTTCACTCCTCATCCTCAAGGGGCTGTGCCTCATGTCCGGATCGAACAACACCACCTCAGTGATCGTCGCCGGGGCCCGCACGCCCATGGGACGGCTGCTCGGCTCGCTCAAGTCCTTCTCGGGCGCCGACCTCGGCGGCTTCGCCATCAAGTCCGCGCTGGACCGGGCCGGGATCTCCGGCGACCAGGTGCAGTACGTGATCATGGGCCAGGTGCTCCAGGCCGGCGCGGGCCAGATCCCCGCCCGCCAGGCCGCCGTCAAGGCCGGCATCCCCATGAACGTGCCCGCGCTCACCATCAACAAGGTGTGCCTCTCGGGCCTGGACGCGATCGCTCTGGCGGACCAGCTCATCCGCGCCGGGGAGTTCGACATCGTGGTCGCGGGCGGTCAGGAGTCCATGACCAACGCCCCGCACCTGCTGCCCAAGTCGCGCGAGGGCTACAAGTACGGCGCCATCGAGATGCTCGACGCGATGGCCTACGACGGCCTCACCGACGCCTTCGAGAACATCGCGATGGGCGAGTCCACGGAGAAGCACAACACCCGCCTCGGCATCGAGCGCGCCCCGCAGGACGAGTTCGCGGCCACCTCCCACCAGCGGGCCGCCGCGGCGCAGAAGAACGGCGTCTTCGAGGCCGAGATCGCCCCGGTGGAGATCCCGCAGCGCAAGGGCGACCCGCTGGTGTTCTCGCAGGACGAGGGCATCCGCCCGGAGACCACGGCGGAGTCCCTCGGGAAGCTGCGCCCGGCCTTCGCGAAGGACGGCACCATCACCGCCGGTACGTCCTCGCAGATCAGCGACGGCGCGGCCGCCGTGGTCGTGATGAGCAAGGCCAAGGCCGAGGAGCTGGGCCTGGAGTGGCTCGCGGAGATCGGCGCCCACGGCAACGTGGCCGGTCCCGACAACTCCCTCCAGTCGCAGCCGTCCAACGCGATCCGGCACGCCCTGGGCAAGGAGGGCCTGGACGTCGCCGACCTGGACCTCATCGAGATCAACGAGGCCTTCGCCGCGGTCGCCGTGCAGTCAATGAAGGACCTCGGCGTGACCCCGGAAAAGGTGAACGTGAACGGCGGCGCCATCGCGCTCGGCCACCCGATCGGCATGTCCGGCGCCCGCGTGGTGCTGCACCTGGCGCTGGAGCTCAAGCGCCGCGGCGGCGGGGTCGGCGCGGCCGCGCTGTGCGGCGGCGGCGGGCAGGGCGACGCGCTGATCGTGCGCGTTCCCCGGTAGGAGCGGTACGGGTGCGGGGGCCGGGACCCCGGCCCCCGCACCCCTGCCCGTACGCATTCGTACCCGTACCCGTACCCGTAGCGAGAACCGAGGAGTGCAGCACGTATGACCGCGGTGGACGTCCCCCAGCTGGTGGCCCAGGCACGTGAGGGCCGGCCGAGAGCGGTGGCCCGGCTGATCTCGCTGGTCGAGGGGGCGTCCCCGCAGCTGCGCGAGGTGATGGCGGCGCTGGCACCGCTGACGGGCGGGGCGTACGTGGTGGGGCTGACGGGCTCGCCCGGTGTCGGCAAGTCGACCTCGACCTCGGCGCTCGTCTCCGCGTACCGCAAGGCGGGCAAGCGGGTCGGCGTCCTCGCCGTCGACCCGTCCTCGCCCTTCTCGGGCGGCGCGCTGCTCGGCGACCGGGTGCGGATGTCGGACCACGCCGGGGACCCGGGCGTGTACATCCGGTCCATGGCCACCCGGGGGCACCTGGGCGGGCTGGCGTGGGCGGCGCCGCAGGCGATCCGGGTGCTGGACGCGGCCGGCTGCGAAGTGATCCTGGTCGAGACGGTCGGCGTCGGGCAGTCGGAGGTGGAGATCGCCTCCCAGGCGGACACCTCGGTGGTGCTGCTGGCCCCGGGCATGGGCGACGGCATCCAGGCCGCCAAGGCGGGGATCCTGGAGATCGGCGACGTGTACGTGGTCAACAAGGCCGACCGGGACGGCGCCGACGCGACCGCCCGGGAGCTGAACCACATGCTCGGCCTGGGCGAGGCCCGGGGCCGGGACGACTGGCGGCCGCCGATCGTCAAGACGGTCGCGGCCCGCGGCCAGGGCATCGACGAGCTGGTCGAGGCACTGGAGAAGCACCGGGCGTGGATGGACGGGCGGGGCGTGCTGGCGGAGCGGCGCGCCGCCCGGGCCGCGCGCGAGGTGGAGACCATCGCGATCACGGCGCTGCGGGCGAGGCTCGCGGACCTGCACGGGGACGCCCGGCTCGACGCGCTGGCGGTACGGGTGGCCGCAGGCGAGCTGGACCCGTACGCGGCGGCCGACGCGCTGCTGGACGGCCTGACGGAGGGCTGAGAGCGGGCTCCGGAGCCGGTCCGGCCCGTCCGGGGGCCGGTCCCGGAGCCGTCCGGTGCGGGCCGGGGGTGCGTGCGGCCCCCCGGACCCGCCCCGGACGTGTCCGGGCGCGGGTCGGGCGGCGCCGGCGGTCAGTTGTTGTCGCTGTCGTCCGAGTCCGTGGTGGACGCGGTGACCTTGCCGGTGGTGGGGTCGATGTGCACGTTCTGGGTCTTGCCGCCGGTGGTCTTCACCTCGACGTCCCAGTAGGTCTTGCCGTTGTCGTCGTCATCGGCCCAGTTCACCGACCGGACCTGGCCGGAGTGGGCGGCGAGGGCGGCCTTGACGGCCTGCCCGGCCTTGACCTTCGCGGCGAGCAGCGCGGCGTTCTCGTTGCCGCCGTCGTTGTCGCTGTCGTCCTGGTTCTCCTTCGTGACGCTGCCGGTGGCCGCGTTCACCTCCAGCTCCGCGTGCTTGCCGTCCTTGGAGATCACGTCGACGTGCCAGACGGATCCGTCGCGGTCGACGGACTGGACGACGCCGGGGTGGGCCTTGAGGGCCGCCGCGATGGCTGCCTCGGCCGTCACGTCGGCGCGGGCGGCCGCGGGGACGGTTCTCGCGGTGTCGGCGGTCGCCGCTGCCGCGGCCGCCACCGGGCCTCCGAGCAGCAGGACCACGGATGCGGCCGTCGCGATGTGCGCAGTGCGCTTCATGGGCTGGACCTCCTCAGGCCGGCCGGCACGCGCTTACGGTTGCTCGGCGCGTGCGGGGGCCGGCGGCGGGCGTACCGACCATTGTCCGGTCGATCACCCGGCCCGGCGATCGGAGCCCCGACTTGCGCGGGGCCCCGTCTCAGGCCTTGCCGCGGTTCTCCCGCAGGTGCTCGGCGACCGGGCGCAGGGACGCGCGCAGCGCCGCCAGGGCCTCCGGCGGCAGCAGGTCGATGAAGTGCCGGCGGACGGACGCCACGTGGTGCGGGGCGACCTTGCGCATCGTCTCCATGCCCTCGTCCGTGAGCACCGCGTACAGGCCGCGGCGGTCGGACTCGCAGTTCACCCGGCGGACCAGGCCGGCCGTCTCCATGCGCGTGATCTGGTGGGAGAGGCGGCTCTTGGACTGCAGGGTCGCGGTCGCGAGGTCGCTCATCCGCATCCGGTTCTCGTCCGACTCCGAGAGGTTCACGAGGATCTCGTAGTCGTTGTTGGTGAGTCCGAAGGGCTGGAGGTCCTTTTCCAGCTGGTGCATCAGCAGCCGGCTGACGTCCAGGTGGGTGCGCCAGGCGCACTGCTCGGATTCGGTCAGCCAGGGGGTCTCCTCGGACGGGGTCCGGGGGATCGCGGCCGTCTGGGTCTCCATGGTCTCCATGAGTGAACTCTACCTAAAAAGTTGAATTGCGTACAAAGGTCGGGCGTACGGGACGGGTCCCCGGGGTCACAGTCCGAAGCGGCGCTGGAGATCACCCAGCTGCCCCGGCATCCGCGGCACGCCCACCTGTCCCAGCGGGCCCTGGCCGGCCCCGGGGACGCCCTGGGCGTTGCCCGTGGCCGCGCCGGCGCCGACCGCGCCGACCGCCTTCTCCGCCATCAGCATCTCGGACGACTGGAGCAGCACCGTGCCGGCTCCGACGAACTCGAACTGGTGCTCCTCGCCCGAGGTGCCCCCGATGCCGGTCAGCGAGCGCAGCCCGCCCATCACGCCGGACATGTAGGCGTGGTCGTAGTGGTGGCACGGCGAGGGGCAGTCCGCCCAGCCGACCAGCGCCTGCGGGTCCACGCGCAGTGGCGGCTCCATGAACACCACCGGCCCGTTGGACGCCGCCACGAACTTGCCCGTCCCGATCAGCGTCAGGAACCCAGGGACGATCGACTGCTTCAGCGCCAGGGTGGGCTGGTACGCGAGCAGGTTGCCCGACCGGATCGTCAGGTTCCCCTTGTCCAGGTCGAACGAGTTCACGTCGAAGGCCCGGTCGGCCAGCAGCATCTTGCCCTGGCCCTCGGCCACGACCCAGTCTGCGGCGTGCAGCGGCGAGTGGAAGCTGGTGCGCAGCAGCCGGTCGAAGCGGCCGTTGCCGACGCCGTTGAACTCGATGCTCCCGTAGTACGAGATCATCTTGCCCTTCTGCAGGAACCACTGGCTCCCCTTGAGCTCCACGCAGAAGGTGTACGGGTTCACGTTGTCGTCGGAGGGCAGGGTGTACGGGTCGAAGACCGTCGGGCCGCCGGGTCCGCCCGTCACGGGGCCAAAGTTCACAGCTTCTCCTCCGAGGCCTGTACGTACACCGCGCCCTGGCCGGACAGCTCCAGCTGGAACGCCTCGCCCGAGCCGCGCCCCACCATGTCGCGCCAGCCGAGCGCGGTGGAGAGCTTGTTGCGCACCTCGCCGTGGTGGGCGACGTACGCCTGCGGGTCCACGTGGATCGGGCGCTGGGGGGTGATGGGGAGCTCGATGACCCCGCCGTGGGCCATCACGGCGACCGAGCCGTGCCCCTTGAGGGTCGTGGTGAACAGGCCCTGGCCCGACACCTGGCCGCGCACCATGCCCATGACCCCGCCCTGGGAGCCCATGAACATCGTGCCCTGCTGCAGGGTGCCGTCGAAGGCGAGCAGCCGGTCGGCCTCCACGTACAGGGTCTCGCCGGTCAGGTTGATCACCTGGATGTGGTGGCCGCCGTGGCCGAACATCACGGTGCCGCTGCCCTCGACCGACATCAGCGGGGTCTGCTCGTTCGCCACCCGGCGCCCGATCATGCCCATGACCCCGCCCTGACCGCCGGTCAGGCTCGGAGTGAAGGAGACCTCGCCGCGGTACGCGAGCATCGCGCCGCGCTGGCTGTACATCTTCTGCCCGGGGAGGACCTGGGCCTCCACCATCTTCGAGTTGATCTCGCGGAACGGCATCAGACGTCGCCCCCGACGGTGTTGCGCTCGCTGGGCTGCACGTACACCAGGCCCTCGCCCTCGAAGCGGATCTGGAACGCCTCCCCGGAGCCCTCGCCGATCAGTGTGCGGAAGTTCACACCCGACTGGAAGGACTGCTGGAGGTTCCCGGTGTGCGCGATGTACGCCCCCGGGTCGACGGAGAGCGGGTACTGGGCGCTGACGCGCAGCACCACGGCGGGGCCGTCGGACACGATCGCCGCCTGGCCGGAGCCCTCGACGGTCGTGGTGAACAGGCCGTTGCCCGACGTGGCGCCGCGCAGGCCGGTGAAGGTCGTGCCGGTGCGCAGACCCGCGTCGGTGCACAGCAGGTTGCTGGACTCGACGTAGAGCTTCTCGCCGCGCAGATTGACCAGATTGATCTCGCTCGCGCGGTCGGCGAAGAAGCAGGTGCCGTGCCCCTGCACTTCCATCACGGTCATCTGCTCGCCGGTCAGCCGCCGGGTCACCATTCCGCGGAGGCCTTCGCCGCCGCCTGTCATCTTCTTGAAGGCCACTTGGCCGTCGTACGCGACCATGGAGCCGTTCTTCGCTTTGACGGCGTCCCCGGTCAGGTCGACGGCGAGCACCTTGCTGCCTTGGAGTCGGAACTGAGCCACGGGATGACGTTATCCGCAGTGGCCGTGCCCGAGAAGGGCATGGTGGCCGATATACGCCACACTGCGGTCTTGGTGACGTCATGGGGCCGTTCCCGTGACGTGCCGGTGACGGGTACCCGGGTCAAGATCCCGCATGGCGGCTGAGACACTGGGACCGACCCTGGCCTCCACCCCGAAGGTTCCACGTGGACATCAAGACCGCCTCCGCCCTGCACCGGCTGCGCCTCATCTCCGTACCCGAGGCACTGTCGTTCCCGGCCCTGCTGATCTTCGGCTCGCTGCTGAAGCGGACGACGGACATCGACTACCTGATGCCGCCGCTCGGCGCCCTCCACGGGTTCCTGTTCGTCATCTACGTCGTCTTCCTGCTGGACGTGTGGCACAAGGCGAAGTGGCCGCTGAAGAAGGTCGCCCTGTTCTTCGTGCTGTCGCTGATCCCCTTCGGCGGGCTCTACGGCGACAAGCTGCTCAAGCGCGACGAGGCGGACAGCGTGCTGGCGGCGCGTGCGCGCGAGGCGGCCAAGGCGTGATCGTCGCGTTCTCGGTGACGCCGCTGGGGGTCGGCGAAGAGGTCGGCGCGTACGTGGCGGACGCCGTCCGCGTGGTGCGCGAGTCGGGCCTGCCCAACCGCACGGACGCCATGTTCACCACCGTGGAAGGCGAGTGGGACGAGGTGATGGACGTGGTCCGGCGCGCGGTGGCCGCCGTGGAGGCGCGGGCGCCCCGGGTCTCCTTCATCCTCAAGGCCGACATCCGCCCCGGTGTCAGTGACGGCATGACCTCGAAGGTCGAGACGGTCGAACGCCACCTCGCCGAGGGCTGAGCGGGGGCTCGGCGGGCCGGGCGTCCGGCGGGCCGGGCGTTTGGCGGGCCCGCTCAGCGGGTGGCGGGCTCGCCCGTGGTGAGGGCGAGGGCCAGCGGGGTCCGCTCGTACAGGACGTGGCGGCCGTGCCGGGCGGAGACCAGCAGGCCCGCCGCGTGCAGCACCCCCAGGTGCGCCGAGACCGTGGACGGGGCCAGGCCCAGGCGGTGGGCCAGCGCCGTGGTGGAGGCCGGCTCGTCCAGCGCGCACAGCACCTCGGCCCGGACCGCGCCCAGCAGCCGGGCCAGCGCCTGCGGGGCGGGTCCCGCCGAGGCGGTCCACAACCCGCCGACGCCGCGCGCCGGGTACACGAGCGTCGGCTGCCAGGGCGGGTCGTAGCCGCCGACCACCTGCGGCCAGACGAACGCGCTCGGCATCAGCAGCAGCCCCTGCCCGTCCAGCGCACGGTGGTGGTGCGCGGGCCGCTCGATGGTGAGGGTGTCGCTCTCCCCGTACCAGCGCAGGTCCGGGTGGAGCCCGTCGAACAGCGTCTCAAGCCCGCCCGCCGCGAGCCGTCGGGAGTGGAACAGGATGTCCGCCTCCAGCAGGGCGCGCAGCCGCGGCCAGTGCGGTTCTACCAGCGCCTGCCAGGCCCGCTCCGTGAGGTCGGCCAACTCCCTTACGGCGCGCGCCGGATCGGCCATCATCCGCTGCCCCGCGTCACTCTCCAGGGCGCCCGGGGTGCAGACCAGGGAGAGCCTCAGGTCCTCGCGGGCCGCGTCGGGATCGGCGGCCCGCACCCGCGCCACCTCCTCCTCGAAGGTGACGGAGGGGCCGAGGGGCGGCGGGCTGAGGAAGTCCGGGTGGTGCCCGGCGCGGGGCATCAGCAGCCACAGCGGCCGCAGGTCCAGCCCCTCGGCGGCGGCCCTCGCCTGCCGGAGCCACGGGAGGTGGTACGCCTGCCGGTGCGGTGACAGCAGGACCCGTACCGCTTCCTGGGTCTCCCAGCGGGGGGAGAGGGAGAACCGGCACCGCAGCAGGTCGCCCGGCCCGAACCGAAAGTGAAACCCCACGCCGCCTTCCCTTCCCGTACCTGTGCCTGTGCCCGTACCTGTGCCCGTGCTCGTTTCCGTGCCCGTGCCCGTGCCCGTGTTCGTGCCCGCGCCTGCGTTCGTGCTCGGACCCGCCGCCCGCCGGGGTTGCGCCTCCGGGCCGTGCCGACCGGGCAGGGATCGGCGTGGATTCGGGTCACGACGAATCGTTACAGCCGTCGCGCCCGGCGGGACAAGCTGCCGTCATGTCCACCCTCAACCCGGCCGCCGGCCCGGCCCCGGATCCCTCCGGCGCGGCGTCCGCCGGATACCGCTCGGTCTTCCGGGTCCGGGAGTTCCGGCCCGTCTTCGCCGCCCACCTGCTGTCCGTGCTCGGCGTCGTCGTCGCCGAGATCTCCCTCACCGTCCTCGTCTACCGCGCCACCGGCTCCCCGCTGATGAGCGCGCTCACCTTCGCCCTGGGCTTCCTCCCGTACGCCCTCGGCGGCACCCTCCTCGCCGGGATCGCCGACCGGCACCCCGCCCGCCGGGTGCTCGTCGGGTGCGACCTGCTCTGCGCGGCCTGCGCCGCCGCCATGGCCCTGCCCGGCACCCCCGTCGCCCTGCTCCTCGTGCTCCGCTGCGCGATGGCCTTCGTCGCGCCGCTGTTCCAGGGCACGCGCAGCGCCTCCCTCGCCGACATCCTCGGCTCCGGCGACCCCTTCGTCCTGGGCCGCTCGCTCCTGCGCATGGTGGCCCAGAGCGCCCAGCTCATCGGCTTCGGCCTCGGCGGTCTGCTCCTCACCGTGCTGGCGCCACGCGGCGCCATCGCCCTCACCGCCGCCGGATTCCTCGGCTCCGCGCTCCTGCTGGGGCTCGGCACCCGCGCCCGCCCCGCCCGCGCCCCCGCCACCCGCACCTCCCCGCTCGCCGGTCTCCGCGCGGTGCTCGGGAACCGCCGACTGCGCGCGCTGACCCTGCTGTTCTGGCTGCCGCCCGCCTTCGTCGTCGTCCCCGAGGCGCTCCTCGCCCCGTACGCCGACCGCATCGGCGCCGGCACCGTCGCGCTCGGGCTGCTGATGTGCGCGCTGCCCGTCGGCACCATCGCCGGGGAGCTCTGGGCCGGCTCCGCGCTCGCCGCCCGAACGCGTTCGCGGATCGTGGCCCCGCTCGTCGCCGTCGCGCCGCTGCCGCTCCTCGTGTACGCCGTGCGCCCCGGCCCGTACGCCGTGTTCGCCGCCCTGCTGCTCGCCGGGCTGGCCCAGGCCCACACCCTCGGCCTCGACCAGTGGTACGTGGACGCCGTCCCCGACGAACTGCGCGGCCGCGCGATGACCTTGCTCAGCACCGGCCTGATGACGCTCCAGGGCGTCGGCATGGTGCTCGCCGGTCTCGCCGCCGAGTTCCTCCCGGTCCACGCCGTCGTCGCCGGCGCCGGGGCCCTAGGCACGGTGGTCGTCCTGCTGCTGCTCGCCGAACTCCGGGCGGCCGCCGCGGGGGAGGAGGGGCCGAAGTGTGAGACGGGGCCCGCCGCCAAATGACCGCCCGGTAGGGTCGGGCGCGTGCCCAAGCCGCTCAGCCTTCCCTTCGACCCCATCGCCCGCGCCGACGAGCTCTGGCAGCAGCGCTGGGGTCCGGTGCCCTCGATGGCCGCGATCACCTCGATCATGCGGGCACACCAGATCCTGCTCGGCGAGGTCGACGCGGTGGTCAAGCCGTACGGGCTGACCTTCGCGCGGTACGAGGCGCTGGTGCTGCTCACCTTCTCCAAGGCCGGCGAGCTGCCGATGTCGAAGATCGGCGAGCGCCTGATGGTCCACCCGACGTCGGTGACGAACACCGTCGACCGGCTGGTCCGGTCCGGGCTCGTCGACAAGCGGCCCAACCCGAACGACGGCCGCGGCACCCTCGCCTCCATCACGGACAAGGGCCGGGAGGTCGTCGAGGCCGCGACCCGGGACCTGATGGAGGTCGACTTCGGCCTCGGCGCGTACGACGCCGAGGAGTGCGGGGAGATCTTCGCCCTGCTCCGCCCGCTGCGGGTCGCCGCCGCGGACTTCGACGAGCGCTAGCCGGTCCGGGGCCGGGCCCCGGCCCGGGCCCCGGTCAAGATCGCGCAAAGCGGACGGTTAGGCTCGACGGCATGAAACGCAGTGTGCTGACCCGCTACCGGGTGATGGCTTTCGCGACCGCCGTGATGCTGCTGGTGCTCTGCACCTGCATGGTCTTCAAGTACGGCTTCGACAAGGGCGCCGATCTGACCTTCGTGGTGTCCCAGGCCCACGGCGTGCTCTTCATGATCTACCTGGCCTTCGCCTTCGACCTGAGCTCCAAGGCCAAGTGGTCCTTCGGCAAGATGCTCTGGATCATGATCAGCGGCACCATCCCGCTGGCCGCGTTCTTCGTCGAGCGCACGGTCCGCGCCGAGGTCGAGCCGCTGATCACCGACCGGATGGCGACCGCCGAGGCGTAGCCGTCGCCACCGCGCCCCCGAGGCGCAACCGCAACCACCCCCGGGCGACTCCCCGGGGGTTTGCCATCGACATTTACTAGGACGTCCTAGTAAATTGGAGTCATGGACGCTGACGCCATCGAGGAGGGCCGCCGCCGCTGGCAGGCCCGTTATGACAAGGCCCGCAAGCGCGACGCCGATTTCACCACGCTCTCCGGCGATGAGGTCGATCCGGTCTACGGGCCGCGGCCCGGCGACGCGTACGAGGGATTCGAGCGCATCGGGTGGCCGGGTGAGTACCCGTACACCCGCGGCCTGCACGCCACCGGCTACCGGGGGCGGACCTGGACCATCCGGCAGTTCGCCGGGTTCGGGAACGCCGAGCAGACCAACGAGCGCTACAAGATGATCCTGGCCGCGGGCGGTGGCGGCCTCTCCGTCGCCTTCGACATGCCCACCCTCATGGGGCGGGACTCCGACGACCCCCGCGCGCTCGGCGAGGTCGGGCACTGCGGGGTCGCCATCGACTCCGCCTCCGACATGGAGGTCCTGTTCAAGGACATCCCGCTGGGCGACGTCACGACCTCCATGACGATCTCCGGCCCCGCGGTCCCCGCCTTCTGCATGTACCTGGTCGCCGCCGAGCGGCAGGGCGTGGACCCCGCCCTCCTCAACGGCACGCTCCAGACCGACATCTTCAAGGAGTACATCGCCCAGAAGGAGTGGCTCTTCGAACCCGAGCCGCACCTGCGCCTCATCGGCGACCTGATGGAGTACTGCACGAAGGGCATCCCCGCCTACAAGCCGCTGTCCGTCTCCGGCTACCACATCCGCGAGGCCGGGGCCACGGCCGCGCAGGAGCTGGCGTACACGCTCGCCGACGGCTTCGGGTACGTGGAGCTGGGCCTCTCCCGCGGCATGGACGTGGACCACTTCGCGCCCGGGCTGTCCTTCTTCTTCGACGCGCACCTCGACTTCTTCGAGGAGATCGCCAAGTTCCGCGCCGCCCGCCGCATCTGGGCCCGCTGGATGAAGGAGGTCTACGGCGCCAAGAGCGACAAGTCCATGTGGCTGCGCTTCCACACCCAGACCGCCGGCGTCTCGCTCACCGCGCAGCAGCCCTACAACAACGTCGTGCGCACCGCCGTGGAGGCCCTCTCGGCCATCCTCGGCGGCACCAACTCCCTGCACACCAACGCCCTGGACGAGACCCTCGCGCTGCCGAGCGAGCAGGCCGCCGAGATCGCCCTGCGCACCCAGCAGGTGCTGATGGAGGAGACCGGCGTCGCCAACGTGGCGGACCCGCTGGGCGGTTCCTGGTACGTCGAGCAGCTCACCGACCGCATCGAGGCCGACGCCGAGAAGATCTTCGACCAGATCAAGGAGCGCGGGCTGCGCGCCCACCCGGACGGGCAGCACCCGATCGGACCGATCACCTCGGGCATCCTGCGCGGCATCGAGGACGGCTGGTTCACCGGCGAGATCGCCGAATCGGCCTTCCAGTTCCAGCGGTCGCTGGAGAAGGGCGACAAGCGGGTCGTCGGCGTCAACGTCCACCACGGCTCGGTCACCGGCGACCTGGAGATCCTCCGGGTCAGCCACGAGGTGGAGACCGTCCAGGTGCGCGAACTGGCCGCGCGCAAGGGCAGGCGCGACGACGCGAAGGTGACGTCGGCGCTGGACTCCATGCTGGCCGCGGCCCGCGACGGGTCGAACATGATCCCGGCCATGCTGGACGCCGTACGGGCCGAGGCCACCCTCGGCGAGATCTGCAACGTACTGCGCGAGGAGTGGGGCACCTACACCGAGCCGCCCGGCTTCTGACTCCCCGGCTTCTGACTCCTCGGCTTCCGACCCCGCGCCGGCCCCTCCGGGCCGCGCACCACGGCCGGTCGCGGCGCCCGCACGGGGGCGCGGCGGCCGGCCGTTGTCCCGCCTGCCCGACGGTCCGTCGACCGGCCGGCCCGCGGGGCAGCCCTTAGGGTGACAGGGCACGCGCGACGCCAGAGGAGCAGAGCAGAGGATGATCACCCAGATTCGGATCGACGGCTTCAAGTCGTTCCGCGACTTCTCCCTCGACGTGCCACCGACGCTCGTCCTGCTGGGGCCGAACGGCGCCGGGAAGTCGAACCTCTTCGATGCGCTCCGCCTGGTCGCCGGCACCGCCGATCGCGGCTTCGAGGCGACGGTCCGCGAGGACCCCCGACTGTCCCCCGGCGGGCTGTTCCACCGCGGCGGTGCTGGGACCGCCCACACCCTGGCCGTCACCGTCGGCACACTGGTCGCCTCCCAGGACGGCCCGCTCCCGGTCCGTATCCGTCTGCGCGTGGGCCGTACCCCGAATGGGCAGGTGGCCGTGCTCGCGAAGAGCGCCATCTGGATCAGCAGGCTGGAAGACCACGGCTGGATGGCGAACGCGGGACTGGACGAGGAGGCGCAGTCCGCCGTCAGGGAAGCGAGATCGGCGTTCCTCGACCGGGTGGGCGGCCCGGACTACCTGCCTTTCAAGGGCATGCTCGGTAACCCTTGGGACCCCCGTGCCCCGCACGTCCTCGGCGAGGACGCCGAGGACGAAGGAGAGCGGTACGCCGAGGACTTCGCGGCCGCGCCGGGGGAGGAACTGCGGGCGCTGGCCGCCCGGGAGTGCGCATCCTGGCACCCCTTCGTCCTGGAGCCCGCGGCGTTGCGCACCCCCACGGCGGCTCTCGCGACCGGCAGGATCAGCCCGGACGGGGCCAACCTGGCAGCCGTCCTGCACCGCGTCAGGGACGAGTCGCCGTCGCAATGGAGGCGGTTCGTCGCCGATCTGGCCGCGCTCGTCGACGGAGTGCGGGACATCCGCCCGCTGCACGACCGGCGCCGGGACGAGTACGACTTCGAAGTCGAGTTCAGCAATACCGGCTGGATCAGCCCGCCCGCCCTCTCCGACGGAACACTTCGGATGATCGCGCTGCTCGCCGCTGCCTCGGACCCGCTCTGGCCCGGCGGCATGTGCGTGGAGGAGATCGAGAACGGGATGCACCCCGGGCACGTCGCCGACCTCGTCCGCAGGCTCAGGCGGGGTACGGGCGTGACGCCGGGCGCCCCCACCCCGTACCGGCAGCTGATCGCCACCACGCACTCGCCGGCCCTCCTGGCGGCCCTGCGCGACGACCTCTCCGGCAGCCTCGTCTTCATGGAGCAGGCCGACCACGTGGATCCGCAGGAGAAGACCGTTGCCCGCACGACGGTCGCCCGGCCGCTCCGGGCCTACGATCCGGAGCGCAACCCGGGGGAGACGGTGTCGCCGGAGCATGTGGAGCGGCTGCTGAGGAACCTCGGCGGGAGGACCTCGTGACCAGGTACCGGCCGCTGCAGCCCGGGCTGCTCGTCGAGGGCAGCGACGGGCCCTACCTGTCGAGCCTGGTCAAGCGCCAGCTCGACCGGCTGATCCAGGAGTGCAGCGGGCAGACCGTCGAGGTGCTGCGGTGCGAGGTGTCCGCCGTACGGACGAACGGCAAGCCGGAGGACGTGCTCCAGGCGGCCGGGGAACTGGCCCGGGACTGCGACGTGGTGTTCGTCCACGGCGACGAGGACGCCCACGCCGAACGGCTCAAGCTGGTGGCGGAGCTGGAGCGGAGGCGGGAGGTGTCCACGACCCGGGAAGGTGTCGCCGTCCCCCTCGTCCCGGTCCTGATGACCGAGTCCTGGATGCTGGCCGACCGCGACGCGCTGCGGCGCCTCGTCGGGAACGAGGTCCTCAAGGGCTACCCGTACGCCGCACCCGCGGAGTTGGAGGGCCGGGTGGCGATGAAGGGCGGCAAGGACAGGCTCACCCCCAAGCAGGTCTGGAAGGCGCTACTCGGCGCTGACGGCCGCGAGGTGCTGAGCGACGGTGCGGAGCTGCTCGTCCTGCACACGGACCTCGACGTCCTGGAGCAGCTGCCCTCGTACCGGAAGTGGTGTGAGGACACCGTACGGGCCCTGCGGACCCTGCACTTCCTCTAGGGAGGGCCGATGCGCGGGCAGGGAGGGCGGACGCGCGGCCGTCCGCGGGTCAGGCCTCGGAGGGGCCCAGGAGGCCGTGCATCAGCAGGGCGGTGAAGGTGGCCACCCAGCACTCGTCCACCGGCTCGGAGCTCACCAGCGCCCGGTGCACCACCGTGCCGGCGATCACGTCGAAGATCAGGTCCGTGGTGTGGCCGGTGAGGGCCTCGTCCTCCTCGTAGGGGAGTTCGCCGCGGGCCTGGGCCCGCTCGCGCCCCAGCACGACGAGACGTTTCTGCCGGTCCACGATCGCCGACCGGATCCGGTCGCGCAGGGCCTCGTCACGGGTGGACTCGGCGACCACCGCCATCAGCGCCGTACGGGCCTCCGGGCGCCGCAGCAGCTCCGCGAACTGCAGGACCACGTACTCGATGTCGGCTTCCAGGGACCCCCGGTCGGGCAGTTCGAGCGCGTCGAAGAGCTCCGCGACCGCGTCCACGACCAGTTCGTTCTTGCCCGCCCAGCGCCGGTACAGGGTGGTCTTGGCGACTCCGGCCCGGACCGAGACGTCGCTCATGGTCAGCTTCGACCAGCCCAGTTCGACCAGCGCGTCCCGGGTCGCCGCGAGGATCGCGGTGTCGGCGGCAGCGCTGCGGGGCCGGCCGGTGCGGCCGTGCGTCGCGCCGGTGGTGGTGTCGGGGCCGGGGTCGGGGTTGCGCATGGCCGAGACCATACCCGTCAGTAGCCAGGGCGCCCGGTGCCCTTGCGGTGTGGTTCAGATCACGGGGCCCCGGGGGTCGGAAGGAGTTACGCTACGGGTCGTAGCGTAAGAGCGGCAACCACGCGAAGAGCTACTGGCGCCAGGTGGGGACCCGGCGCCGCCCGCACGGTATCGCGAGGATCAGCGAATTCACGCGATCTTTTTCGTCGGCGCGCGCACTCGGGGGAGGATGTACGCATGCAGCCCAGAAACATGTCCATGAGCGGCGTCGTCGACCTCGCCGCGGTGAAGGCGGCCGGCGAGGCCAAGGCCAAGGCCGAGCAGGCCCGCGCCGAAGCGGCCCGGCAGAGCGGCCATAGCGGCCAGGGCGGTGGCGCCGGCCCGTCCGCCGGCGCCCTGCCGCCGTCCGCGCTCGTCATCGACGTAGACGAGGCCGGTTTCGAACGCGACGTCATCCAGCTCTCCGCCGAAGTCCCGGTCGTCCTGGACTTCTGGGCCGAGTGGTGCGAGCCGTGCAAGCAGCTCAGTCCGCTCCTGGAGCGGCTGACCGTCGAGGCCAACGGCCGCCTCGTACTCGCCAAGGTCGACGTCGACGCCAACCAGATGCTGATGCAGCAGTTCGGCATCCAGGGCATCCCGGCCGTCTTCGCCGTCGTCGCCGGCCAGGCGCTGCCGCTGTTCCAGGGCGCGGCCCCCGAGCAGCAGATCCGCGAGACCCTCGCCCAGCTGGTCCAGGTCGCCGAAGAGCGCTTCGGGATCATCGGCGTCGAGGTCGACCCCAACGCCGAGGGCGCCGCCCCGGAGCCCGCCGAGGCCGGGATCCCGGCCGGCCCGTACGACGCCCTGCTGGAGGCGGCCGTCGTCGCGCTCGACGCGGGCGACCTGGGCGGCGCGGTGCAGGCGTACAAGAACGTGCTCTCCGACGACCCCGGCAACAGCGAGGCCAAGCTGGGTCTGGCCCAGGCCGAACTGCTGGTGCGCGTCCGTGACATGAACCCGCAGGTGGTGCGCGCCGCGGCCGCCGGGAACCCGCGTGACCCGGCGGCGCAGATCGCCGCGGCCGACCTGGACCTGGTCGGCGGGCACGTCGAGGACGCCTTCGGGCGGCTGGTGGACACCGTGCGGGTGACGTTCGGTGAGGACCGGGACGCCGTACGGGTACGGCTGCTGGAGCTGTTCGAGGTCATCGGCGCCGACGACCCCCGGGTGTCCGCGGCCCGTACGGCGCTGGCGCGGGTGCTCTTCTAACCGGGCTCCACGGCCTGCTCCGGGGCGGGGCGGGCAGGACTTCCGGGCGCCGGTGGTCCACCGGCGATTTGTCGTCAGGGAGATAAACAGCGGCCGCGCTTTGCCGAAACTTGGTAATCGCGGCCGCTGTTACTCGTAGTAAGCCGAACACCGTGAACTGTCCGGTGTGTTCGCACATCGCCCATTCTGTCGTGGCCTTTGGTGACACCCTGTGTTGCCGCCCGGCGGGGTCGGGTGGACCCCCGGTTATCTGGCCGTTACCCGCCAGTAACGACCCCCCTTGTGCCCCGGCCGGGAATGGACCACGATCGGCGCGCTCGGTCCTTCCCGCAGAGCCGCTCATCCGGAGCCGCGGTGGAGGGTCCCCACCGAGCCGGTCGGTGGCAGTGGCACCGTCCGTGGGACAGGGGGGTCCCTGCCGTACGGCAGGGCCTGTCCTCCAGGTTGCGCGAACGCGTGGCCCAGTGGTTGTCGCTCGGGGGTGATCGCCGGTGTTCCGGACACGGCTCTGCCGCAGCCCGGCCGCCTGCGCTCCTTCCCGAGGACGTAGCACTTCTCCCATCCCAGGACGGGCACGGCCCGGACCGGAGATGTACGTCCGAGAAGGAGGAACGACATGAGTTCTCAGGTTCGTGGCGGTACCAGATGGAAGCGCTTCGCGCTCGTCATGGTGCCGAGCATCGCGGCCACGGCCGCGGTCGGTGTGGGTCTGGCGCAGGGTGCCCTCGCGGCGTCCTTCAGCGTCTCGGGCCAGGACTTCAAGGTTTCGGCCGACTCACTTGTCGGTAACGACCTGATCCAGTACGGCAGCCTTTCCAAGGGCACTGAGCTGAAGACGGGCAAGGAGGTCTACCACCCGGTCACGATCTCGGGCTTCAGCAAGGCCACCATCACCAACATGTGCCAGTCGTTGGTGACGCCGACTCCGCTCGGCAACATCACCCTGCAGCTGCGCACGGGCAACAAGGGCGAGCCCGCCGTTGCCAAGAACATCTACCTCGACGTCGCCGAGCTGGACGCGGACGCCACGTTCACGGACCTCGACATCGGTGTCGCGGTCGGCGACGGCACCCACACCACCAAGGCGAAGCCCGGCACGGTGGCCGACAATGCGATGTTCTCGCAGCGCGCCAAGACCGCCACGCTGACCAACGTGAAGCAGAAGGCCTGGGCGACGACGGCGGGAACCTTCACGCTGCCGGACCTCAAGCTCCGTCTGCTCAGCGGCGACAAGCCGTGCTACCAGGACTCCGACGTCAAGTAGTAGGGGCTCGGTTTCTGACCGGGAGGGCGGGCGGCTGTCGTCGCCGGCCCTCCCGGGCGCCACACAGTTTTCCGTACCACCGTTTCCAGGGAGCTGTTGTCCATGAACGCCGAGGCCCCGGTTCGCTCCGAAGGCGACCATTGGCTCACCGTGGTCCGCCACCGCTTCCGCGACTGGAGGGGAAACCGCCCCTTCTGGGCCGGACTCCTCATCGTCTTCGGGGGCTTCCCGATCGCGTACTTCCCTTACGCGGACCTCCGGTTGGGCAATGTCACCCTCGCCATGGCGACCACCGCCGGCGCGGGTTCGCTGATCATCGGCGTCCTGCTGATGACGCTGGGGTTCACGCTCTGGTTCCAGCAGAACATGCGCGTCTTCGCCGGGGTCGCCTCGATCCTGCTGGCCCTGGTCTCCCTGCCGGTCTCCAACCTCGGCGGCTTCTTCATCGGCTTCCTCTTCTCCCTGCTGGGCGGTGCCCTCGCGCTCTCCTGGGTGCCCGGCAAGCCGGGCGAGGCGGACGAGGCGGACGGGCCGGAGCAAGTGGACGCCACGGACAAGGGTGAAGCGCTCGCGGACGGACCGTACCTGGCCGTTCCCGGTCCCCGGGGCACCGAAACGACGTACGCGACAGAGACGACTGCCCACGCCGATGGCGGGAGGAACAGTGCGGGGTGACGAGACGCGGTGGGGTGTGGCCCCGGACGCGGAGTCCCGTGAAGTAAAGGGCCCGCGACACGCGGCGCCCAGGAAGTCGCTGCTGACCAAGTTCCAGATACCCGTCGGCAAGACGATGGCGCTGGCGGCCATGCCGACCGCCGTGTTCGTCGGGATGGGCATGGCGCCGAAGCTGGCGCTGGCCGACGAGAAGGACATCCCCTTCGCGCCCGGACCGTGCGTGACACAGTCCGACGAACCCGCGGAGTCGGCTTCCCCGAGCCCGTCGAAGTCGCCGTCGCCGAGTGCGAGCACCTCGCCCACCGCGACCCCGTCGCCGGGTGCGAGCGAGACGCCCAAGCCCGGTACCACGCCCTCGGCACCGAAGCCGGAGTCCAAGCCGGCCGAGGAGCCGACGGCCGGAAAGCAGAGCTCCCCGGCGGCCACCCCGTCCGCGGGCGCGAGTGCCTCACCGTCCGCCTCCAAGACCCCGAACCCGCTCGACCCGCTGGGCGTCGGCGACAAGGTCAAGGACTTCTTCGACGAGCTCGGCAAGCCCATCGGGGACGCGCACAAGCCGGTCACCCCGGCGCCCTCCACGTCCACGGCGCCCACCCCCGACCCGGCGGCGGACGCCATCCGCGAGGCGGCGAAGACGGCCGGCGCGAAGGTCGAGGAACTGCCCCAGGCCGTCAAGGACACCACGACGAAGCCGAAGGGCGAGACGGGCAAGGCCACCGACAAGGACAAGGCGGACAAGGAGAAGAAGGAGCAGGACGAGGACAAGACCTCGCCGTCCCCCTCTCCCTCGGCCTCGGCGAGCAAGGACGCGAACGGGAAGGAACCCTTCCCCTGCCCGACCCTCGACGCCAAGGCGCTCGCCGACGCCAAGCTGGAACCGGGCATCCCGCTCCTGCCGGACCAGCCCTGGTACCTCGACAGCTCCCTGCTTACCCTCTACGGCCTGGACTACCACGGCATCGTCGAGGTGAAGACGGGGAGCGGCAAGATCAAGAAGGTCCTGAAGTTCACCGCGGACTCGCTGGACATCAAGGACCTGTACCAGACGGTCGGCAAGGAGGGGAACGTCGCGCACCTGAAGTCCCGTCCCGGCTCCACGTCCAAGATCCGCGGCGGCACGGTGACGATGTACACCGAGAGCCTCAAGGGCAACCTCTTCGGGCTGATCCCGATCGAGTTCACCCCGAACAGCCCGCCGCCGCTGAACGTCCCCTTCGCGTTCTTCACGGACGTCAAGGTCGTCCAGGCCGGCCAGTTCGGCGGCACCCTCACCGTCCCGGGCCTCAAGAACTACATCGGCCCGCCGGAGTAGGTCGTACACCAGGCGAACCAGCCGGCCCCGAATCGAATGACCCGCCCCCTCGAATATGGGGCGGGTCATTCACTTTCGCGAGCAACACTATCGATTTTTGAACCTCACCAGATTCGCACAATGCCCTGGACCACCTGCCGATAAGGGTGGCGCTCGACGATCCGGCCTCGCTCGGAACGATCTATCCTCGTACCGGAGTCGCACATGCCCTTGATGCGAAGAACGTGGTGATCATCGTGCTGAAGAGGTCCCCGCACAAGGGGTACATGGTCTACACGGCCTACCCCAGTGACTGACTCCAGGGGGGACGCCCGGCGGCAGATCTGGATCGACTTCGGGCTCAGCGGTCTCACCAAATGGTTTGATGCAGGGTGGGGTCCCGAAGTGACCGAGCTCGACATCGTCGCGAGCGTCGCGGGCTGGGGTGACGGCGTGTACGCCCCCACCCTCCTGGAGGACGCGCTCCGTGTTCTGGAGTCGGACCTGTCCTCCAGGGAGGTGAACATCCTGTGGTGCGCGGCGATGCAGCGCGCCTACAGGCCCGATTTCTTCGGCGTCGACGCGCGGGTGTGGCTGGGGCGCATCGTGGAGGTCTGCGCGGAGCGGATCCGGCAGGACGATTCTTCCTTCACTCTTTCCCCGACGGTCCCCGCTCCGGCGGGGAACCTGACGGGCGAGGTTTTGGAGGAGCTCAGGTCGGTCGCCCCTGCGGTGCGGTCCGTGGCGGAGGGCCACGAGCACTACGGCGTGCCGGACGTGGTGCGGACCGTGGAGAAGGTCGTCGTGCACGTCGATCCCGATCTCGGGTTCAGGATGCTCCTGCGGGTCCTGAAGGCCTATCAGATCCCGGTCGAAGCATCGCGCGTCGAGCGCTACCGGGTCCTCGGCGAGAGGTTCGGATACGACGAGTGTGTCGTGGACGACGGGGGGATCAACCTTGGACCGGACCCGGCCTGATCTCGGCTGAGCGGCCGGGACAGCCCGAGGGCGGGGGCGCCGGGGCCTCGGGGTTACGGGGGCGCGCCCGCGGGGGGGTGGTGGGGGTGGGCGGGGGCGGGGGGTGATGAAAAAGGAACACA
>NZ_JBHXQN010000014.1:0-176318 GCF_042717785.1 Streptomyces sp. NPDC058619
CTCCGGGATCCCGGTCACCATCACCAACCCCGCCTCCGACCGCCCCAAGCGCAGCACCGCCTCCACCCGCGGACGCCGCAGCCGCCCCGCACAGGAGCGCCGGCGCGCGCACGGCATGGCCGCCTGACCGGGCTGCGCCCGCCCTCCGCTTCCGCTCCGTCGTTCCCGCGTACCCCATCCAGTCTGTGAGGCATCATGCGCTTCGTCATCGCCCGATACCCCTTCGACCTCGAGAAGAGCGAGGTCGAGCAGTCGATGAAGGGCATCAAGCCCGAGCCCGTCACGGGAGCGTCCGTGATCATCGGCCGCCGGTCCTACCCGGTCAAGCAGGTCGGTGAGGTCATCACCCGTCAGGACCGCCGCGACTTCACGGCCGCCGAGGTGACGCGGGCCCTGGCCCGCCTCGGCTTCACCTGCCGCGACATCGCCGCGCCGGTCCCGGCGCCCGCGCTCACCCCGCTCCAGGAGGCCTCGGCGCTCCTCGGCTCCTCGACCGGCGTCTGAGAGCCCCTTGCTAGAGTCCGTGCCCATGTCGATCCCTGATGACCTGCTCGTCGATATCGCCACCATGGTCGAGTCGGAGCAAACCAATCAGATGTCCCTCACCGTCGTGGTGAACGGCGCCGTCATCACCGGCCGCCTCGCACCCGAGGGCGTCTGGCGTCAGCGCGTGGCGGAGGTCCTGCGCGACTCCGACCAACTGGGCCCGTTCGCGGACATCTTCAAGTCACCCGATCCGGCCGGCCCACCCGGGCCGGCCGCCGGGGCGGCCCCGTCCCACCTGCACTTCCACGTGGCGCGCATCCTCCAGGGCACCCTGGGCATCCCCGAGACGGGCGGGATGTACCGGATCGCGCTGAGGGACGTCGGCGCCTGGACGGTCGGGGATTTCAGCTACTCCGACAAGTGACGAGAGAAACGCCCCCGGATCTGTTCCGGGGGCGTTTCGTCGTTTACGCGCCGCCCCGCCGCCCCTACCGCTGCTCCTCCAGGAAGCGCCGCTGGTCGTCGAGGAGGCCGGGCGGGAACAGGGCGCGGGGCGCGAACACCGCCGTCAGCGCCAGCCGCCACGGGGAGCCCTCGACCGGCGTGCGGACCAGGGCGTGCGTGGCCCCCGGATAGCGGCGCGCGGTCAGCGTTCCGGGCGCGAGCAGGCCGCGGTAGACGGCCTCGGTCTCGGCGCCGTCCACGTTCAGGTCGTCGGCGCCCGAGATCAGCAGCACCGGCACGGGCGGCATCGCCCGCAGGTCGGCGGTGGCGTCCGCGGTGTGGTTCCGGCTGATGAACGCCCAGCGCTCCGCGGTGAGTTGCGGGTCGGCGTCGGGGCTCGCGCGGTACTCCCCGTACGCCGCCCCGCGCCGCAGGAGCGCGAGCGTGTCCTCCCGGGTACGCAGGGCGCGCGCCGTGCGCTCGGCGTCGGCGCCCCCGGCGCGCAGTCCGGCGCGCAGGTGGTACTCCCCCTGGCGGTGCCAGTTCACGGCGGTGCCGACCGCGATGACGAAGCGCACGCCGGGCGCCGGGGCCCGCGCCACCACCTTGGGCATCACCCACCCGGCCTGGCTGGCGCCCCACAGGCCGATCCGGGCGGGGTCGACCTCCGGGCGGGTGCGGGCCGCCCAGGCGATGGCGTCGAGGGTCTCGCCGGCCCGGTCGTCCATGCTCTGGCCGAGCCAGCCGGCGGGCTTGTCCAGGGACAGCGAGGCGTACCCGGCCCGTGCGAAGGCCTCCCAGTACGGCCGGTAGAACCCCTCGTGGGTGGCGTCGACCTCGCCGTCGCCGTGCACGAGGACGACGAGCGGGAAGGGGCCGGGGCCGCGGCCGGCGGGGGTGGCGAGCACGCCCCGCAGGTCGTTCCCGCCGGCCCGGACGGTGACGCGCTCCTCGCGCAGGCCGTAGTCGTGCTGCCACAGGACGACGCCGGTCAGGAGGACCGCGACGGCGAGGAGGGCGGCGGCGGTGCGGAACAGGGCGGTGCGGAGCCTGCCGCGGGACGGGCGGGGGCCGCTGCCGTCGAGCGGGCCCGGGGTGGTGCGGGGTGGGCGGAGCCGGATCATGAGAAGCCCTCTCATTCGTTCACTAAAAGAACGATCGTAGCGGCAATGAACGTATTATGCTGGCCCGCATGACGACGGATAAGAACATGGAGGCCCGGCGCGGGGTGCCCGAGGGCACCGGCGAGCGCGTCGCCGAGCTGTACTGGGAGGCCTTCGGCGGCAAGCTCGGCGCCGCCCTGGGCCCCGCCGACGCCGGGCGGCGCTTCATCGCCGGGCACCTGCACGCCGACCGGGCGGTGAGCGCGCTGTCCGGCGGGCACCTGGTGGGCGTCGCCGGCTACCACCTCGCGGGCCGCGGCCTGGTCGGCGGTGACGCCGCCGCGGTCAGGGCCGCGTACGGGCAGGTCAGAGGGGTCTGGCGGGTGCTCCTGCTGGCGCTGCTGGAGCGCACCCCGGCCCGCGGCGAGCTCCTCATGGACGGCATCGCCGTCGACCCGGCCGAGCGCGGCCGGGGCATCGGCGGGCTTCTGCTGCGGGAGATCGAGGCGGTGGCCGTGGAGCAGGGGTGCCGGCGGATCCGGCTCGACGTGGTCGCGGAGAACCCCCGGGCGCGGGCACTGTACGAGCGGCACGGGTTCCGCGCGGTCGCGGTGCGCCGCACCCCGTGGCTGCGGGACGTCCTCGGGTTCGGGGCCGTGACGACGATGCACAAGGAGGTGGCGCGGTGAGCGGGACGACGGCGGGCACGGGACCGGCGGCGGCCGGTAGGGGTGGGGCCGGTACGGGTGCGGCCGGTGCGACGGGGCCGGTGCCGGCCGGTGGCGTGCCGACCCGGATGGTCGTACACGCGCTGGTCCGGGAGGACGGGACGGTCGACGGCGGCGAGCTGTACGAGGTGGCCGGCCTGCTCGGGATGACCGACCAGCAGGTGCGGCTGTGCGTGAAGCGGCTGGAGGCGGAGGGACGGTTCGCCGTCGAGGGACGCGGGCGGCGGGCCGTGCTGCGGATGACGGCGGCGGCCGGGGCGGGACCCGGGCTGCCGTCCGTGCCGGAGGTGGAGTTCGTACGGCACGCGTACCGCCAGGACCGCGGGCTGGAGCCGTGGGACGGCACCTGGCACGCCTTCGCCTTCGCCGTACCGGAATCCGCCCGGGCCGCCCGGGACTCCCTGCGGGACGCCCTGACCGGGCTGGGGGCCGCGCCGGTGCAGGGCGGGCTGTACGTCACCCCGAACGCGATCGGCCCGTACGTCCGCGGCCACGCGGCGGAGCTGGGCCTTCCGGAGGCGCTGACCTGCCTGACCACCCGCGACCTGGAGGTGGGCGGCACCGCGGACCCGGTGGCCGTCGCCGCCCGGCTGTGGCCCCTGCCCGGGATCGCGGCCCGCTACGAGCCGCTGCTGCGGCTGTCGGCGGCCCCGGAAGGCCCGGGACGCGCCGGAGGCACGGCGGGCCCGGGAGGGCCCGGAGGACCCGCGCAACCGGCCCCCGCGGGCACCGGGGCCGCCGGAGTACGGCCGGGCGGCGAGCGGTCGCACGACAACGGCACGGACGGGTACCGGGCGGACGGGGATCCGGGGGACGGGCATCGGGCGGACGGTGACCGGGAAGACGGTGGCCGGGCCGACGGTGGCCGGGCGGACCGGGATCGGGCCGGCGGGGCCGCGGCGCTGGCGCGCGCCGTCGCCCTCGCCGCGGCGTTCTCCGCCGCGATGCTCCCCGACCCGCTGCTCCCGCCGGAGCTGCTCCCGCAGCCGTGGCCGGGAGCCGTGGCACGGGCCGCCGCGGCCCGGGCGTGGGACCGGCTGCGGGTGGACGCCCCGGCCGGAGGGCCCCGGCTGTTCCGCCTGTACGCCGAGGCCGCGGGGTGACCCGGGCCGGTCACGGGTAGGGTATGGGTGGGTTCAAGCGGGTATATCCCCTGGGACAGCGCGACGACGCGCCCCGGGCGCCCCCGGGTCACACCGTCGGAGGAGCGCAGCGCCATGCACCGAACAGAACTCACAGACGTCGCCACCCACGAGGCCCGGTCCCTGTCCGTGGCCCTGTTCCAGCGGCTCGCGGGGCTGCAGGAGGGCAGTACGGAGTTCTCGTACGTCCGCAACACCCTCGTGGAGCTCAACCTGAGTCTCGTGAAGTACGCCGCCCGCCGGTTCCGCGGTCGCAGCGAGCCGATGGACGACATCGTCCAGGTCGGCACGATCGGCCTGATCAAGGCGATCAACCGGTTCGACCCGGAGCGCGGCGTGGAGTTCACCTCGTTCGCGATGCCCACGATCAGCGGTGAGATCAAGCGGTTCTTCAGGGACACGAGCTGGGCCGTCAAGGTGCCCCGCCGCCTCCAGGAGCTGCGGATCGACACCGCCAAGGCACACGACGCGCTGGAGCAGGACCTCGGGCGCGAGCCGACCGACGTCGAGCTCGCCGCGCAGCTGCACGTGACGGCCGAGGAGCTCGTGGAGGGACGGAAGGCGGCGCACGCCTACTCCGCGCGCTCGCTGGACGCGCCGGTGCAGGACGACGGCGACCGCGACGCCTACGCCGGCCGGCCCTCCCTCGGCGAGGAGGACGGGGCGTACGACCGGATCGAGTGCCTGGAATCCCTCAAGCCGATCCTGGCAGGCCTCCCGGAACGCGAGCGGACCCTGCTCGCGCTGCGGTTCGGGCAGGAGCTGACGCAGTCCGAGATCGGCGAACGGCTGGGCCTGTCGCAGATGCACGTGTCCCGGCTGCTGAACCGGACCCTGACGCGGCTGCGCACCGGCCTCCTCACCGACGAGGCCGACGAAGCCGGCGAGGCGCCCGGGGACCCGGACCACCGGCCCGCCCGGGACCACGGCTCAGCCCGGGACCACGGCTCAGCCCGGGACCACGACTCCGCAGAGGCGGCGGGCAGGACCGCTGTCCGGGCCGCCGGCCCCGCCGCTACGCCCGGGTCCCCCGCGCAGGAATCTCCAGCCAGACCGTCTTGCCGGGCTGCCCGTCCGCGAACGGCTGCGCACCCCAGTTCCGTACGAGCCGTTCCACCACGATCAGTCCGTGCCCTCCCGGCAGCGACCGGTCGCCGGGCAGCCGCCGGCGGGGAACCTCGGGATTGTCGTCACTGACCTCGATGCGCAGCCGCTCGGCGTTGTGCCGCAGCACCAGCTCGCGCGGGCCGCCGGCGTGCAGGCAGGCGTTGGTCACCACCTCGGACACCAGGAGCAGCACGTCCTCCGCTGATTCCGCGCCGCCCGGCCAGGCCCAGTCGTCCAGCGCCCTGCGGGTGAAGTCACGGCAGCGGCTCACCACCCCGGCCGTGGCGCCGCCCAGAACCAGCCTCCGCGTCTGCTCGGCCACCGGTCCTCCTGTCTCCGCGCCCGTTCCGGCCGCACCTACCCCCGCCACAGTCGGCCAATCCCGAACCCCTGCGCCACTACATCCTCCACAGTTTCACATCTCGGAAAACAAATTCCGGAATGTGGCAATTTACGATCCGTATGGTCGATAGGATCAAGAACTCCCGGAGGAATGCAATGGCCGAGAGTCGCGTCGCCCTGATCACCGGCTCCTCCTCGGGCGTCGGAGCGGCCGTCGCGCGCCGGCTGAGCGCCGAGGGCATCCGCGTCGTCATCGACTCGGCCCGCAGCGAAACGCCGGAGAAGCCCTGGCAGCGGAGCTGCCGGGGGCTGTCTACGTACAGGGTGGCGTAGCCGGCGCGGCGGACGCGCGGCGGGTCGTGCAAAGCGCCGCCGACGCCTACGGACGGCTCGACATCCTGGGTCGACAATGCGGGGGTGACGCGGTTCATCCCGCTGGACGACCTGGAGGCAGCCGACGCCGGCGTCTGGCGGGGAGATCTTCGACGTCGACGTCGTCGGTGCCTGGCAGATGATCGCCGCCGCTACCCCGCACCTGCGCCCGGGGGCTCCTCGCCCGCGCCACCGCACGGCCGCGTCCGCCGACGGTGACCCGGGGTCCACATCCTGGACAACTACCCTCGTTTCATGAACCCAGAAGCCGACGCCCTCGCCGCCGTGAAAGAAGCCGACCGGAAGCACGTCTTCCATTCCTGGTCGGCTCAGGAGCTCATCGACCCGCTCGCCGTCGCGGGGGCCGAGGGCTCCTACTTCTGGGACTACCAGGGCAACCGTTTCCTCGACTTCTCCAGCGCCCTCGTCTACACCAACATCGGCTACCAGCACCCCAAGGTCACCGCCGCCATCGCCGAACAGGCGGCCAAGCTCTGCACCGTGGCGCCCGGCTTCGCCGTCGACGTGCGCTCCGAGGCGGCCCGCCTGATCGCCGAGCGCACGCCGGGCGACCTCGACAAGATCTTCTTCACCAACGCCGGCGCCGAGGCCGTCGAGAACGCCGTCCGCATGGCCCGGGTGCACACCGGCCGCCCCAAGGTGCTGTCCGCGTACCGCTCCTACCACGGCGCCACCTCGACCGCGATCAACCTGACCGGTGACGCCCGCCGCTTCGGCAACGACAGCGCGACCGCCGGCGTCGTGCACTTCTGGGGCCCCTTCGCCTACCGTTCGCCGTTCTACGCGGCGGACCCGGCCGAGGAGTGCGAGCGGGCCCTGCGCCACCTGGAGGACACCATCGTCTTCGAGGGCCCGCAGTCCATCGCCGCGATCATCCTGGAGACCGTCGGCGGCGCCCCCGGCGTCCTGGTGCACCCCGACGGCTACCTGGCCGGCGTGCGCGCGCTCTGCGACCGCTTCGGCATCGTGTTCGTCCTCGACGAGATCATGGTCGGCTTCGGGCGGACCGGAAAGTGGTTCGCCTCCGAGCACTGGGGCGTCACCCCCGACCTCCTCTGCTTCGCCAAGGGCGTCAGCAGCGGATACGTGCCGCTCGGCGGCGTCGCCATCTCCGCCGCCATCGCCGAGACCTTCGCCCGCCGCCCCTACCCGGGCGGGCTGACGTACTCCGGGCACGTCCTGGCCTGCGCGGCCGCCGTCGCCACCATCAACGTCATGGAGGAGGAGGGCACGGTCGAGCAGTCCGCCCGCACCGGCGCCGAGCTCCTCGGCCCCGGCCTGCGCGCACTCGCCGAGCGGCACCCGTCGGTCGGCGAGGTCCGGGGGCTGGGCACCTTCTGGGCGCTGGAACTCGTACGGGACAGGCAGACGCGCGAGCCGCTGGTCCCCTACAACGCGGCCGGGGCCGACAACGCGCCCATGGCCGCTTTCGCGGCCGCCTGCAAGAAGGGCGGGCTCTGGCCGCTCACCGCCGGGAACCGCATCCACGTCGCACCGCCCTGCAACATCTCGCCCGAGGACGTGGCGAAGGGGCTGGCCATCCTCGACGAGGCCCTCACCGTGGCGGATGCGCACACCGCCTGACCTGGTCTTCTGTGGGGTCGCCCAATCCGTGGGCGCTGGTGTTCGGAGGATCCGTGCCGTGGCCGGGACACCCTGCGCGTGCTGCAATCCGTGCAGGCCCCGTCGTCGAAAGCGGGGCCGAAGCACCTACGGACCGGGATGCACGTCAGTCCCGGGGCGGCCCTTCGGGGCCGAACGGCGGGGAGCGGGCCGAGACCGCTGGACGCCGGGCGTACGGGATCCAGACGACCGGACTCCGTGTTCCCGAGTACCCGAAGGAAGACAGCATGAGCAAGCACGTCCTGGCGCAGAACCAGTACGGCAAGGCCGAGAACCGCATCGTCAAGGTCACCCGCAAGGGCAGCGACGGTTCCTGGCACGAGATCCGCGACCTCAACGTCTCGGTCGCGCTCCGCGGCGAGTTCCGCGACGTCCACCTCACCGGCGACAACGCCAACTGCCTGCCGACCGACACCACCAAGAACACGGTGTACGCCTTCGGCAAGGAGCACGGCATCGCCTCCCCCGAGGCCTTCGGCATCCTGCTCGCCAAGCACTTCGTCTCCTCCCAGCAGCCGATCCGCGAGGCGCAGATCCGCATCGAGGAGTTCGCCTGGGAGCGCATCCCGGTGCCGACCCGCAAGGAGCAGCACTCCTTCGCCCTCAAGGGCACCGAGGTGCGCACCGCGCAGGTCACCTACAGCGAGACGACCGGTCTCCAGGTCATCTCGGGCCTGAAGGACCTGACCGTGATGAACTCGACGAACTCCGAGTTCCACGGTTACATCAAGGACAAGTACACGACGCTGCAGGAGGCGTACGACCGCATCCTGGCGACCAAGGTGACCGCCCGCTGGGCGCACTCGGCGCTGGCCGCCGACGACGCCGCGTACGACTGGGACCAGTCCTACAAGAAGGTCCGCAAGAACCTGCTCGAAGCCTTCGCGGAGACCTACTCGTACTCCCTGCAGCAGACCCTGAACCAGATGGCCGAGCGCGTGCTCGACAGCTGCCCCAAGGTCAACGAGGTCCGCCTCAACCTCCCCAACAAGCACCACTTCCTCGTCGACCTGGAGCCCTTCGGCCTCAAGAACGACAACGAGGTCTACTTCGCCGCGGACCGGATGTACGGCCTCATCGAGGGCACCGTCCACCGCGACGGCGTGCAGCCGGTGATCGCCACGTCCGACTGGATCGTCGCGTAGCGCACCGGCTTCCGTTCAGCCCGGCCCGGACCGCCCCGCGGGGTCCGGGCCGCCCCGCGTCCGGGCGGGCCATGCCCGCTCCTGGCCCAGCAGCAGGTTCCAGCGGCCCGCCCGGCCCGTCAGCGTCGTGACCGAATCCGGGCGCACGTCGAGCCGCCCCGTGGGCGGCCTTCGTCGGCGTCCTCACGCTCGTCCTGCTGTACTTCGTCGGCATCGAGCAGGGTGCCACCGCGGTGTTCCGGGGCGAGACCATCCACGAGTGGCTGCACGACGGCCGCCACCTGCTGGGCTTCCCGTTCCGACTCGCCTCGCTGGCCATCCAGACCGCCCTGTGGGCGACTTTCGGCCTGGCCTTCGGATATCTAGCCGAAGGGGCCCTTGCGTCGGCTGCCGCACCCAAGAAGGCTGTGCAGCCGACCAGTTGACGATGAGGGGACCCGCAGCACATGCCGACGGCGATACGGGAGTGGCGGGGCTGGACGGGCGCCGCACCGTTCTGGCTGAACTCGCTCCTACTGCTCCTGGCCCCCTTCACCGCCGTCACGCTGTTCGGTCAGATCGGCGTCATCGCGGCCCTCGCCGCCTTGGGCGGCCTGGCCCGCCACCTCTGGTACGGCGACTACGGCCACCCGGCCATGCACCTCGCCGCCGCGCTGATGGGCGCCGCCCTCATCGTCGTGTGACCTCCGGGCTCTCGGCGGAGTGCCTCGACGGCTACCTTTCGATCCGCAGGGAGGTGGCCGCCACCGGCCGGACGGCCGCCCGGTGCGGCCCGTGGCCCGGCCGTACGCGCGTCTCACCCGTCCGGGCGCGCGCCCCCGGCCGCCGCCCGGCGCCCGGCGTGACGGACTGTGCGCCGTGGGGGGTGACTTCCTCCGCCGGTCGGGGGCTTCTCGGGCCCCGCACGGGAGCCGCCCGGCGTGTCGGGGCACACCCCTCGCATGATCGGGAGGCGGAGCGCGCGGACAGCCCCTGCCGGGGCCCTGACCAGGGTCCTGACGGTGGTCTGCGTCGTGCTGCTGTGCGTGTTCGGCGCCGGTCCGGCCGCCGCGACGGCCGCCGAGGCCCGCCCCGCGCCCTCCGCGCCCGCGGAGCCCGTCGAGGGATCGTCCGACCCGGCCGCCGAGCCCGAGGTGCGGGTGGCCGTACGGACGGTGACGCGCGGGGCCCCGGGCGTACGGCGGCTGCCGGCGGCGGTGTTTCACGTGAAACATCCCGACCCGGGGCCGGCCGGCGGGCCCGCGCGGGCTGCGGCCGAACCGGTGGTCTCCCCGCGGGCGGTACGGGGTGTGGTCCTGCGCTGCTGAGCGGGCCGAGCAGCAGCGCACCCCACACCCCCCTCGAACACCGTGAGGTTCCGCCATGCCCATCGACCCGTACGCCGCTCTGAACGCCATGCTCCGCGCCGAGGCCGCCCGCTTCACCCCGCCGGCCCGCAAGGCCGAGCCCGCCGCCCCGCCGACGGCGGCGGCCGCGTCCGTCGAGCCCGAGAACGAACCGAAGCGGACCGCACCCGCGGACTCGGCCGCGTAGGCGCGCCCGCCGGGGCCCACCGGCTCCGGCCTCGACCGGAGCCCCCGCTCCGGCTCCGGCCCCGGCTCCGGCCCCGGCTCCGGACGTGCGACAGCGCCGGTTCCCGCACCCCCCGGCAGCGGAGAGTGGTCACGTGAGGTTCGACCACGGGGCGCGGGAACCGGCGCCACTGCCCGTGTGGGCCGCGCGGCCCTCCGGCCGCCTCGGTCGCAGGTACCGGACCGGCCCGGCCGGAAGTACGGCCCGGCCGGAGGGACGGCTACTTGCGGTTGTACAGGCACATCGTGACGGGACCGAAGACCAGGACCAGCAGTCCGGCCCACCCCAGCGACCAGGCGATCGCGGTGGCCGGCCACTCCCCCGCCATCAGCCCGCGCACGGCGGTGGTCAGGTGGGTCACCGGGCTGTTGTTCACGAAGACCTGGAGCAGCCGGGCATGGTCTTCGGGTCCACGAAGATGTTGCTGAGGAAGGTGAGCGGGAAGAGCACCATCATGCTCACGCCCATGACGGACTTCTCGCTGCGCAGCAGCAGCCCGAACATGGTCCACACCCACGAGAAGGCGAACGCGAAGACGATCAGCAGCGCCACCCCGGCGAGGACCCCCACGACACCGCCCTCCGGGCGGAAGCCGATGAGCAGGCCGACGGCCAGCATGACGGCCGAGGCGATGGCGTAGCGCAGCATGTCGCCCAGCAGGTAGCCGACCATCGTCGAGGGCCGCCAGATGGGGAGCGTGCGGAAGCGGTCGAAGACGCCCTTCTCGATGTCGGTGTTGACGGAGACGCCCGTGTACATCGTGATCATCACGATCGACATGACGAGGACGCCGGGCAGCAGGGTCTGGATGTACGTCTCCGGGGAACCGGCCAGGCCAGTTGGTCGGCCTCGTCGAGGTACTGGGTGGTGAGCAGGACGGTGGCGCCCTGGGCGACGACGGCGCGCACGATCTCCCAGACCTGGTTGCGGCTGCGCGGGTCGAGGCCGGTCGTGGGCTCGTCCAGGAAGAGCAGGTCGGGGGTGTTGAGGATGGACGCGGCGATGTCGATGCGCCGCCGCATGCCGCCGGAGTGCTGCTTGACCTGGCGGCCGGCCGCGGCGGACAGCCCGAAGGCGTCGAGCAGTTCGGCGGCGCGCCCGCGGGAGGCGGGCCTGGAGTGCCCGAACAGCCGGGCGAGCAGCACCAGGTTCTCGGTGCCGGTGAGGTCCTCGTCGACGGAGGCGTACTGGCCGGTGAGGCTGACCCGGCTGCGGACCGCGTCGGCGTCGCGGGTGACGTCGCGGCCGAAGACGCGGGCCTCCCCGCCGTCCGGGCGCAGCAGGGTGGCCAGCATCTTCACCACGGTGGTCTTGCCCGCGCCGTTGGGGCCGAGCAGGCCGTAGACGGTCCCCTGGGGGACCTTGAGGTCGACCCCGTCGACGGCCCGGTTGTCACCGAAGACCTTGACGAGGCCGGTGGTCTCGATCGCATGGCCGGAGGAACGCGTGGGCCTCAGTCCTCGTGGGTGTAGTACCGGTAGAACGCCACCATTCCCACGCCCGCCCCGACGGCGAGGCCGATGGCGGTGGAGCGGAGCACGCTGGCGTCGGTGAGGCTGTGCAGGTACCCGACGGCGATGCCGAGGAACGCCCCGTACGCGGCGGCGTGGACCTCGCGCCCCATCCGGGAGCCGATCCGGGCGAGGGCGAACATGATGCCCGCGAAGATCGCGCCGCACAGGATTCCGTAGAGGACGTTGCCCGCGTTGACCGGGCCCATCTGGCGCTCGATGAAGGCGGCCCAGACGCCGTAGACGAGTCCGGCGAGCAGGGGGCGTGCGATGGCGCTCCGGCTCGTGTGGTGGGTTGTGTCCGCCGTCCGGCGGTGCTGCCGCCCGGGGGCGGTGGGTGCCGCATGTGCCATGACGGGGCTCCTCTCTCCCATCATCCAGGGCACACCCGCCGCCGCCGACCGGCAACTGGATCACGCGGTCAGGAGCCGCGCACCGCCACCGCGTCGACCTCGAAGAGCATGTCCGGCAGGGCGAGGGCGGCGACGCCGATCAGGGTCTGGGCGGGCAGTTCGGTGCCCCAGGTGGCGTGCAGTTCCTTGAGGAGCACCTCCAGTTTCCCCTCGTCGTGTCCGACGACGTACGTGCCGATGCGCACGACGTCGCAGGGGCCGAGGCCGACCGCCGCGAGGGCGGTGCGGAGGTTGGCGAAGGCCCGGGCGGCCTGCTCGGCGAAGTCTCCGGAGACGACGTGCCCGCTCTCGTCGGAGCCGTACTGCCCGGCTATGAAGACCTGTTCGCCGGGGGCGGAGACGACGTGGCTGTAGCCGTAACCGGTCGGGGTGTGGAGTCCTGCCGGGTTGGTGATGCTGCGCGTCATTTCTGGCTCCCTGGTTCCGTTGCCGTACGTGGGATACGACTGCTGCGGGGTCCGGCGGCCCCCTAGGCCGGCAGGGGCGCCGCGAGCCACGCGCGGAGCCGGCCGGGGGCCTCGGGAGCCTGGCGTTCGGCCTGCTGCCGGATCCCGTCGAGGTCCTGGGCCGCGAGGGCCTGCCGCCAGGCCAGATCGGCCCGGGTCATGGCGTGCGCGATGGCGCAGGCGGCCGCCGGGGCGGGCGGGACGGCCCGCGGATCCCCGGTGTCGGCCCCGGTGTCCGCCCCGGCCGGAGCGCCCCCGGGGCCCCGGCGGCGGATCTCCGCGCACCGGAAGGCCTCCTCGGGCCCCTCGACGGCGGCGACCACGTCCATGAGCGAGATCTCGGCGAGTGGGCGGGCCAGCCGGAAGCCGCCCCGGGGCCCCGGCGAGGAGGTGAGGATCCCCGCCCGTGCCAGCGCCTGGAGCTGCTTGTTGAGGTACGCGGCGGGCAGGTCGTGCCACGCGGCCAGCCGGGCGGCCGAAACGGCCCGCTCGGGCCCGCTCCAGGCCAGGTTGACGCAGCTGTGCAGCGCCCACTCGACGCCTTCGCTCATCTTCATATCCTGGATATTAAATATCCAGAACAAGGAAGGCAAGGACCACCCCGCGCCCCCGCCCGCCACCCGACCGCAGCAACACCGCTCGCGCCGCGGGCCCGGCCCGCATTCCCTGGTGACGTGCGCACCATCCTGTCGGCGGTACTGATCGTGCTCGTGGCGCTCCTCGTCCCCGCGAGCGCCGTCGCGTACTGGGCCGACCGCGACCTGGGCGACGCCGACCGCTACACCGCGGCCATGTCCCCGCTCGCCACGGACCCGGCCGTCCAGAACGTCGTCGTCACCCAGGCCACCCGCGCCCTCGCCGGCCAGATCGACGCCGGCCCGTTCCAGGGCGGGGTGGACGTCCTGCTCGGCGAGGCCCTGCGCTCCTTCGCCGGCACCCCCGCCTACCGGACCGCCTGGGACGCCGCGAACCGCGCCGCGCACGCCGCGTTCCTGGAGGCGCTCACCACCGGCGACGGGAACGCCGTCTCCATCGACCTCGCCCCCGTCATCGCCGAGGTCAAGGGCGAGCTGGTCGACGACGGCGTGCCCTTCGCCGACCGCATCCCGGTGACCCGCGTCTCCGTGGAGGTCATGGAGTACGACAACCTCGGCGCGCTCCGGAAGGTGTTCCGCATGCTCCAGATCGCCGGCGTCTGGCTCCCCGTCCTGACCCTGGTGCTGGCCGGCGCCGCCATCGCCGTCGCCGTCCGCCGGCGGCGCGCGGTGATCGCGACCGGCCTGGGGCTCGCGGCCGGCGCCGGACTGCTGTGGCTCGCGGTCGAGGTGGGCCGCCGTCTCACCCTCGACGACCTGCCGGCCGACATCGACCGGCCCGCCGCGGGGGCGGTCTACGACGCCCTCACCGCCTTCCTGCGCACCACCGCCTGGGCGGTGCTGGCGGTCGGGCTCGCCGCCGCCCTGGCCGCCTGGCTGGCAGGCCGGCTGCGCCGGACCCCATAAGCTCGGAAGGTACGGGTACCAACGTATGCATTACGGCGCAGAAGCGCCCAGAAGAATCGATTCGCGAGCGGCAGCACGAAAGCGGGAATGAGCACCGAACGCACCGGACGGATAGCGTCCCGGACCTCCCGGAACCATCCCCTGGCCCCACCCTCCTGGCTGCTCAACGGACTGCGGCCGAGCAGCGCCCCGATCCCCTGGGCCGCCGTGCTGCGCGCTGCCGTCGCCCTCGCCGCACCGCTCGCCGTCGGTTTCGCGCTCGACCAGCCCGAGTACGGCGCGCTCGTCTCCATGGGCGCCCTCTCCGGCGTCATCGGCGACACCGCCGACGCCTACCGGATGCGCGTCCTCAACATCGCCGTCCCCCAGCTCTTCGGCGCCGTCGGCGTCGCCCTGGGCACCCTCGTCTTCGGGCACGGCTGGCTCGCCGTCGGCGTCCTCACCCTGATCGCCCTCGTCTCCGGGATGATCTCCTCCATCGGCACGGTCGCCTCCGTGTCCGGACTGCTGCTCCTGCTCAACGCCGTCATCGGCGCCGGCCTCCCGCTGCCCAGCCCGTGGTGGACGGCGCCGCTGCTGATGGCCGCGGGCGGGCTGTTCGTCCTCGCGCTGAGCCTCCTGGGCTGGCCCCTGCGCGGCCGCCAGCCGGAGCGCGCCGCCGTCGCCGCCACCTACCGGGCCCTGGCCGACAGCCTGGAGTCCTCGGGCGACGCCGCGTACGAGGAGCACCGCCTCCGGGTCACCCACGCCCTCAACCAGGCCTACGACCTCGTCCTGGGCCGGCGGGCCCGGGTCCACGGCCGCAGCCCCTCCCTGGTGCGGATGCTGGCCCAGCTCAACGTCGTCATCCCGCTCGTGGAGGCCGCGCCCGCCGTGCACCTGCGCGGCCACCCGCTGCCGCCCGAGGTCCCGGAGGCCGTACGGGAGCTGGCGGCCGCCGTCGAGGCGGGCCGCACCGGCACCCCCGACCTCGATCTGCCCGCACCGCACGGCCAGGCCGAGCGGGCCCTCGACGCCGCCCTGCGTCACGCGGCGACCATCGTGCTGCTCGCCGAACCGGACCCGTACAACGTCGACGACCGCCTCGGCCGGCCCGCCGCCCTGCGGGTGCGCGCCCGCCGGGCGGTCCGCGACATGATGTTCTCCCGGGCCTCCTGGCGGTACGGGCTGCGGCTGGCCCTGTGCATCGGGCTCGCGCAGTGCCTGGTCTCGCTGATCGAGGTCGAGCGGTCCTACTGGGTGGCCCTCACCGTCACCTTCGTCCTCAAGCCCGACTTCGGCTCGGTCTTCTCCCGGGCCGTGCTGCGGGCCCTGGGCACCGCGGCCGGCCTCGTCGTCGCCGCCGCCGTGCTCGCCGAGGTGCCGCGCGGCTGGTGGGCCGTGCCGGTGATGATGGTGCTGGCCGCGCTGATCCCCGCCTTCTCCGCCAAGGGGTACGCCTTCCAGACCGCCGCGATCACCCCGGTGATCCTGCTGCTCTCCGATCAGCTCAACCACCAGGGCTTCGACCTGATCCGCCCCCGGCTGCTGGACAGCCTGATCGGCTGCGCCATCACCCTCGTCGCCGGGTACCTGCTGTGGCCCGAGAGCTGGCGCACCCGGATCGGGGACCGGCTCGCCGACACCGTGGACGACGCCGCCCGGTACGTCGAGCGGGCCTTCGCGCCCCTCCCCGACCCGTCCGCGCTGCCCGCCGCCCGGACGGGTCGGCTCCAGGCCCGGCGGCGCATCTACCGGGACCTGTCGGGCGTGCGCAGCGAGTTCCAGCGGGCCCTGACCGAACCCCCGCCGATCGGGGCGCGGGCCGCCGCCTGGTGGCCGCTGGTCGTCGCCGTCGAGCGGATCGTCGACGCGACCACCGCCGCGCGGGTCCGGGTCGACCACGGGGCCGGGGCCCCCGCGGCGGACGAGGTCGAGCAGGTGACGCGGCAGCTGCGCTCCCTGGCCGACGGAGTCCGCCGCGGCACCGTGCCCGTACGGGTCGACGCCGGCCCCGGGGGCGACCCGTCGGGCGTCCTGGCCCCGGTCCACCATGAGGTCGCGGCGGCCCGCGCGCTCGCCCACCCGCCCACCTGACCGGCGGCGGCGAGCACCGCCCGCCGGGCCCCGGCCCCCGCTACCCGAACGGACCCGCGGGCGGGCCGCAGAGCGGGCCCCGGGGGAGCATGCGTACATGCACCGCGCCCCGGCCGTGATCGTCCTCGCCGCCGCCCTGGCGGCCGCGTCCGGGTGCGCCGACGCGGACGGGCTGCAGAACGACGGCGACCTCGGGACCGTCCGCTCCCCGCTGACCCTCTGGAAGGACATCCGTCCCTCCCCGCCGGGCCCGGGCGCCGCACCGGGGACGGCCGCCGTCGTCCCGGGGCTGCCCAAGGTGCCCGCCCTGACCATGCGCGGCGTGGACCCGCTGACCGTCGTACGGGCCGACATCACCTCCGCCACCGCCCAGGACGGCGGCACGGGCCGCCTCGTCGACCCGCGCGCCGCCCAGCGGCTCGCGCTGTGCACCGGCGCCGCCGACGCCGACTGCCCGGTGCGCCCCGGCGTCCTGCACGACCTGACGGGCAACGGCCGCGAGGAGCTGATCACCGCCGTCGACCTCGACGGCCGGGTCAGCGAGCTGCGCGTCTACACCGTCCGGGACGACGGCTCCATCGCCCGCATCCTGTCCCGTACGGCGGTCCTGGAGGGCGTCGAGGTGGCCGCCGAGCACCTCGCGGTCCGCGAGCCCACCTCGAACCCGGACTACGTCTCGGTCTCCGACTACGTGTGGGACCCCGACGCCGGGATCATGAACCTGTCCCAGCTCACGCTCGACGAGTGCCCCGCCATCACCGGCACCCCGCTGCAGGCCGACGGCTCGCGATGCGCGCGCTGAGCAGCCTGCGCTGGAAGATCGCCCTGACCACCACCATGGTGTGCTGCATGGTCGCCGCCGCGCTGGGGGTCCTGGTGCACAACGTCGTCGCCCGGCAGATCGTCGGCGAGGTCCGCAAGGACGCCGACCGGGACCTGGACCACGCCATCGGCCACTACCAGTACGGCACCGCCCACGGGGACGTGAACGCCGCCCTGGACCCGCCGTCGCTGCCGCGGCCGCTGCGCGAGGTGGTCGCCCGCGGGGAGACCGGGAGCATGGTCGGGGAGCGCGCCGGCCGGCCCGTCATGTGGGCCGCCGCGCCCGCCGACGACAAGGCCCTCGCCGTATGGGTCCCGTACGAGGAGACCCGCGAGCGGCTGCGCGACATCGACACCGCGATCCTCGCCTCCTCGGCCCTCGCGGCCGGGGTGGTGGCGCTGGCCGGCCTGTTCCTCGCGAACCGGATCAGCCGCCGGCTCGCGACGACCGCCGCCGTGGCCCGCCGCATCAGCGCCGGGGACCTGGACGCCCGGGTGGGCCTCCAGGCCGACGGCGACGGCCCGCGCTCCGGCCGCGCCCAGGACGAGGTGGGGGACGTCGCGCAGGCGCTGGACTCGATGGCCGGGTCGCTCCAGGAGCGGCTGGAGGCGGAGAAGCGCTTCACCGCCGACGTCGCGCACGAGCTGCGCACCCCGCTCACGGGCTCGCTGGCCGCGGCGTCGCTGCTGCCCGACGGCCGCCCCAAGGAGATGATCGTCGACCGGCTCAGGGCCCTCCACCTGCTCACCGAGGACCTGCTGGAGATCTCCCGGCTGGACTCGGGCGTCGAGCGGGCCGACCTCGGCCGGGTGGACCTCGGACGGGCGGTGGAACGGGCCGTCGCCGGGACCCGGCTGACCGTCTCCGTACGGATCGTCCGCGACACCATCGTCCTGACCGACCGGCGGCGGCTCGACCGGATCCTGGCCAATCTGCTGGTCAACGCGCACAAGCACGGGCAGCCGCCGGTGGAGGTGACCGTGGACGGGCCGGTGGTGGTGATCCGCGACCACGGGGCCGGGTACCCGCCCGAGCTCATCGAGCAGGGTCCGCAGCGGTTCCGCACCGGGGACCCCGGACGCGGCCGCGGCCACGGGCTGGGCCTGACGATCGCGGCCGGCCAGGCCGCGGTGCTGGACGTCTCGGTGGATTTCTCCAACGCGCCCGGCGGGGGCGCGCTGACCACCCTCACGCTTCCCGTAGGGCCGCTGGCGGACGGCGGTTGAACGGCCCGTGGGCCGTGTTTCACGTGAAACACGGCCCACGGGCCGGGTAGGTCCGGTCAACCCGCCCGGTCACACACCGATGTTGCGGCCGTCCTTGCGCCACACGGAGACGACCGCCGGACGGACGATCTTGCCGGGCCCGTCGGGCCACACCGACTGCGGCTTCTCGACGGACGCGCCGTCGATCTCGCCCGGGTGCTGGACGGCGACCAGGACGCGCTTGTCCTGGATGATCGGGCCGCAGGTCTCGGCGCCGCGCGGGACGGTGAGGAACTGCTTCAGCTCACCGCGGCGGTCACCGGCGGTCGCGACGCCGAACAGGCCGTCGTGGGAGCCGAGCTGGTTGCCGTCGGTGGAGATCCACAGGTTGCCGTGCGGGTCGAACGCCACGTTGTCCGGGCAGGAGATCGGGCTGACCTTGTTCTTAGGGAAGCCCGCGAAGTAGGTGGCCGGGTCGTTCGGGTCGCCGGCCACGAGGAACAGCCGCCAGGCGAATCCGTCGCCCGCCGGGTCGTCGAAGTTCTCGGCGAGCTCCAGGATCTGGCCGTGCTTGTTCGCGTTGCGCGGGTTGGACTCCGTCGCGCCTTCCTTGCCGGGCTTGCCGCGGTCGGCGTTGTTGGTCAGCGCGATGTACACGCGGCCGGTGCGCGGGGAGGGCTCGACGTCCTCGGGGCGGTCCATCTTGGTGGCGCCCATCTTGTCGGCGGCCAGGCGCGTGAAGACGTACACCTCCTCGGCGGTCATGCCCTCGACGTGCGAGACGTTGCCGGTGGCCAGCTTGATCCACACGCCGGAGCCGTCGAACTCGCCGTCGGCAGGGAGCTTGCCCGAGCCGTCGAACTGCTCGGCCGGGGAGTCCCCGGAGAGCTTGGCGACGTAGAGGGTGCCCTCGTCGAGGAGCGTGAGGTTGTGCTCCTTCGCCGCGCGGCTGTTGCCCTTCTTCATCTGCTTGCTGGAGACGAACTTGTAGAAGTAGTCGAAGCGCTCGTCGTCGCCCATGTAGACGACGGGGCGGCCGTCCTCGGTCAGGCGGGGCTGCGCGGCCTCGTGCTTGAAGCGGCCCAGCGCGGTGCGCTTGCGCGGGGTGGACTTCGGGTCGTACGGGTCGAGCTCGACGACCCAGCCGTGGCGGTGCGACTCGTTGGGCTCCTGCGCCGTGTCGAAGCGCTTGTCGAACCGCTCCCACTTGCGCTCGGTGGCGCCGGCGGTCACGCCGTAGCGCTTCAGGCGGGCGGCCTGGACGGGGTCGGTGACCTGGCCGGCGTTGGCGAAGTACTGGTTGAAGTTCTCCTCGCCGTGGAGGGTGGTCCCCCACGGGGTGGTGCCGCCCGCGCAGTTGTTGAGGGTGCCGAGCACCTTCGTGCCGGTGGCGTCCGCGGAGGTCTTCAGCAGGGCGCCGCCCGCGGCCGGGCCGGTCATCCGGAACTCACTGGTGGCGGTCAGACGGCGGTTGAGCTGGTGGCGCGCGACCGCGGTCAGCTTGCCGCTGCGGTGGTCCTCCTGGACGACGACCACGGACAGGCCGTGCGCGGCCCAGGCGATCTCGACCTGCTCGCGGGTCGGGTTGGCCGGGTCGTAGCCCTTGAACATGAGGATCTCGTCCGTGTACTCGTGATTGGCCACGAGCAGCTGCTGACGCTCGTAGTCGCCGCCGAGCGGAAGGAGGCTCAGGAAGTCGTTGTTGTAGCCGAACTGCCCCGCCTGCGCCGCCGCGGTCTGCTGGTCCGCGTTGAAGCCCGGCGCGCCCTTCACGATCGGCTCGCCCCAGCGGATCACCACATTCTGCTCGTAGCCCTCGGGGACGGTGACCTTGTCGGCGGTGTTCGGCGCGACGGACGTGAAGCGCAGCCCGCGGGCGGCCTCGCCGGGCCGGCCGGCGCCCTTGGCGGCGTCGGCGGTGGGCGTCGCGTTGGCGCTCTGGCCGCCACCGGCACCGAGGGTGACGGCCGAGCCGGCGGCGGTGGCGACCGTGACGACGGCGGCCGAGCGCAGCATCGAGCGGCGGGAGTAGGCGCGGGCTATGACATCACCGGCGTACTCGTTGTCGCTGGTGTTCGGCACCTCGTGGAAGCATGCGTCACCGCAGCGGTAGCGGCAGGTGAGAGCGGAACGGCCGCTCCCATGCGGGTTGCCGATGAGCGGCAGAAGCTTGCGCACGAGTGTCCTCCGAGGCTGCGTGGGCGCCGACAACGTGTCGGAATCAATCCAGCCGTGACGCTAGGCGCGGGGTGCGCCGATGCGGCGGCGGCAGGATGAACGGACGGTGAACCCGGCGCGGCGGAGAGGCAGTTCGGGGCCGGGGCGGGAACCTCACGGGAGCCGGACGCCACGAAAGGCGCCCCTGCCGAAGTTCCAGCCGGGCGGCCGATAACCTTACGTGTCCACTCTGGGCAGGGATCATCCGCGCAGCACGGACATATGACTCACGCACTCATGCGAAAGGCCTGGCCCATGGGTATTCGGAGCTTGTTGCGCAAGGTGTTCGGACGGTCTACGGAGCCGGTTCCGGAAACGTCGGACGCCACTTCCCCGGCCTTCCCGAGCCAGGCGGAACGCACCCCCCTGGACGCGGCGGCCGAACTGGTGGCGGCGTCCTTCGACAACCCCACCGTTCCCCCGCAATCCGCCCCCCGCGACCGCGAACCGGGCACCCTCCTCACGGCGACGACCCCGGACCCCACGGTTCCGGAGGCCCGCCGACCTGCGCCGTCCGCGGCGCAGCCGAACCCCGCGGCTTCCCCCGCGGGCCCCGCCGAAACGCCGGTGGCACCCGCCGCGGAGCCGGTGGCGGCCGAGACCCCCGCGCCGGAGGCGGACACCGCCGCTGACGCTGCCGCTGACGTTTCCCCGAAGCCGGAAGCGGAGCCGGAGCCCGTGGCGGCCGCTGTCGCGCCGGAAGCCCCGGCCGCCGAGGCCACCACCCCGGAGCCCCAGGAGGCCGCCCAGGCCGCACCCCAGGCCCGGGACGGGGCCACCGCGCCGGAAGCCGACACCGCTGCCGCGCCGGAAGCAGCAGCGGAAGCGGAAGCGGAGCCGGTGGCCGCGGCCGCTGAGCCCGTCGCCGCCGAGCCCGTCGTGGCCGAGCCGGTAGCGGCCGAGCCCGTCGCCGCCGCGGCCCCCGCCCCGGAGGTGGACGCCACCCCCGAGCCGACCCCCGCCCCGGAAGCGGAAGCGGAGCCCGTCGCCGCCCCCGTGGCGGCCGAGCCGGAGCCCATCGCCGTCCCCGTGGCGGCCGAGCCGGAGCCCGAGCCGGAGCCCGTCACCGTGGCAGCCCAGACGGAGCCCGTCGCCGTCGCTCCCGAGCCGGTCGTCGCCCCCGAGCCCGTCGCCGTTCCCGAACCGGCGGCCGAGCCCGTACCCGTGGCTGCCCAGCCGGAAACCGAGCCCGAGCCCGTCGCCGTGCCCGCGCCGAAGCCCGTCGCCACGCCGAAGCCCGTCGCCGCGCCCGAGCCCGTCGCCGTCCAGGCGGAGCCGGTGGCGCCGGAAGTCCTGGACGTCGTCGCGGCCGCCGTGCCGGGGCTGGCGGGTTCCGCCCACGCGGCGGCCGCCGTACGCCGCCGGGCCCCCGGGGTCGCCGGTGCGTACAAGGCCGCCGCGCAGGTGCTCCGCGGCAAGGGCCGGGCGGGCGCCCGCGCCAAGGTCTACCTCGTCCTCGACCGGTCCGGCTCCATGCGCCCGTTCTACAAGGACGGCAGCCCCCAGCACCTCGCCGACCACGCCCTCGCGCTCGCCGCCCACCTGGACGACGAGGCCACGGTCCACACCGTGTTCTTCTCCACGGAGGTGGACGGCACCGCCGACCTCACCCTCGACGGGCACCGCGCCAGCTGGGTCGAGGCCCGGCACGCCGCGCTCGGCCGGATGGGCCGCACCAACTACCACGTGGCCGTCGAGGCCGTCGTCGAGCACTACCAGAAGGCGGGCGGCGAGGGCCCGGCCCTCGTCCTCTTCCAGATCGACGGCGCCCCCGACAACCGTCAGCCGGCCCGGCTGGCCCTCGCCGAGGCGGCCGTCACCGCACCCGGCGTGCACTGGCAGTTCGTCGCCTTCGGCGAGCACGAGTCCAAGGCGTTCGACTTCGTGCGCAAGCTGGACGCGGGCAACGCCGGCTTCTTCCACGCAGGCCCGGCCCCCGCCGACCTCCCCTCGGCCACCCTCCTCAAGGGCCTCCTGAACCGCTTCTAGCCCCACCGACGGACCAGGACGGAAAGACAGAAGGGCGGCGCCCCCTCCACCCGGAGGGGGCGCCGCCCTTCTGTCCTACGCGGCCCGGCCGGGCTCGTACGCGGCCCGGCCGGTCCGACGGGTCAGCCGCGCGGCGACCCGGCGTCCGGGGTCACGGCGTCGGAGACCGGCCGCTCCGCGGCGGCCTTCGTCTCGACCGGCCCCCGCAGCGCGATGTTCAGCTCGCGCAGGCGGGCCTCCTCCAGCACCGTCGGCGCGCCCATCATCAGGTCCTGGGCGTTGCCGTTGAGCGGGAAGGCGATGGTCTCGCGGATGTTCGGCTCGTCGGCCAGCAGCATCACGATGCGGTCCACGCCCGGGGCGATGCCGCCGTGCGGCGGGGCGCCGAGGCGGAACGCGCGGAGCATGCCGGCGAACTCGCGCTCGACGGTCTCGGCCTCGTACCCGGCGATCTCGAAGGCCTTCAGCATGACCTCGGGCTCGTGGTTGCGGATCGCGCCGGAGGACAGCTCGATGCCGTTGCAGACGATGTCGTACTGCCACGCCAGGATGTCGAGCGGGTCCTTCTCCTCCAGGTCCTTCATGCCGCCCTGCGGCATGGAGAAGGGGTTGTGGGAGAAGTCGATCTTGCCGGTCTCCTCGTCCTTCTCGTACATCGGGAAGTCGACGATCCAGCAGAAGCGGAAGACGTTCTCCTCGAACTGGCCTGCACGCTTGGCCGCCTCGACGCGGACGCCCGACATGATCTTGGAGACCTCGTCGAACTCGCCGGCGCCGAAGAACACCGCGTGGCCGGCCGCGAGGCCCAGCCGGTCGGTGAGGACCTTGACGTTCTCCTCGGTGAGGAACTTGGCGATCGGGCCGGTCAGCGCACCGTCCTCGCCCACGCGGACCCAGGCCAGGCCCTTGGCGCCCAGCGAGATCGCGTACTCGCCGAGGCCGTCGAAGAACTTGCGCGGCTGCCCGGCGGTGTCCGGGACGGCCAGCGCGCGCACGTGCTTGCCGGCGAACGCCTTGAACTCCGAGCCCGCGAACACGTCGGTGATGTCGACGAGCTCCAGCTTGGCGCGCAGGTCGGGCTTGTCGTTGCCGTACTTCAGCATCGACTCGCGGAACGGGATCCGCGGGAACGGGGAGGTGACCTCGCGGCCCTTGCCGAACTCCGTGAAGATCTCGGTCATCAGGCGCTCGATCGGCTGGAAGACGTCCTCCTGCTCGACGAAGGACATCTCCACGTCGAGCTGGTAGAACTCGCCCGGCGAGCGGTCGGCGCGGGCGTCCTCGTCGCGGAAGCAGGGCGCGATCTGGAAGTACCGGTCGAAGCCGGAGATCATCAGCAGCTGCTTGAACTGCTGCGGGGCCTGCGGCAGGGCGTAGAACCTGCCCGGGTTCAGGCGGGACGGGACGACGAAGTCACGGGCGCCCTCGGGGGAGGTCGCGGTGAGGATCGGGGTCGCCATCTCGTTGAAGCCGAGGGCCACCATCTTCGAGCGGATCGACGCGATGACGGCCGAGCGCAGCATGATGTTGCGGTGCATGCGCTCGCGCCGCAGGTCGAGGAAGCGGTACTCCAGGCGCCGCTCCTCGTTCACGCCGTCTTCGGTGTTGATCGTGAAGGGCAGCGGGGCGGACGCACCGAGCACCTCGACGTCGGAGACCTCGATCTCGATGTCGCCGGTGGGCAGCTCGGGGTTGACGTTGTCCGCGCCGCGCGAGACGACCTTGCCGTCGATGCGGACGACCGTCTCCTTGGAGACGCTGCTCAGCGCCTCGTTGGCCGCGGTGCCGGGGCGGGCGACGAGCTGCGTGATGCCGTAGTGGTCACGCAGATCGATGAAGAGGATGCCGCCCAGGTCTCGACGATTGTGCAGCCAGCCGCTCAGCCGGACGTCGGAGGCGACGTCGGAGGCACGGAGCTCGCCGCACGTGTGGGACCTGTACCGATGCATCAGTCATCCAGTTCTACGGGATACCAGGGTGGATTCAACCGTCCCAAGGTTACCGTCCGGGCGGGACCCCGCGCGGGCCCGCCCGGACGGGGTGGGCGAACAGGCACGTCAGGGGGATGACCTGTAAAGATGACCGGGTGCGCACCGAGGACGTCCTGGCCGCCATCGCGACCGGTCTGTGGAGATGGGACAACGCCTCCGGGACGGTCACGCTCGACGGCGAGGCCGCCCGGCTCCTCGGGCTGCCCGCCGAGCCGGTCGTCCTGCCGGAGGTCGCCGTACGGTCCCGGTTCCACCCGGTGGACTGGAACGAGATCAACGGCATCGTGAGCCTGGCCGTCGCCGAGAACACCCTCGCCGAGGCCCGGCTGCGGATCATGGACGAGGACGGCCGGGTCCTGCGGACGGTGCGCAGCCGCTCCAAGGCGCTGGAGAGCCGGGCCGAGGGCGGCCGCGTCGACTACGAGCTGATCGGCACCATCCAGGAGATCGCCGAGCCGCAGCCGGGCACGACGGCCGCCCACACCCCGATCACCGGGGACTGGCGGCGCTCCCGCGAGGCCTTCCTGCTGGACGCGGGGCGGGCGCTCGCGGAGGCCCGGTCCACGTCCGAGGTGCTGCGGGTCGCGGCCTCGCTGTCGATGCCGGGCTTCAGCCCGGACGGGCTGGCCGTGTTCGGCGTGGACGGCGACCGGCTGTCGGTGATCGGGCACCACGGGCACGGTCCCGGCGACGAGGGCCCGTTCACGGAGATGCGGCTGGACACGGACTACCCGGCCGCCGAGGTCGTCCGTACGGGCCGGGCGATCTACCTCCCCACCCCGGACGACTACAAACGGCGCTTCCCGGCCACCTGGCCGCTCGCCCAGCGCTTCGACCGCACCTCCTGGGCCTTCCTTCCGCTGATCGTGGCCGGGCGGACCATGGGCGCCTGGATGGCCGCCTTCAAGCACCCGGTGTTCTTCTCCCCCGACGAGCGCTCGGTCCTGACGACCGTGGCCCGGATGCTGGCCCAGGCCCTCCAGCGCGCCGGGGTGGCCGAATCCGAGCGGGAGCTCACCACGGGCCTCCAGCGGTCGATGATGCCGCAGCTCGGCCCGGACATCCCGGGCATGACCATCGCCGCCCGGTACGTCCCCACCGGCGGCGGGCTCCAGGTCGGCGGCGACTGGTACGACATGATCCCGCTGCCCTCGGGACGGTTCGCGCTGGTCATCGGGGACGTCCAGGGCCACGACGTCCGCGCGGCCGGCCTGATGGGCCAGCTGCGGATCGCCGTACGGGCGTACGCCTCCGAGGGCCACCGGCCCGACGCGGTGCTCTCCCGGGCCTCCCGCTTCCTCGCCGGGCTGTGCTCCTCCCAGGGACCCGACTCCGACGCGGAGCCCTACGACGACGCCGACTTCCAGAGCCCCCGCTTCGCCACCTGCCTGTACGTGGAGTGCGACCCGAAGACCGGCATGCTGGAGGTGGCCCGCGCCGGCCACCCCGATCCCGTGGTCCGGATGACCGACGGCACCGTCCTGATGCGCCCCACGGCGGGCGGGCTGCCGCTCGGGATCGTGCCCGACGCCGACTACCCCACCACCCGGTTCGCCCTGGAGCCCGGCGAGACGATGATGCTCTGCACCGACGGGCTCATCGAGACCGGCGGGCACGACCTGGACACCGGCTGGGCGCGGCTGCGGGCGGTCCTGGAGTCCGACCCGTGGCCGTCCGCGGGCCCCGGGAGCGCGGGCGAGGAGCCGGGCGGTCCCGAGGCCGGGCACCTGGAGAAGCTCGCCGACCTGCTGGTCCAGGCCGTGCACGGCCCGTCCTCGCACCACACGACGGGTCCGCTCGCCGACCGCCGCGAGGACGACATAGCCGTGGTGCTGCTGTGCCGCGAGAGCGAGGACTGCGGCTGCGGCACGACGGCGGCGCACCCGGTCCGGCCGTCCCGCCGCACGATGCTGACCGTGGCCCAGGCCGAGCCGGAGCGGATCTCGGGCGCCCGCCGGCAGGTCCGGGAGCTGCTGCACGACTGGGCGGACCCCGACCAGGTGGACTCCGCGGTGCTGATGGTCTCCGAGATGGTGACGAACGTACTCGTGCACACGGACGGCGACGCGCTGCTCGTGGCGGAAGCGGCGGGCGAGCTGGGTGCGCGGCGGCTGCGCATCGAGGTCGCGGACGCCAGCGACGAGCTGCCGCACAAGCGGCGGCCGGGCGAGATGGCGTCCAGCGGCCGCGGGGTGCTGCTGATGGAGATGCTCGCCGACACCTGGGGCGTGGACCCGCGGGGCGAGGGCAAGTCGATCTGGTTCGAGCTGTACGAGCGGTCCAAGCCGGACCCCGACGCGCTGGACTGACCCCGGCGCCCCGCGCGGCTCCCGGGCGCCCGCACGCCGACGGGCCCGGTACGCCGGTGGGGCGTCCGGGCCCGTCGTGCGGGACCGCGGGTACTGCGGGTACTGCGGGTACTGCGGGTACTGCGGGTACTGCGGCGGACCGGGGTGGCTACCGCGTGCGCTCCGTGGTCGGAACGGTGCCCAGCCGGCCGGCCTGGAAGTCGTCGAAGGCCTGCTGGAGCTCGTGCTTGCTGTTCATGACGAACGGCCCGTAGTGCGCCATCGGCTCCCGGATCGGGCGCCCGCCGAGGATAACGACCTCCAGGTCCGGGGCGTTGGAGTCCTGGGACTCGTCCGCCCGCACCGTGAGGGAGCTGCCCTCGCCGAAGACCGCGGTCTGCCCGATCGTGATCGGCCGGCGGTCCTCGCCCACCGATCCGCGCCCGGCCATGACGTAGGCCAGCGCGTTGAAGTCCTCGCGCCACGGCAGGGTGATCTGCGCACCCGGCGTGACGGTCGCGTGGATCATCGTGATCGGGGTGTGGGTGATGCCGGGGCCCTCGTGGCCGTCCAGCTCGCCGGCGATCACGCGGAGCAGGGAACCGCCGTCCGGGGTGGACAGGAGCTGGACCTGGCCACCGCCGATGTCCTGGTAGCGCGGGGGCATCATCTTGTCGGAGGCCGGAAGGTTCACCCACAGCTGGAGGCCGTGGAAGAGCCCGCCGGACACGACGAGGGACTCCGGCGGGGCCTCGATGTGCAGGAGGCCGGACCCGGCGGTCATCCACTGCGTGTCGCCGCCGTTGATGACTCCGCCGCCGCCGTTGCTGTCCTGGTGGACGAAGGTTCCGTCGATCAGGTACGTGACGGTCTCGAAGCCGCGGTGCGGGTGCCAGGGCGTGCCCTTCGGCTCGCCCGGCGCGTACTCCACCTCGCCCATCTGGTCCATCATGATGAACGGGTCGAGGTACTGGTAGTTGATACCGGCGAACGCGCGGCGTACCGGGAACCCCTCACCCTCGAACCCGCCCGGGGCCGTGGTCACGGCCAGCACCTTGCGCGCGACGGCGGCCTGGGGCTCGGCCACTCGCGGAAGGGTCAACGGGTTCTCAACAGTCACTGCGGGCATGGTCAGGACCTCCTTGTGCGTCGAGTTTAGTTGAAACTCGAACTTTCTGCCACACTCGACTGAACCGCACCCCCGCGTGGTTCATTCCCGGCCGATCGCGGGGCCTCCGTACGGTGCATGACAACCGCTTCCCGCACCGGCGCGTCTGTCCCGGCATGGAGATCCACACGCACCCCACCGCCGGCAGCCCCACCACGTCCGATCCCGCCGCTGCCGACCCCGGCCCCTCCGGCCCAGCCCGGTGGAGCCCGCCGGCGGCGCTGCGCGCCCTCGGCTGGGCCTGCGTCGTCACCGCCGTCGCCGTGGGCGCCGGGTACGCCGCCTCGCGCTGGGGGGCGAGCATGCCGCTCAAGCCGCTGCCCGGCTCGCTCTGGCCCTACCTCGGCGCGTGGGGCGCCTTCTGCTTCGCCGCGCACCTGCTGCTGCGCTGGGCGACGGCCGGCACCGACTTCGAGGGCGGCGGCCAGCTGATCGCCCTGCCCGTCTTCGCGGGCATCCGCCTCTCCCTGCTGCACCGTCCCGACCTGGGGCTGCTGTACGCGTACGGCGCCGCGGCCCTGGCCCTCGCCGCGGTGGCGGCGGCCCTGTGGCGCCGGCGCCGCCGCCGCACCTCCTGAAGGCGCCGAAGCGGGCCGGGGAAGGATCCCCGGCCCGCTTCGGCCCTGTTCCGCCGCGGCTGCCGCTACGGCGTGACGACGATGGAGTTGTACGGCGTCAGGTCGACGTCCCTGGCGACGCCGGGGCCGAACAGCCAGTCGCACCGGTCGCCGTTCGAGCCCTTGCAGAGCCAGACCTTCCAGCCGTCGGTCTGGTTGTTGAAGACCGTGTGCACGCCGTTCTGGTTGTAGAGCCGGTGGGTCCCGCGGGCCCAGTACGAGTTGCTCACCCCACCGCTCCAGTTGGCGCCGCGGTAGATGCACACGGCGCCGCTCGCGCATCCATTGGTGGCGGCCTGCGCCGGTGACGCCGCCAGGACCCCCGTGCCCAGCGCCATCACCCCCGTGGCGGCCAGTGCGGCGAACTTCGTGCGGAACGACGTACGCGTCATTGCCTTCTCCCCTGCTCGATGCCGCGGGGCCCCGTGATGTCCCCCGCAGCACCGATGGTCGGCAGCCGCGGCCGCGGGCGCGATCCTTTCGGCGGTGCCCGAAACCTCGGGGCGTCAGCCGCCGCTGTGCAGGAGGTCCACGCCCAGGCCGGTCGCCGAGTGCAGGACCGCCTTGCCGTCCCGCTCCGTCGTGATCAGCCCGGCGGCCCGCAGGGTGCGGGTGTGCTCCGAGACCGAGGGCAGGCTGATGTCGAGGTCCCGGGCCAGCTCGCTCGTCGTGCGCTGCTCGACCAGCAGCTGGAGGACGGCCGCCCGGGTCCGCCCCAGCAGCGCGTCGAGCGCCCCCTCGGCGGCGCCCGGGCCGACCAGCGGCAGGGGCGTCAGCGCCGCGTACATCAGCAGGGGACGCCCGGCCGGGCCCTCGGCGAGCAGCGGCCGGCCGGTCCAGAACGGCGAGGGCATCAGCAGCAGGCCGCGCCCGTCGAGGCGGACCTCGTAGGCCGGCGCGACCCCGACCTCGAAGACCGTGCCCGACCAGCCGGCCGCCGGGTGCGTACTGGCCAGGCACGCCTTGATGCCGTGCGCGGCCAGCAGCCGGGTCCGCCAGGCCACGTCCGCCCGGAAGGACTGCCGGATGCGCGTCCAGTGCGGGGCGACGACCACCTCGTACGCGGCCGTGATCGCATCGTCGAGCGCCCGCCACGCCTCGCGGTCCTGGCCCCACAGCGCGCGCAGCCAGGAGGCACTGCCCGGGGCCCGCGCGGCGGCGCGGTCCAGTCCCTCGGCGGTGAGCAGCGGACCCGCCTCCCGTACTGCGGCCCGCCCCTCCTCCAGGCTGCGCGCGAACGGCTCGACGAACTGCGGGTTCTGGCCGTCCGGCCGCAACAGGTCCAGCAGCGGCCCGGCCGTGCGGGGCAGGTCCCGGCCGACCCGGGCGCGCCAGCGACCGAAGACGGCGGACTCGTCCGTGCGCTGGCAGGCGACCACGGCCATGGCCAGCTCCACCAGTGGCAGCGGCTCGCTCGCGAAGGTGACGTTGAACAGGTCCTCGGCCGTGAAGTGCACCCTCAGCATCGTCCGCCCCCCGCCGGGTCGTCCCTGGCTGCTAGCCGTACATGCGGCGCATCGCGAAGTCGACCATCTGCTCCACGGCCTTCGCGTCGAAGACCATGCGGTGGTCGCCCTCCATGTCGAGGACGAAGCCGTAGCCGGTCGGCAGCAGGTCGATCACCTCGGCGCCGGTGATCACGAAGTACTTGGACTCCTTGCCGGCGTACCGGCGCAGCTCCTTGAGCGTGGTGAACATCGGGATGACCGGCTGCTGCGTGTTGTGCAGCGCCAGGAAACCTGGGGTGTCACCGCGCGGGCAGTAGACCTTCGAGGTGGCGAAGATCTGCTGGAAGTCCTCGGCGGCGAGCTGCCCGGTCGTGAAGGCGCGCACCGCGTCGGCGATCGACGGCGGCGAGGGCTCGGGGTACAGCGGCGGCTGCTGCGCGTAGCCCTGCTGGGGCGGGGGCTGCGCGTAGCCCTGCTGCTGGGCGCCCGGAGTCTGGTCGTAGCCGTACATGCGGCCCACCCTACCGAGCCCCCGCCGCCGTACCGGCCGGTACCGGCCAGCGCGGCCGAAGCCGCCCTCAGCCGCCGAGCCGACCGGCCTTGACGGCCCGCACGAACGGAGCCCCCGCGGCAGCCCCGGTGAACACGGCGGGCCGCCCGCACCCGTCCGCGCCCCACCCCGTAGCCGTGCCCGGGGCCCCGCCAAGGCTGCGGGTGGGAACGTCCTACACGGCGAGCCGGGAAGAGAACTGGGGCGGCTTCCTTCCGTTCCGGAAGTCCTCCGCAGCCGATTCGATCAGCCGCAGGGACAGTTCGGGCGGCAGCGCCGCAGCCCGAAGGCGGTCATAGGCACCGCGGCACTGCTTCACCGTCCCCTGGTCCTCGACCACTTGGCCGGTGTACATGCCTTCCGTGTACATCAGTGGAGGAGCGCCGCTGAACTCCATCAGCCACGTCGTCTCGCTCATGAAGGGGTGCGCCCCCGCGTCGGAAGGCAGGATCTGCGGCACGAACCGACGGCGCCGGGCCACCGCCGCGACGTGGGCGAGCTGCTCGGCCATGTCGCCGTACCCGAGGATGGGTTGTTGAATGACCGACTCGTGCAGGACGATCCACGAGACGGGTCCCGCGGCGTCTTCCATGACCCACGCCCGCTCCCTGCGCGTCCTGATCCGCTCGTTCAGCACGTCCTGCGTCACCTGTGGATGCGCCGCGTAGACCACAGCCTCGATATAGGGCTCCAGTTGCAGGGGTCCCGGGATGAGCATCGGCGCCCATTCGACGATGTCTGCCGCGCGGGACTCCATCTCCAGGACTTCGGCGAAGTAGTGCCCGTGGACGTGCCGGCGAGCTTTCCTTGCGTCCGCGCAACAGCGTGCGAAGAATCCGTCCGTCTTCAGCACCCTGTCCACGTGCTGCGCAAGATCCGCGGGCATGCGCCGCCTACCCCGCTCGATCTCGCTCAGGAAGCTCACGGAGTAGTAGCAGCCGTGCACGACCTGCTCCAGCGTGAGACCGGTCCTCTCCCGCTGCCACCGCAGTTCTTTCCCGTAGAACTCGGGGACTCCTGCCGCCCCGTCGATCTCCTTGGGTGCGGGCACCGCCCACCCCTTCCACACCTCGCGCAGACGAACGCCAACGCTTCCCACGGTACGCACCGCGACGCCACCCTGTGCAGGAACCGTCACACTCCGCACAGGAACGGAACGCCCCCATGAGCAACCCCACCGGCGACCGCGTAGCGATCGCGGCCCTCACCGAACTCCGCGGCGCGCTCGCCGCGCACGGGATCACCCTGCCCTCCCTCGACCTGCACCTCCCGTCCTACGCCGGGAGCCACCCCACCCCGCCGCTGATCGCCCTCGGCAGCTGCAACCCGACCACCGCGCTGCGGATCGCCTCCGTGCTGAACCGGGCTCCCGGACGGTGAGGCCGTTCCACGCCTCCGCGCTCGCGCTGCCGCAGGAGCTGGCCGGGCTGCGGCGGGCCGTACGGGCCCACGTCGGCGGGCCCTGCGACGACCTCCAGCTGTGCGTCAGCGAGCTGGTCGGCAACGTCGTCCTGCACGTCGGCGAGGGCACCCCCGTGACCCTCGCCGTCACCCGCACGGCCGAGGGCCGCACCCGCCTGGAGGTCGGCGACCCCGACCCCCGGCTGTGGCCCGTCCTGCGCCGGGCCCTGGACGGCGACGAGGGCGGCCGCGGCCTGGCCGTGCTCGACGCCGTCGCCGCCCGCTGGGGCGTGCGGCCCGCCCCGGCCGGCAAGACCGTGTGGGCCGAGCTGCACCACCCGTAAGGCGGCGCGCGGCGTCGGCGGGGGCCTCGTACCGGTCCTGCGCGCCCAGCCGCCAGAAGTTCGTATGCAGTCCCCTTCCGGGGCCTGGACTTCCGGCGGCGCCACGGTTCTCCTGGCTTGATGCTGGTCACAGTCAGCGGGTAAGGGTTGTTCTTATTACCGGTGGGTAGCATGATGAGGTTACCGATTGGTATGTACGAGGAACCCGTCTCACCGAGCCTTAACGGAGCCGTCGCCATGGGGCACTACAAGTCGAATCTCCGCGACATCGAGTTCAACCTCTTCGAGGTGCTCGGCCGCGACAAGCTGTACGGCACCGGCCCGTTCGGCGAGATGGACACCGACACCGCCAAGACCATCCTCAGCGAGATGACCAAGCTCTCCGAGAACGAGCTGGCCGCCTCCTTCGAGGACGCCGACCGCAACCCGCCGGTCTTCGACCCGACCACGAACACCGCGCCCGTCCCGGCGTCCTTCAAGAAGAGCTACAAGGCCTTCATGGACTCCGAGTACTGGCGCCTGGGCCTGCCCGAGGAGATCGGCGGCACCACCTCGCCCCGCTCCCTGATCTGGGCGTTCGCCGAGACGATCCTCGGCGCGAACCCGGCCGTGTGGATGTACTCCTCCGGCCCGGCCTTCGCCGGCATCCTCTACGAAGAGGGCAACGAGGCGCAGAAGAAGGTCGCCGAGATCGCCGTCGAGAAGCGCTGGGGCTCCACCATGGTCCTCACCGAGCCGGACGCCGGCTCGGACGTCGGCGCCGGCCGCACCAAGGCCGTCGAGCAGGCGGACGGCTCCTGGCACATCGAGGGCGTCAAGCGCTTCATCACCTCGGGCGAGCACGACATGGAGGAGAACATCCTCCACTACGTCCTCGCGCGCCCCGAGGGCCACGGCCCCGGCACCAAGGGCCTGTCCCTCTTCCTCGTCCCGAAGTTCCACTTCGACTGGGAGACCGGCGAGCTGGGCGAGCGCAACGGCGTCTACGCCACGAACGTCGAGCACAAGATGGGCCTCAAGGCGTCCAACACGTGCGAGATGACCTTCGGCGACCAGCACCCCGCCAAGGGCTGGCTGATCGGTGACAAGCACGACGGCATCCGCCAGATGTTCATGATCATCGAGTTCGCCCGGATGATGGTCGGCACGAAGGCCATCGCCACCCTCTCCACCGGCTACCTCAGCGCGCTGGAGTACGCCAAGGAGCGCGTGCAGGGTCCGGACCTGGCCAACTTCATGGACAAGACCGCGCCCAAGGTCACCATCACGCACCACCCCGACGTGCGCCGCTCGCTCATGACGCAGAAGGCGTACGCCGAGGGCATGCGCGCCCTCGTGCTCTACACCGCCTCCGTCCAGGACGAGATCCAGCTCAAGCAGGCCAACGGCGAGGACGCCTCCGCCGAGATCGGCCTCAACGACCTGCTCCTGCCGATCGTCAAGGGCTACGGCTCGGAGAAGTCCTACGAGCAGCTCGCCCAGTCCCTGCAGACCTTCGGCGGCTCCGGCTACCTGCAGGAGTACCCGATCGAGCAGTACATCCGCGACGCCAAGATCGACACCCTCTACGAGGGCACCACGGCCATCCAGGGCCAGGACTTCTTCTTCCGGAAGATAGTCCGCGACCAGGGCGCCTCCCTGAACGTCCTCTCCGAGACGATCAAGAAGTTCCTGGCCGAGGCCGTCGGCGGCGAGGAGCTGGCCGGCGCCCGCGACGCGCTCGCCCAGGCCGCCGTCGACCTGGAGGCCATCGTCGGCGCGATGATCGTCGACCTCACCGCCACCGGCGAGGACGTCAAGAACATCTACAAGGTCGGCCAGAACACCACCCGCCTGCTGATGGCCTCCGGCGACGTCGTCGTCGGATACCTGCTGCTCAAGGGCGCGGCCGTGGCCGCCGAGAAGCTGCCCACGGCCTCCGCCAAGGACGTGCCGTTCTACACCGGCAAGATCGCCGCCGCGAAGTTCTTCGCCGCGCAGGTCCTGCCGGGCGTCTCGGTCCAGCGCCGGCTGGCCGAGGTCGTCGACAACTCCCTCATGGAGCTCGACGAGGCCGCCTTCTAGGCAGCCCTTCCAGGCAGCCACCACACGTACGCGGTGTACGCACAGCGGCCGGGTCCCCCCACCGGGGGCCCGGCCGCTGGTGTACTCCCGGGCACCCGCCCGGGGCGCGCCGGCCCGCGCGGGACCGGCTTCCGGGGCACCGGCTTTCCCCGTTGTCGGTCGTTCATGGGACGCTCGTAGACATGAGTCCACAGGATCAGCACGGCAGCAGGGGGTACTCCGTCCCCACCGGGCGGCCGTACGCCCTCAAGGAGCTGCAGGCGAGCCTGGGCAGCCTCGGCGACCACCTGCGCGAGCTGTACGACGGCGCGCACCCCGCCGAGTACGACGGGATCGCCGACGCCCTGTACGTGGCCTTCCAGACCGCCGCCGGGCTGGCACCCGCCAAGAGCTACACCGGCTGCTCCGAGCACCCCAACGGCGCCCTCGACCCCGAGGCGCCCGACGGCTGGGGCCGCTGCCTCATCTGCAACGACCGGCGCCGCCTCGGGCTGCGCGGCCGCGGCGGCCGCCCCGGAGGCCCGACCCCGCCCGCCGGGGAACAGCGGCGCCTGGGCTATCCCGTGCCGGACCCCCCGTACACCCTCACGGCGCTGCGCACCTGCCTGCGCACCGTCGAGGACCAGCGCTTCCACCTCGGCCTCTCCTCACCGGCCGAGGACTTCGTCCGCATCGCCGACGACCTGCACCGGGCCTTCATCGTCGCGCGCGAGCTGTCCCGCCCCCGCAACGCCTCGGGCTGCTCCGAGCACCCCGGGGCCCCCATCGACCCCGACGCACCGCCCGGCGAGGCCTGTATCTTCTGCGCCGGACGCAAGAGACGCGCGCAGCGCTCCGCGCAGACCCCGGAGATGCTCCCGCGCATCCGCCGGGGCGAGCGCAGGCAACTGCAGCGCAGATTCGAGCGCCCGCCGGGCTGAGAACCGAAGGGACCGCAGATCACACACCCCGCGGCCCCCGACCTCTCGGCTATCAGCCGCAGTCCGGCCATGGCGAACACGACCGTCGTTAAGGTGAACCACATGAGCTCTCCCGCCCGCTTCGACCGCGGCCACACCGACGATCTGATGACCTTTTTGACGGCCAGTCCGTCGCCGTACCACGCCGTGGCCAATGCGGCCGAGCGGCTGGAAAAGGCAGGCTTCAGGCAGTTGTCGGAAACGGACGCCTGGGATGCGAGCACCGGGGGCAAGTTCGTGCTCCGCGGCGGCGCGCTCATCGCCTGGTACGTCCCGGAGGGCGCGTCCGCGCACACCCCGTTCCGGATCGTCGGCGCGCACACCGACTCCCCCAACCTGCGGGTCAAGCCACTGCCCGACACCGGCTCGCAGGGCTGGCGGCAGATCGCCGTCGAGATCTACGGCGGCACGCTGCTCAACACCTGGCTGGACCGGGACCTCGGCCTGGCCGGCCGGCTGACCCTGCGGGACGGCACCGAGCGCCTGGTGAACGTGGACCGCGCGCTGCTGCGCGTCCCCCAACTCGCCGTACACCTGGACCGGTCGGTGAACACCGACGGTCTGAAGCTGGACAAGCAGCGGCACATGCAGCCGATCTGGGGACTCGGCGAGGTCCAGGAGGGCGACCTCATCGGCTTCCTGGAGGAGGAAGAGGGCCTGCCGCAGGGCTCGGTGGCGGGCTGGGACCTGATGGTCCACTCGATCGAGCCGCCCTCGTACCTCGGCCGCGACCGCGAACTGCTGGCCGGGCCGCGCATGGACAACCTGCTGTCCGTGCACGCGGGCGTCGCCGCGCTGGCCGCCGTCTCCACCTCGGAGGCGCTCGACCACATCCCGGTGCTGGCGGCCTTCGATCACGAGGAGAACGGCTCGCAGTCGGACACGGGCGCCGACGGCCCCCTGCTGGGAAACGTGCTGGAACGTTCAGTCTTCTCCCGCGGCGGCTCCTACGAGGACCGCGCGCGGGCCTTCGCCGGCACCATCTGCCTCTCCTCGGACACCGGGCACGCCGTGCACCCCAACTACGCGGAGCGGCACGACCCGTCGCACCACCCGCGCGCCAACGGCGGCCCGATCCTCAAGGTCAACGTCAACCAGCGGTACGCGACGGACGGCAGCGGGCGCGCGGTGTTCGCGAGCGCCTGCGAGCGGGCCGGCGTGCCGTGGCAGGCGTTCGTCTCCAACAACTCCATGCCGTGCGGCACGACGATCGGCCCGATCACGGCCGCCCGGCACGGCATCCAGACGGTGGACATCGGCGTCGCGATCCTCTCGATGCACAGCGCCCGCGAACTGTGCGGCGCGGACGACCCGTTCCTCCTGGCGAACGCCCTGGTGGCCTTCCTGGAGGGCTGAGGTCCCCCGCCCCTCCTCACGTATGACGGAACCCCGACCGGACGCCGAGTCCGCGCCGGGGTTCCGTCGTACGGGCCCTCGGTCCGCCTACCCGTCGTACGGGCCCTCGGCCCGCCTACGCGTCGTCGTCCATGCCGGCGAGGACGAGCGGGAGACGGGCCGCCCCGCCGGGGACGACCGTCACCGGCACGCCCCAGTCCTGCTGGTGGACGTGGCAGGCCGGGTACTCGTTGGCCGGGTCGTCGTCGCAGGACGCCGCCATCGCGGACACGTGCAGGACGCCCTCGGTGACCTGCGGGTTCAGCTCCAGCTCCCGGAACAGGTCCGTCCCGGCCCCGTCGCCGCCCGCCAGCAGCTCGGGCGGGGTCGAGGAGACCAGCAGGCGGGTGGACGGCCCGTAGCGGGTGTCGAGCTTCTGCCCGGCCGGGGCCTGGAAGACCACGTCGAGGCGGAGCGTGCCGGGGGCCACCTCGGTCGCGGCCCGCTGCGTGCGGTGCGCGACGGCGTCGACCCGTACGGCCTCCTCCGGGAGCCGCAGCCGGGTCAGCCGGTGCCGGGCCGACTCGACGACCACGATGTCCCCGCCGACGAGGACGGCGTCGCTCGGCTCGCGCAGATCGGTCGCCAGGGTGGTGACCTCGCCGGAGGCGGGGTCGTAGCGGCGCAGCGCGTGGTTGTACGTGTCGCAGACCGCGACCGAGCCGTCGGGCAGGGCGGTCACACCCAGCGGGTGCTGGAGCAGCGCCTGGGCGCAGGCGCCGTCCCGGTGCCCGAAGTCGAACAGCCCGGTTCCGACGGCGGTGGTGACGGCGTACCCGCCCCCGGGGCCGTCAGCGCCGTCGCCGTCGGCGGGGTGGACGTACCGCAGGGCGCTGGTCTCGGAGTCGGCGACCCACAGCCGGTCCCCGGCGGCCGCGAGCCCGGACGGCTGCGCGAACCACGCCTCGGCGGCCGGCCCGTCGTGCAGGCCCTCGTTGGTCGTGCCGGCCGCGACCCCGACCGTCCCGGTCTCGGGGTCCCAGGTCCACAGCTGGTGGACGCCGGCCATGGCGATCCACACCCGGCCGCGCCACCAGGCGACGTCCCACGGCGAGGACAGGTCCACGTCCAGGGCCGGCCCGGAGGTCGGCGAACCCTGCCACCACTGGCGTCCGGTCCCGGCGACGGTCTCCACGGCCCCCGTGGCGGGGTCGAAGCGGCGCAGCGCGTGGTTGACGGTGTCGGCGACGACGACGGTCCCGTCGGGCAGCAGCGCCAGCCCCTGCGGCTCGCTGAAGGCGTCGGGGCCGAACCCGCGCTCGCCGCTGCCGATGCGGCGTACGACGCGCTCCCCGTCGGCGGCCAGCTCGACCAGCTGGTGCCGCGTCGAGTCGGACACCAGGAAGTTCCCGGAGGGCAGCAGCAGCGCCTTCCCGGGGAACCTCAGGTCGCTCGCCACCGGCTCGGGCGCCACGTACGGCCCGTCCCCGCGCCGCAGCGTCCCCTTGGCGTCGTGCTCGGCCTCCAGCTCCTCGACGAGCCGCGCGATGGCGTGCGCGTGCCCCTCACCGGCGTGCTGGGCGACGACGTACCCCTCGGGGTCGATCACGACGAGCGTGGGCCAGGCCCGCACGGCGTACTGCTTCCAGGTGGCGAGCTCGGGGTCGTCGAGCACGGGGTGGTGCACCTCGTACCGCTCGACGGCGTCGACGACGGCGGCGTGCTCCGCCTCGTGCACGAACTTCGGCGAGTGCACGCCGATGATCACGACGGTGTCGCGGTGCTTCTCCTCCAGCTCACGGAGCTCGTCGAGGACGTGGAGGCAGTTGATGCAGCAGAATGTCCAGAAATCTACAACAACGCACTTACCTCGCAGGTCGGCGAGGGTGAGCTCTTTGCCTCCGGTGTTGAGCCAGCCGCCCTTGCCGATCAGCTCAGGGGCACGGACACGGGCACGGCGGCGGGGCGCGGGCGCAGGGGTGGGCGCCGGGGCAGCATCGTTCATTCTTCAAGCTTGCCATCCGGGTATGAACACCGGATCACGCGCGTACGGCGACGCCGACTCCACCCGCAGGGGTGACGACGCGCGGCCGCGCCCCGTGCGAGCCTGGCGGCAGGCAGCGAAGGAGGGAGCGGACCATGACCGCCGCGCACGACTACAGCGAGGGCATCGATCCCGAGCGTGCCCTGAAGTACGTCATCCAGCACTTCCTCGGGGACCGGACCGAGATCGTTGAAGGAGTCATCTCTCACGTGACGCCGAGTTGGGACCACGAGAACGCGGCCGAGGAGATCCGTGACCAGATCAGGCCGCGCGTCAAGGAGCTGGACTGCGTCACCGGGTCGGGCAACCTCGATCTGCCCGATTCGCCGAACTGGTACGTCCCGGATCTCGCCGTGGCGCCGAAGGAACTGGCCAAGGGAGGCGGGGCGCTGGTCCCCGACCAGACCCTGCTCATCGTCGAGATCACCTCCCAGTCCAACGCCGAGACCGACCGCGTCGTCAAGCGCAAGCGGTACGCCGAGTACGGGGCCCCGCTGTACCTCCTGGTCGACCGGACGGACAAAACCGTCACGCTGTTCGCCGGCCCCGGGCGGCTCGGGTACACCAAGGTCGACGGGCCGCACCCGTTCGGGACGGCCGTACGGCTGCCCGAGCCGTTCGGGATCGAGCTGGACACCAGCGGGCTCTGAGCCCGCGCGGGCGCGGGCTAGTCGAAGAGGGCGCTCAGGTGGGGGAGGCGGGCGGCGGTCTGCGGGGTGTCGCCGAAGTCGAAGTCCCAGGCCGGGTCCAGCGGCGGGTAGGCGATCGTGAACGAGTCCGCCGGGAGTTCGCGGCCGGTCGCGGACGCGTACGCGGTCCAGGCGATCGTGAGGGCCCGCTCGTCCCACAGGTCAAAGCCCTTCCGGGCCGCCTCGCGGACCGCCGGGAGGTCGGCCAGGGAGTCCGGGTCCGCCAGGGCCGCGGTGAAGGCGGCCTCGCCCTGGGTGAGGAGCCAGCCGCGGAAGTGGTCGAAGCCGTCGTCCGAGCAGCCGCCGTTGATGACGTACGCCGCGGCCCAGAGCGGGCTGCGGTAGGAGTCCGCCAGGAGGTCCCACAGCACCTGCTGGGCGGCCGCGATCTCCGTCTCCGGGAAGGCCGCGAGGAGCTGCGACGTACGCGCCGCGACCTCGTCCGGGCCGGCCTCCGCGCGGGCCGTGTCGATCAGCTTCCAGAACGTCTGCTTGTCCATGGGGTGAGCCTCGCAGCCGGGTCTGACATCGGACCCCGCCGGCCGGACGTCAGGCGCCGAAGGTGTGGAGGGAGCGGGCGAAGGCCTCGACGAAGGAGTCCCGGACCGGTTCGGGGAGCAGGTCGAGCGAGAGGTACGGGTTCAGGTCCTCCAGCTCCACCAGCAGCAGTTCGCCCGACGGCGCCCGGCAGGCGTCCACCCGCTGGATACCGTGGTCGAGGGTGTTCCAGGCGATGAACGCACGGGCGAAGTCCAGGTCCGCCGCGGTCGGTTCGTAGGGCGTCAGCTCCCAGCGGCGGGCCGTGTCGGGGGCGTACAGGGCGTACTGGAAGGCGTCGTCGACGAAGTAGAAGGACACCTCGTACGCGAAGTCGATGCGCGGCTGGATGAGGATCTCGCCCGCCGGGCCCTGCGGGGCCGCGGTGAAGGTGAGGCCGATGGAGTCGGCGCCCTGTTTGGGCTTCACCGCGTACTCGGCCACCCGGGGCAGCTCGCAGACGCGCGCGGGATCGTCGACCGTCGGGATGACGGGGTAGCCGGCGGCCGTCAGGTCGAGGAGGTACTGCTTGCCGGCCATGTCGCCGCTGCCGGTGAGCGGGTTGTAGACGGGCGTCCCGGCGGCGAGCGCGGCGGACCGGAAGGCGTCGTAGGCCTCCTGGTAGTGCAGGACCGGTCCGCTGTTGCGGACGACGACCGCGTCGAAGCCGGCCATCAGGGCGCGGGCGTCCCCCGGATGGCACAGGGCCACGTCGAAGTGGGCCCGCAGCCGGGAGGTGAGGAATATGTCCTCGTCGCAGTAGCGGCGGCCGCGCGCCGGGTACGCCAGGTCGGTCACGTAGAGCAGAGGCATGACAGCAACCTATCGCGGGCACGGATCAACGCATGAAATACCTCGTACGGGACAAATTGCTGGCCCTCGGCGACGACTACTGGATCGAGGACGAGGACGGCCGCCACGCCTTCCTCGTCGACGGGAAGGCGCTGCGGGTCAAGGACAAGCTGGAGCTCAAGGACCCGGACGGGCAGATCCTGATCACCCTGCGGGAGAAGCTGTTCTCCTTCCGCGACGCGATGACCCTGGAGCGGGACGAGGAACGGCTCGCGGTGATCCGCAGGAAGCGGTTCTCCCTGCTGCGCAACCACTTCCGCGTGACCCTGGTCGAGGGCACGGAGCTGGACGTCAGCGGGCGGATCCTGGACCGGGAGTTCAAGGTCGAGTACGACGGGGAGCTGCTCGCGCTGATCTCGCGGCAGTGGTACCGGGTGCGCGAGACCTACGCGGTCAACGTGATCCGGGAGGACGCGGACGCGGCGCTGCTGATCGCGGTGGCGGTGTGCGTGATCCGCATGGCGGAGAAGGAGCGGGAGGACGACCTCTGACGGGGGTGGACCCGCGCCGCGGCCCGTCCGGCCCGGGGTGGATGCGGCCGGAGGACACCCGCCCGGCCGGGCGGGCGCAGGCCGCCGCCGCCCCCGGGGCGATGCCCCCGGCGGGACGGGCGACGCCCCCGGCCCCCACGCGCGTCAGTGGTTCAGGCGGCGGTCCTTCAGGGCCGGGAACTGGGCGCGGGTCTCCACCACCTTCGCCGGGTCCAGGTCCACCGTCAGCACGTCCTCGCCCGGCCCCGCCTCCGCCAGGACCTCGCCCCAGGGGTCCACCACCAGGCTGTGTCCGGCCTGCTCGACCCCCGCGTGCGTACCGGCGAGGCCGCAGGCCAGTACGTACGCCTGGTCCTCCACGGCCCGGGCCCGGCTGAGCAGGGTCCAGTGCGAGCGGCGGCGCGCCGGCCAGCCCGCCGCGACGACCAGCGTCGTCGCCCCGGCGTCGACCAGGCCGCGGAACAGCTCCGGGAAGCGCAGGTCGTAGCAGGTGGCGATGCCGAGGGTCTGCTCCGGCAGGACCACCGTGGTCAGGGAGTCGCCCGGCGACATGAGCACGGCCTCGCCCTGGTCGAAGCCGAACCGGTGGATCTTGCGGTACGTGGCGGCCAGCTCGCCCGCCGGGGAGATCACGAGGGCGGTGTTGTAGAGCGAGCCGTCGCCCGCCCGCTCCACGATCGAGCCCGCGTGGAGCCACGCTCCGGCGTCGCCCGCCGCCTTGGACATGGCCTCGAAGGTCGGGCCGTCCAGCGGCTCGGCCTCCGTCTCGAACTGTTCGTAGGCGAAGGCCCCCACGGTCCACAGTTCGGGCAGCACGACGAGGTCGGAACCCGCCTGCTCCCGTACGAGGTCGGCCACCCGGGACCGCCGGGAAGTCACCGACTCACCGTCGTTCACCGCGATTTGGATCAGCGAGGCGCGCACACTACCACCGTCCTGGCATTCAAGCCGTCAACTCGGGCCTACGATCGTCACACGAAAGCACTGCCGGGGTGCTCACCGGCAGCGTAGTTTTGGAAACCAAGCCCACAGCTTCCAAAAACGCGCCATTGAACAGCACCGCGAGGGGTCCCGTTGACCGTCCATCCCAGCCTTCAGCCCTATGCCGACGCGTGGACGCATTCCATCGAGGCGATATCCGAGCTGGTCCTCCCGCTGCCGGAGGGCGAGTGGAACCGGGCGACCCCGTGCCCCGGCTGGTCGGTCCGTGACGTGGTGTCACACATCATCGGCATCGAGTGCGAGCAGCTCGGGGACCCGCGGCCGATCCACACCGTGGCGCGGGACCTGCGGCACGTGGTCGACGAGTTCACCCGGTACATGGAGGTGCAGGTCGACGTACGGCGCCACCACACCGCGCCGGAGATGACCTCGGAGCTGGAGTACACGGTCATCCGGCGCATGCGCCAGCTGCGGAACGAGAAGCGGGATCCGGCCACGATGGTGCGGGGGCCGCTCGGGGAGCAGGTGACCCTGGAGGAGGCGCTGCGGATGCGTGCCTTCGACGTGTGGGTCCACGAGCAGGACCTCCGCCAGGCGCTGGGCCGGCCCGGGAACTGGGACGCGCCGGGCGCGTTCGTCGCGCGGGACATGCTCCTGGCCGGGCTGCCGAAGGTCGTCGCGAAGAAGGCCGGCGCGCCGGCGAACTCGGCCGTGGTGCTCGACGTGCACGGTCCGCTGGAGTTCATGCGGACGGTACGGGTCGACGCGCAGGGCCGGGGCACGCTCGACAAGGCGCCCTCGCTGGGCCCGGCCGTGACGCTGACCCTGGACTGGGAGACGTACGTACGGCTGGCGGCGGGCCGGGTGCGGGCGCACACGGTCGCCGACCGGGTGAAGGTGGAGGGCGACGCGGAGCTGGCGAACGCGATCCTGACGCGGTTCGCCGTCACCCCGTAGCCGCCGCCCCGGCCGTACGGACACCCCGTAGCCGCCGCCGCGGCCGTCACCCCGTGGCCGGCGCGGGTTGCGGAGCCGCGGCGGGGCCGGCCGGGGCCGGCACCGGTGTGCGCAGCTCCCGTTCGCGGGCCAGCGCGCGGCCGCGTAGCCGGAGGATCCGGCTGACGCCCAGCGCCTCCAGGACGAACACGGTCGAGAAGGCGATGCGGTAGTTGTCGCCGGTGGCGTCCAGCAGGACGCCCACCACCAGCAGGGTGGTCATCGTCGCGAGGAAGCCGCCCATGTTCGTGATGCCGGAGGCGGTGCCCTGGCGTTCCGCCGGGTTGGCCGGGCGCGCGAAGTCGAAGCCGATCATCGAGGCCGGCCCGCAGGTGCCCAGCACCAGGCAGAGCGTGACGAGCAGCCACATCGGCGCCCGGTCGCCGGGGTAGACGAGGACGGCGGCCCACAGCGAGGCGGTCAGCCCGACCGTGCCGAGGGCGAGCGGGAGCCGCGCGGACTGGCGGCGGCCGACGAGCTGCCCGTAGACCAGCCCGAGCGCCATGTGCGAGACGACGACGAGCGTCAGCAGCCCGCCCGCGGTGGTGCGCGACAGCCCCTGCGCCTCCACGAGGAACGGCATGCCCCACAGCAGCAGGAACACCATGGCCGGGAACTGCGTGGTGAAGTGCACCCACAGGCCGAGCCGGGTGCCGGGCTCCCGCCAGGACGAGGTGATCTGGTGGCGCACGAACTCCCCGGAGGCCCCCGCGCCCTTCCCCGGCTCCCGCTCCCGTTGGCGCTCCCGCGGCGGCGGCCCGTACCCCTCCGGGTGGTCCCGCAGGAACAGCACCAGCGGGACCAGGACGACCAGCCCCGCCCCCGCACTGCCCGCGAACGCCGCGACCCAGCCGACGCCGTGCAGTACGGGCGCCAGCACCAGCGTGGAGACCAGGTTGCCCGCCATGCCGACGAGCCCGGCGAGCTGCGCCATCAGCGGCGCGCGCCGGGCCGGGAACCACCGGGTGCCCAGCCGCAGTACGGAGATGAAGGTCATGGCGTCGCCGCAGCCCAGCAGGGCGCGGGCGGCGAGGGCCATCCCGTACGAGGGGGACAGCGCGAAGCCGAGCTGTCCGGCGGTGAACAGGACGGCGCCGAGCGTCAGCACCTTCTTGGTGCCGAGCCGGTCCACCATCAGGCCGACGGGTATCTGCATGCCCGCGTAGACCAGCAGCTGGAGGAGGGAGAAGGCGGACAGCGCCGAGGCGTTGACGTGGAAGCGGTCGGCGGCGTCGAGTCCGGCCACGCCCAGGCTGGTACGGAAGATCACCGCGACGAAGTACACGGCGACGCCGATGGACCAGACGGCGACGGCCCTGCGCCCGCCCGGGGGGTCCTTCACGGCCGGCCCGGTGCTCATCGGCCCGGTGCTCATCGGCCCGGCCCCCGGACCAGTGCCTCGACCCGGCCGATGTGGCCGCGGACCGCCGCGGCGGCCGCCTCCGCGTCCCCGGACCGCAGCGCGTCGAGGATCTCGGCGTGCTCGGCCAGGGTGCGCTCGACCCGGTCCGGGTGGGCGTGCAGCAGGGCCACGCCCATCCGCAGCTGCCGGTCGCGGAGCTGGTCGTAGAGGCGGCACAGGATCCGGTTGCCGGCGCTGCGCACGATCTCGGCGTGGAAGCCCCGGTCGGCGGCCATCAGCGCGGGGAGGTCCCCCGAGGCCGCGTGCCGGCGGTGCTCCTCCAGCAGCGCCGCGAGCCGGTCCAGCAGCCCGGGGGGCGCGGGCACGGCCCGGCGTACGGTGAACTCCTCGACCAGCAGCCGGGTTTCGAGCACGTCGGTGATCTCCTGCACGGAGACCGGCAGGACCAGGGCGCCCTTCTTCGGGTACAGCTGCAGCAGCCCCTCGGTCTCCAAGCGCAGCAGGGCCTCGCGGACCGGCGTGCGGGAAACCCCCACGGCGTCGGCGAGTTCGCCCTCGGTGAGGAGGGTGCCGCCTTCGTAGCGCCGGTCGAGCACGCCCTCCTTGACGTGCCGGTAGACACGGTCGGCGGCGGTCACGGTACTGCTGGCGGCTGGCATGCGCACAGCATAGATACAACAGGGGTGCAAGCCGGCGCCCGGTCCAGGATGCGGACCGGCCGAGGGTCGCCGGGCCGGCCCAGGGTCAACCCCGACGGGGCGCGCAAGGAGACCCGGAAGGGGCCGGAAAAGGGGCTCGCTGCACCGAAGGGTGTAGTGCGGCGTCGTCCGCCCGCACGACGTGCGCGGCCGCTCCCGCCGGGACGCTGGAGCCATGGCCGACATCCTGCTCACCCCCGCCGTGGCCGCGAAGGCGAGCCGCCGCCTGCCCCTCCTCGACGTGCTGCGCGGCGCCGCCGTCCTCGGCACGCTCATGACCAACGTGTGGATCTTCGCCTCGCCCGGCTCGGAGTGGGCAGTCCTCCAGGGCGGCCTCGGCGCGGGCGACCCGCTCGCCGACCCCTCCGCCGCCACCATCGCCGAGACCGTCTTCCGGGCCGTCGCGGACGGCAAGTTCCTGGCCCTGCTGACGGTCCTCTTCGGCGTGGGCCTGGCCGTCCAGTACGACTCCGCGGCCCGCCGCGGACAGCCCTGGCCCGGCCCGTACTGGCGGCGCGCCGCCTTCCTCTTCGCCGAGGGCACCGTCCACTTCCTGCTCGTCTTCGCCTGGGACGTGCTGATGGGGTACGCGGTCACCGCGCTCCTCGTCGCCCGGCTCCTCGCCCGCTCCGAGACGGTCCGCCGCCGGGTCATGTGGGCGGCCGGCGGGGTGCACCTGGCCCTGATCTCCCTGCTCACGCTCGCCCTGGCGGCGGACGGGTCCGAGGGAGCCCCCGAGGGCCCGGACCCGGACGCCGTCGCCCTGTACGCGCAACGAGGCTGGGGCGACCAGATCGCCTTCCGCGCGCAGAACCTCGCCGCCCTGCGCATCGAGCCCGTCATCACCTTCGGGCTGCTGGTCTTCCTCTTCCTCCTCGGCGTACGGCTTTACCGCGCGGGCGCCTTCGCCGACACCGCCGCCGGCCGCCGCGTCCGGGGCCGGATGGCCGCCTGGGGGCTCGGGCTGGGGCTGCCGCTGACCGCCGCGACCACCCTCGGCGGCGAGGACTTCTTCCTCCTGGGCCGCTACGCGGTCGCCCCGCTGGTCGCCGTCGGCTACATCGGCCTGATCGGCACCGCCCTCGACCGCCTGTGGATCCCCCGCCCGCTGACCGGCGCCCTCTCCGCCGTCGGCCGCACCGCCCTGTCCTGCTACGTCGCGCAGAACGTGCTCTGCGTCCTGCTCTGCTACGGGATCGGCCTGGGCCTCGCCGAACGGTTCGCCGGGCACGGCCCCTGGTGGGTGATGGGCCTGTGGGCGGCCGTGGGCCTGGTCCTGGCCGCCGGGTCGTGGCTGTGGCTGCGCCGGTTCGAGCGGGGCCCCCTCGAAGCCGTGCAGCACCGGGTGCTCAGTGCCCGGCGCTGACCTCCACGTCCAGCACGAACTCGTCGTACGGGGCCTCCTGCGGGTAGGCCGGCCGCACCTGCGCGAAGCGGATGCGGGCCCGGCCGCCGGGCGGGCGGCCCCGTACGACGTACGACCGCTCCACCGCGGCGCCGGGGGCGGGCGGGGCGGGGACCGGCAGGCCGGTGACAGCGACGCCCTCCGCGACCGCCACCGCGTCGGCGTCGCCCGTGACCTGCCAGGTCCACACGTACCCGCGCGCCCCGCGCCCGGTGAGCCGCAGCTCGTACGCCTCCCCGGGGTCCAGCGCGATGCTCCGTACCTCCACCGGGCTCCTTCCCGCGCCTCAGACGGGGCCGATGACGGCCCCCTCGTGCCAGCCGGCGCCGTCGCGCCAGTAGTGCTGGAGCAGGCGGTCGGTGCGCAGGGCGACGACTTCCAGGTTGAACCCGAAACTGCCCTGGAGCATCCCGGTGACCGCGAGCACGTCGTGCCCGAAGACCGCGCTGCGGCTCCAGGCCGAGCCGGAGGCGTTGCCGCGCCACCAGTGCTCCACGCGCCCGCCGGCGACGGCCACGCACAGCTCGTAGTTCCCGGCGGTGTCCTCGTCGGCGGCCCCGTACTGGCCCTCGATCAGGCAGGGCGCCGAGACGGCCGCGGCGCCGAAGACCTCCCCGGGCCGCCAGGCGAAGCCGTTCGCGTCGTCCCGCCACCACAGCTGCATCCGGCCGTCGGTCCGGGCGGCGACCAGGTCGAGGCGCCGGGAGCGGGTCTGGACCAGGGCGGGGCCGTGGTGGGCGATGCCGGAGGCGAAGCGACCGCCGTCGTTCCACGACCAGGGGGCCCCGTTGATGCGCCACCAGTGGTTCAGCCGGCCGTCGGCGGTGCGGACCACGGCCTCGAAGTTGCCCGGCTTGCCGTAGTCGCTCTGGATGAACCCGGGGGTGGCGCCGAGCGCCGCGTCCCCCGGGCCGAAGGCGCCGCCGTCGCGCCAGACGCGGGCGGACTGCTCGAAGTACCAGTGGCGCAGCCGGCCGCCCGTGGTCACGTGCAGGGACTCCATGTTGCGGTTGTAGGTGCTGCCGGTGAAGGCGGGCTGCCCGGAGGCGTCGTGCGCGAAGGCGTCGGCGCTGGTCCAGGCGAACGGCGCGTCGCCCTCGCGCCACCAGTGCTGGAGGCGGCCGCCGGTCGTGGTGGCGAGGAGCTCGAAGTTGCGGTGGGCACGGCCGTTGCCGCTCTCGTAGACGTTGCCGGCGTGCAGGCGGCGCTTGCTCCACGGGTCGACGTTGGTGCCGCGCAGGCCGCACTTGGCCCAGTGGTCGATGTTGACCTCGCCGTAGGCGATCCGGCCGTAGCCGCCGACGTGGTAGCCCGTGCCCCAGGAGTTCTTGAACAGCCAGCAGCCGGCCGCGTCGTCGTAGCCGACGATCAACACGCAGTGTCCACCAGCCAGTTGTCCGGCCGTGTGGTGGTAGACGCCGGAGCCGAGGGCGAAGAAGTCGTCGTACACGTCGAAGCAGGCCGTCAGCGGGCCCACCGTGTCCAGCCAGACCTTCTGCTGCTCCACGTCGCCGAGCCGGACGTAGTCGGTGATCCGTACGGTCCTCCCCGACCGGTCCCAGCTCGGCGTGTACTCGGCCCGCCAGGCGTCGCGGCGGGCGGCGGGCAGGCCCGGGGGCGGGGTGCTGTACGGCCAGCAGTCCGGGTCGGCGAGACCGCCGTTGGCCTTGACCCAGTCCAGGGCCGTCTCGGGGTTGCTGCCCTGCCCGCACGTGAACTTGAGCCCGTCGTGCACGTCCCCCTCGGAGCGCTCGGCCCAGACACAGTGCTCGATCCGGGCCATGGACTCCACCAGCCCCGCCGCGCCGAAGGCCCAGCAGGAGCCGCAGGGGTTCTGGTCCTTCACCTTGCTGATCCAGGGCCACCCCCAGCGCCCGCGCCAGTCCACGGCCGCGGGCCGGGCCGCGGCGGCCGCCGCCCCGGGCAGCAGGCCGTGCGCGGCGCGCCGCCGGGTGAGGTGCGGATTGCCGCTCTCCCGTCCGACCAGCGCGCGGAGGTCGACCGTGCCCGCGTCCTCGGCGGTCGTCAGGTTCACCCCCGGCTCCAGGCCGAGCGCGGGCCGCGGCAGCGGCTCCGCGTCGGCCAGGTGCTCCAGGACCGACCACCGCGCCCCGTACGCCGTGAGCCGCGCCCGCAGCTCCCCCACCGTCTGCACGGTCTCCTCCGGCATAGCGGCCCCCCAGCTGCAACCGTTTGATGCGAGACACGGGAGCGTCCCCCGACCGGAGAGGGGCGTCAAGGGGGTCCGAGCGGTCGCGCGGAGGCACGGGGGGCGTGCCGCTCCGGCTCCGCCGGGGGCCGGGGGACGGGGTGGCGCCGCCGCGGTTCCGCTACCGGGCGGGCGGCGCGGGGTCCGGCTCAGTCACCGCCGCCGCCCCCACCGCCGCAGGAGTGGCCACCGTCGCCCGGGTGGCCGGCGCGGTCCCCCCGCGAGGAGGGCCGTCTCGTACATGTCCACCGTGTCCACGCCGAGTTGATGTCCGCCGCCCGCCCCGGCCGAACCACGGGGACCCGTATTCAGAGGCAGACCTGAGGTTCCGTCAGGCGGCCATTGGCTCACGGCAGTCGGGGTCGTACCGCGGCCCACTCGTCCACCGCCTCGGCCAGCGGGTCGGAGTCCGTGAGGTGCGGTCGGACCAGGACCAGCCAGGGGAGCAGGTTCTTGATGCGGCGCAGGTGCAGGATCCGCGCGCGCGGGAGGTCCCGCCAGGCGCGGGCCTCCGCGGCGGCCGCCCGCGGGGTCAGGTCGATCAGCGCCAGCAGCTCCCGGCACAGGGCCGCCGGGTCGCCGCCGCGTCCCGGGCCGAACTCCCGGATCAGGTAGCCCCGTACGGCCGCCAGCTCGGCCCCCCGGACCAGCGCGTCGGCGCCTTCGGCCCGCGCGCAGCGGTCGGCGGCGGCCAGCGCCACCCGGCCCCAGCGCAGCCGGATCCCGTCCGGCGCCCGCTCGTCCCGCATCCGTCCCGCGGCCAGGGTGTGCAGGGACCGGGGCCGGGGCTCGTCGCCCAGCGGCGGGCCGGTGGCCAGCCACTCCTCCAGCACCTCCAGCGAGTGGCCGTCCGGCGGCACCGCCGTCAGCACCTGGCCCCGGCTGAGCAGGGCCACCACGGCGCCCGTGAGGTGGACCCTCGCGATGTGTCCGGCGTCGAAGGAGGCGACGGTCCGCCCGTACCGCTCGATGCGGCGCAGGCCCAGCCGCAGCTCCCCCGCCGCGTACACCTGTCCGGCGCGCGCCACCCCGCCCACGCACCGGACCACGCACACGCCGCCCGTGACGTCGGCCTCCTCGACGGAGTACACCTGCAATTCGGCTATCGGCACGCCGGGAGGGTACCGCCTCGGGGTACGGAAATCCCCTACGGAGCCGGGATCCCCGGCGCCCGGCACGAACGCGCCGCTCCCCGCCTCACCCGGCCGGGTCTTCGAGGACGAGGCGGATCTCCGTCACCTCGTACCCGGCCCGGTCGAAGGCCGCCGCCATCGGCACGTTGACGGTGTCGGTGGTCGCCGTGACGCGGTCGGCGCCCGCGGCCGCGTGGAAGCGGGTGATCTCGGCGAGGACCTCGTCGATCAGCCCCTTCCCGCGCTGCTCCGGTACGACGCCCAGGTAGCCGACGTTGCGGTGGTACGGGGTCGCGGACGGGACGGCCAGGCCCGCGAGGGTGCCGTCGGGCAGGTGCGCCAGGCGCCACCAGGACCGCTCGCCCGGGCAGTCGAGGTAGAACGCCATGTCCTCGCGGGCCAGTTCCCCGGCGTCCTTGGCGAGCAGCTCGGTGCGGGTGGCCAGGTCCAGGCTGCCCCGGGAGAGCCGGGTGAAGGCGTCCAGGAACTCCTCGTCGGTGCCGTCGCGGAAGACGAGCCGGCCGGTGGGCGGGGCGGTGCCGGCCGCCGGGGTCCACTCGTAGCGCAGCCGCTCGATCTCCCGGGTCAGCCCGGTTGCGTACGCGGCCTCCCGGCGCCAGGCGACCGCCGCGGCGGCGGCCGGGTCGGTTCGCCAGCCCCGGGGCAGCGAGAGGTGGTAGCCGGGGCGGTTGCCGAACGCGGCGTGGCCGGCCTCCAGCAGTCCGGCGGCCACGGCGGCCGGGTCGGGGACGCCGGCCCCGACCTGGAGGCAGTCGAGCGCGACCGGTCGCTCGCTGTCGGCGCGGCCCCACCACAGGGCGCGCCCGAGGACGCGGCCGTCCCCGTCCTCGGCGAACCAGGTCCACTCGGGGCGCATCCGGTGCGCGGCGAACTCCTCCCGGACCTTCCCGGCGGTCAGCGCGGTGACGGGACCGTCGGCCGGCCAGGACGCGGCGCGGTCCAGGTCTGCGGGGTGGGCGGGGTCTGCGGGGTCTGCCTTGGCGGCGCGGAAGAACATCCGGCGATGATCACACGGGCCGTTCCCGCAGGCCAGGGGTTTACAGCGGCCCGCTGGGGCCCGGCGGAAGGCCCCGGCGAGAGGCCCGCCCGGCCCTGACCCGCCGGGCCCGCCGGGCCCGCCTGACCCGCCCGGCCCGCCCGTCGCGCGGGTACGGGCCCCGCGCCGGCCCGTACCCACACGTATGGCCGGCCTCCAGGAGCGGAAACCGGCCATGCGTGCGTACCGACTGCGGTGCTACGCCCAGGTGACGAGGCGGCGCGGGTGTTCCAGGACCGCCGCGATGTCGGCCAGGAAGCGGGAGCCGAGCTCGCCGTCGATCAGACGGTGGTCGAACGACAGCGCCAGCGTGGTGACCTGGCGGGGCTTCACCTTGCCCTTGTGGACCCACGGCTGGAGCTTGATCGCACCGACCGCGAGGATCGCGGACTCGCCGGGGTTGATGATCGGCGTACCGGTGTCGACGCCGAAGACACCCACGTTGGTGATGGTGAAGGTGCCCTGCTGCATGTCCGCCGGGGAGGTCTTGCCGTCACGGGCCGTGGCGACCAGCGAGGACAGGGACTCCGACAGCTCGCCGAGGGTCTGGGCGTGGGCGTCCTTGATGTTCGGGACGATCAGCCCCCGGGGGGTGGCCGCCGCGATGCCCAGGTTGACGTAGTGCTTGAGCACGATCTCCTGGGACCCCTCGTCCCAGGACGCGTTGACGTCCGGGTTGCGGCGGATCGCCACCAGGACGGCCTTGGCGATGAGGAGCAGCGGGTTGACGCGCAGCCCCGCCAGGTCCGGATCGGCCTTGAGCTCCTGGACCAGCTTCATCGTGCGGGTCACGTCGAGCGTGATGAACTCGGTGACGTGCGGCGCGGTGAACGCGGAGCCGACCATGGCCTGGGCGGTGACCTTGCGGACGCCCTTGACCGGGATACGGGTCTCCCGCGCCCCCGGCACGACCGCCACGGCGGCGGCCGGGACGGAGGCCCCGGCGGCGGCCGGAGCGACGGCCAAAGCCGCGGCCGGGGCGGGTGCCACGGCCTGCGGGGCGATCGCCGCGGCGGCCGCCGCGTGGACGTCCTCCCGGGTCACGACCCCGCCGTCCCCGGTGGGCACCACGAAGGACAGGTCGATGCCGAGGTCCTTGGCGAGCTTGCGCACCGGCGGCTTGGCCAGGGGCCGTTCCGCGGCGGCGCAGGCGCTGCCGTTGCCGTTCGTCTGCGCCGGGACGGCCGCCGCGGGCGCCGCCGGAGCGGGGGCCGCCGCCGTGCCGTTCTGCGCGGTCGTGCCCGCCGGGGCCTTGCGCGGGCGGCGCTTGGTGGAGGCGGTGGAGACCCCGTACCCGACCAGCACGGGCTGGCGGGCGGCGGGGGCCGGCTCCTCGGCGGCGGCCGGGGCCGCCTCCTGGACCGGGGCCTCCGAGGCGGCGCCCGGGGCGGTCTGCACGGAGATGATCACCTGGCCGACGTCGACCGTGGTGCCCTCCTCGAAGAGCAGGGCGTGCACGACACCGTCGAACGGGATCGGCAGCTCCACGGCGGCCTTGGCCGTCTCCACCTCGCAGACGACCTGGCCGTCGGTGACCGTGTCACCCGGCTGGACGTACCACTTGAGGATCTCGGCCTCGGTGAGGCCCTCGCCCACATCGGGCATCTTGAATTCGCGGATCGTCACAGGGCTCTCCTCAGTACGCCAGCGAGCGGTCGACGGCGTCGAGCACCCTGTCCAGGCCGGGCAGGTACTCGTCCTCCAGGCGGGCCGGCGGGTACGGCGCGTGGAAGCCGCCGACGCGCAGGACCGGGGCCTCCAGGTGGTAGAAGCACCGCTCCGTGATGCGGGCGGCGATCTCCGAGCCCACGCCGAGGAACACCGGCGCCTCGTGGACGACCACGAGCCGGCGGGTCTTCTCCACCGACGCCTGGATGCCGTCGAAGTCCACCGGGGACATCGAGCGCAGGTCCACGACCTCGACCGACTTGCCCTCCTCGGCGGCGGCCGCGGCGGCCTCCAGGCAGACCTTCACCATCGGGCCGTAGGCCGCCAGGGTGATGTCCGAGCCCTCGCGGGCCACCCGGGAGGCGTGCAGCGCCTCCGGGATCGCCTCGACGTCGACCTCGCCCTTGTCCCAGTAGCGCCGCTTCGGCTCGAAGAAGATCACCGGGTCGTTGCTGAGGATCGCCTGCTGGAGCATCCAGTAGGCGTCCGAGGCGTTGCTCGGCGAGACCACCTTCAGGCCGGGGACGTGCGCGAACAGCGCCTCCGGGGACTCCGAGTGGTGCTCGACCGCGCCGATGCCGCCCGCGTACGGGATGCGGATGACGACCGGCATCTTGATCTTGCCCAGGGCGCGCGCGTGCATCTTCGCGAGCTGCGTGACGATCTGGTCGTACGCGGGGAACACGAAACCGTCGAACTGGATCTCCACGACGGGCCGGTAGCCGCGCAGCGCGAGCCCGATCGCCGTGCCGACGATGCCCGACTCGGCGAGCGGGGTGTCGATGACCCGCTCCTCGCCGAAGTCCTTCTGCAGTCCGTCGGTGATCCGGAAGACGCCGCCGAGCTTGCCGACGTCCTCTCCCATGATGAGGACCTTCGGGTCCGTTTCCAGGGCCTTGCGCAGCGACTCGTTGAGCGCCTTCGCGAGCGACATCTTCTCGATGGCCATGGCGGTCACTCCCCACCCTCGAAGGACGCGAGGTAGGCGGCGAACTGCGCGCGCTCCTCGTCGACGAGCGCGTGCCCGTCCGCGTAGACGTTCTCGAAGATCGCCATGGTGTCCGGGTCGGGCATGGCCCGCACCGCCTCGCGCACGCGCTTGCCCAGCGCCTCGCTCTCGACCTCCAGCTCGGCGAAGAACGCCTCGTCGGCGCCGCCGGAGGCCAGCAGGTGGGTCTTCAGGCGCAGGATCGGGTCCTTCGCCTCCCAGGCCGCCGTCTCCTCGTCCCGCCGGTACTTCGTCGGGTCGTCGGACGTCGTGTGCGCGCCCATCCGGTACGTGAACGCCTCGACCAGCGTCGGGCCCTCGCCGCGGCGCGCGCGGTCCAGGGCCCAGCGGGTCACGGCCAGACAGGCCAGCACGTCGTTGCCGTCGACACGGACGCCCGGGAAGCCGAAGCCCTGGGCGCGCTGGTAGAGCGGTACGCGCATCTGGCGCTCGGTGGGCTCGGAGATCGCCCACTGGTTGTTCTGGCAGAAGAACACCACGGGGGAGTTGTAGACGGCCGAGAACGTGAACGCCTCGGCGACGTCTCCCTGGCTGGACGCGCCGTCGCCGAAGTAGGCGATGACCGCCGAGTCGGCGCCGTCCTTGGCCACGCCCATCGCGTAACCGGTCGCGTGCAGCGTCTGCGAACCGATGACGATCGTGTACAGGTGGAAGTTGTTGATCGTCGGGTCCCAGCCGCCGTGGTTCACACCGCGGAACATGCCGAGCAGGTTGGTCGGGTCGACCCCGCGGCACCAGGCCACGCCGTGTTCCCGGTAGGTCGGGAAGACGTAGTCCTCGTCGTTCAGCGCCCGCGCGGAGCCGATCTGCGCGGCCTCCTGGCCGAGGAGCGAGGCCCACAGGCCCAGCTCGCCCTGGCGCTGCAGCGCGGTGGCCTCGCCGTCGAAGCGACGGGTGAGGACCATGTCGCGGTAGAGCCCGCGCAGGTCCTCGGTGGTGATGTCGGCGACGAAGGGCGCGAATTCCGCCAGCTCGGCGCTGCTCGTGGCGTCGACCCGGTCCCCCTCGGGCGTCAGCAGCTGTACGAGCTGAGGTACGGCGTCCTGCGTCTGTGCGGTGGCAGCGGCGGTCTTGCGGGCGCTTGCCGCGCCTGCCGCCCGCTTGGTGCCACTGCTGCGTCGCGGCTTGCGCGCGGCAGTGCTCTCCACGGTCACGTGTGCTCCTCCGTCGGTCCGGCACCCGGGTTCTCCGGGGTCCAGTGCGGCTCACCTGCGTCCCGACCCGCGCACGGGGTGGGTGCGCGTCCGGTACGGGATTCAGGCGTGACAGGTGCCCCGGCGAGTGCCCTGCGCAATGCACGTTACCCAGTACGCCGCATAACTGCGAAACCCCGTTTGACCTGCGTTTTTGCTTGGATTTCCAAGTAAATCCGCGGAACCGGGAACACGTACTGGTCACAGCCTTGCAGGGGGCCGGAACAACGGCACGTTATCCCGGGTAACCCCGGCAGGGAAGGGGTGAGTGTGTGAAACTGACTTCGTGCGCGAAGACGGAAAAATCAAGGTATTCCTCCTGGACGACCACGAGGTGGTGCGTCGGGGCGTTCATGAGCTGTTGTCGATCGAAGAGGACATCGAGATCGTCGGTGAGGCCGGTACCGCCGCCGACGCCCTGGTCCGCATCCCCGCCACCCGTCCCGACGTGGCCGTCCTCGACGTTCGCCTGCCGGACGGCAGCGGCGTGGAGGTGTGCCGCGAGGTGCGCTCCCAGAACGAGGACATCAAGTGCCTGATGCTGACCTCGTTCGCCGACGACGAGGCACTGTTCGACGCGATCATGGCGGGTGCCTCGGGCTACGTCCTGAAGGCGATCCGGGGGAACGAACTGCTCGGCGCCGTACGTGACGTCGCGGCCGGCAAGTCCCTGCTCGACCCGGTGGCGACCGCCCGGGTGCTGGAGCGGCTGCGCGACGGCAAGAATGGGAAGGGCGACGACCGCCTCTCCAACCTCACCGACCAGGAGCGCAAGATCCTCGACCTGATCGGCGAGGGCCTGACGAACCGCGTCATCGGCGAGCGGCTGCACCTGGCCGAGAAGACGATCAAGAACTACGTCTCCAGCCTGCTGTCGAAGCTGGGCATGGAGCGGCGCTCCCAGGCCGCCGCGTACGTCGCCCGCCTGCAGGCGGAAAAGCGCCGCTGACGCGGGGGCTCCGCCGACGGAGGAATGGTTCCATTCGGGACCAACGTCCCCGATCATGGGGGCGGGATCCTCTTTACCGCCGACGCGTCGGTACCCGACAGTGGACGGCATGTCCCCAGAGGAACTCCACGCCGTAGAACTGCTGCGCCGGGTGCCGTACGGCCAGGTGGCCACGAGCATGCGCGCGCTGCCCTTCCTCGCCCTCGCCCGCCACATCGTGGTGGACGGCAAGGTCGTCCTGCGAATGCACTCCGGTTTCGGCCACCACCAGGCCTGCAACGGAAGCGTGGTGGCCTATGGCGCCGACAACTTCAATTCCCGGGACGCGCGTCTGTGGTCGGTCCAGTTCACCGGCACCGCCCAGGTCGTCGAACCGACCAACGCGGAACTGGAGCTATTCGGTCCGGGCCCGCATTTCGTGGACGGCTCGCTCTTCGACCCCGTCTACATGCGGATCGAACCCCAGTTCGTCACCGTGCACTCCCTGGCGGGGAATCCCGACCGCGCGTATCAGCACGCGCTCTGAACCACGTACGGAGAAGGGCCCGGCGGAGGCACTTCCGCCGAGCCCTTCTGCGCGGGTCATTCCCCTGCCTGGGGCTCCGGATCCGGGGACTTCGTCACCGGCGGGTCGGGGGACTTCGTCACCGACGGCTTGGTCGACGGAGTCGTCGACGGCTTCGTGGAGGGCGTCGACGACGGCGTCGCGGACGGGCTCGCCGACGCGGAGGGCGTCGGGCTCGGGCTCTGCGTCCGCGTGCGGTTCGGCGTCGGCGACGACTGGTTGTACGTGGGGTTGCTGGTCTCCGGCGTCGAGCGCGGCGGCGGGTTCTCCTCGGTCCCTGGCTGGCTCGGCTGGGTGCCGGGCGTGCTCTGGGACGTCTGGGGCGCGGGCGGCTCCTCCTTCTTGCCGCCGCCGCTCATGGTGCTGACGGCGTACGCCACGCCGCCCGCGACCGCGATGATCGCGAGCACCGCGAACAGCCACATCTTCCAGCGGCTGCCGCCGTTGCCGCGGTCTTCGTACCCGTCGTAGCCGCCCTGGCCGCCGCGGCCGCCGCCGGGGAAGGCCGAGCCGTCGTCCGGGTTGATCGGCGGCACCATCGACTGCTGGAACTGCGAGGTCGTGGCGTGCGAGGGGTACTGCTGGTGCCCGCCGGAGCCGCCCACGGACATGGACGTGGTCGCGGCCGGGCCCCGCCCGTGCGGCAGCGACATGGTCACCGGGCCGGTGTTCCAGGTGCCCGTGTTCGGCCCCTGCTCGTGGAGCATCTGGAGGGCGTACTGGGTCAGCCCGCGCATCTCCTCGGCGCTCTGGAACCGGTCGTCCGGGTCCTTCGCGAGGGAGCGCATGACGAGCCCGTCGAGCTCCTTCGGGATCGAACCGCCCTCGGGCAGGTGCGAGGGCGGGATCGGCGCGTCCTGAACGTGCTGGTAGACCACTGACAGCGGGGTCTCACCGGTGAACGGGGGCCGCAGCGCGAGGAGTTCGTACAGCAGACAGCCGGTCGCGTACAGGTCGGAGCGGTGGTCCACGGCCTTGCCGAGGGCCTGCTCGGGCGACAGGTACTGCGGGGTGCCCATGACCATGCCGGTCTGGGTCATCGTCGACTGCACGCCGTGCAGGGCGCGGGCGATGCCGAAGTCCATGACCTTCACCGCGCCGGCGTCGGTGATGATGACGTTCGCCGGCTTGATGTCACGGTGCACGATGCCGTGCTGGTGCGAGTACGCGAGGGCTTCGAGGACACCGGAGACGATGATGAGCGCCTGCTCGGGACCCGGGGCCTCGGCGCTGAGCAGCAGCTCGCGGATGGTGCGGCCCTCGACCAGCTCCATCACGATGTACGGGACGGTGTTCGGACCGACGGGGTCCTCGCCCGAGTCGTACACGGCGACGACGGCGTGGTGGTTGAGCCCGGCGACGGACTGCGCCTCGCGCGTGAAGCGGGCCTTGGAGACCGGGTCCTCGGCGAGGTCGGCGCGCAGCAGCTTCACGGCCACGGTGCGGCCCAGGCGTACGTCCTCGGCGGCGAACACCTCGGCCATGCCGCCTCGGCCCAAGCGGTGGGTCAGCCGGTAACGGCCGTCTCCCACCAGGCCACCGGCGCCCCAGTACTCAGGACCATCGGCCATCCCGGCGCCGTTTCCCTCGGGTTCGGGTGCCATCAGTCCTCGCCGTCGTCTCTCTCGGCCGCCGCTCAGCGGTTGTCCTCTTCTTTGGTGTTCCGGTGAACGCTACAGCCTCGGAACCGCTCGCCGTTCGGACAAAGGCGCCCTGTGCCCGTGTGGTCACGGATCGGGTACCCGGCTTGACGTGTGCTTGCCCTCCGGCAGACTGGGCGCGACATGCGCTCAGCCAGACGCGTAGTGACACATCCCGAGGGGAAGCAACAGCCATGAGCCAGGACGGCACTCAGGGCCAGTACGCGGGCGGCTCTCTGGCCGGTGGCCGTTACCAGCTAAGGGACTTGCTGGGCGAGGGCGGCATGGCCTCCGTGTACCTGGCCTACGACTCGGCGCTCGACCGGCAGGTCGCCGTCAAGACTCTGCACAGCGACCTCGGCCGCGAGCAGTCTTTCCGCGAGCGCTTCCGCCGCGAGGCCCAGGCTGTAGCCAAACTGTCGCACACGAACATCGTCTCGGTATTCGACACCGGCGAAGGCGAACTGGGCGGCGCGGTGATGCCGTACATCGTCATGGAGTACGTGGAGGGCCGGCCGCTCGGCTCGGTGCTCGACGAGGACATCCGGCGGTACGGGGCGATGCCGGCGGACCGGGCGCTGAAGGTGACGGCCGACGTGCTGGCCGCGCTGGACACGAGCCACGAGATGGGCCTCGTCCACCGGGACATCAAGCCGGGCAACGTCATGGTGAACAAGCGCGGCGTGGTCAAGGTGATGGACTTCGGCATCGCGCGCGCCATGCAGTCGGGGGTCACCTCGATGACGCAGACCGGCATGGTCGTCGGCACCCCCCAGTACCTCTCCCCCGAGCAGGCGCTGGGGCGCGGCGTCGACGCCCGTTCCGACCTCTACTCGGTCGGCATCATGCTGTTCCAGCTGCTGACCGGGCGGATCCCCTTCGACGCGGACTCCCCGCTGGCCATCGCGTACGCACACGTCCAGGAGGAGCCGGTCGCCCCGTCCTCCATCAACCGCTCGGTGACCCCGGCGATGGACGCGCTGGTGGCGCGGGCGCTGAAGAAGAACCCGAACGAGCGCTTCCCCACCGCCGCCGCCATGGGCGACGAGGTCGCGCGGGTGCTGGCTTCCGGGCAGACCGGGGCCCCGGTGATCGTCCAGGGGGCGCCGACGGGCGGCAGTGGCGCGGGCGTCTCCTCGGCCGTGTTCCCGCCGGTGGACTCCGGCTTCCAGGCACCGCCTCAGCACTCGGTGCAGCAGCCGTACCAGCCGCAGCACACCCCGGCGCCGTCCCCGTACGCGCCGAACCCGACGCCGGCCCCGCAGGCGCACGGGCAGGGCGGCTATGCCTACCCGCACACGCCCGCGCCCGCGCCGCAGCAGTACGCGCCGCAGACCCCGCCGCCCTACACGATCTCGCCGGCGGCGGGCGGGCAGGGCCAGGGGAGCTCCGCGGGCGGCGGGAAGCGGAACACGCCCGTGGTCGTGGGCGCGGTCGCGGTGGCGCTGCTGGCCGTCGGCGGCCTGATCACGGCGATCGTGATGAGCGGCGGCGACAAGGACCCGGACGACAACGCCTCCCCGGGCAGCTCGGCGTCGGCTCCCGCCACGGTCAAGCCGGGGTTCAAGGACGCGGACGTCACGCGCACGATCGACGCGTCCAAGTGCAAGGAGCCGACGAAGCACTACAGCGAGGCGGGGAAGTACATCGCGCCGGACCTGAAGTACAAGAACCTGCTGTCGGTGAAGGCGTGCATCCAGGCCTCGGGCGGCAAGTACAAGATCGTCGAGAAGGACGAGGCGGTGTTCGGCAAGGACACGGTGCTCTCCCAGTCCCCGAACGCCGGCGACAAGATCGAGAAGGAGGGCACGGAGTACACGCTGACCGTGTCCACTGGCTACCCGGAGTAGGACGCGGCGCGGGCTCCACGCCCCCGCGGCACCGCGGAATCTGACACACCGGCATCCCGGGCACCCCGATGGGGCGCCCGGGATGCCGCTTTTGCCCCACTATGTAAATCTGAGCGAGACACTTCGGTCGCTCGGGACGGGAGGGGCTCCCCGTGTTCACAGGCTTCCACCCCCGGCGCCGCACCCGGGACCGCACCCGACGCGTCCGGCCCGCCCGGACTCCGCGGGTCGCCCGGACTCGCTGGGCCGCACGGCTCACCCGGGGCGCACGGCTCACCCGGGTCGCACGGCTCCGTCCGCCGCGCCTGCTGGCCTGCGTCGCGCTGGCGGCCGCCGCGCTCGCGACGGCCGCACCGGGCGCCCACGCGCTCACGGCTCCCGCCGTCCTCGGCGCCCCGGCCGCCGCTCCGGCCGCTCCGGCCGCCCTCGCCGCCGCCGTGGTGGCCGTCCCCGCCGCCGCTCCAGCCGTCGTTGCGGCGCCCTCGAACCGCCGGTTGCCCGTCGGCGGGCCGCCGGGGGACGAACCGCCGAACGACCGGCCGGAGCACGCGTACGGGGACCTGGCCGGCAGCGCCCCCGGTGTCGGCCGGGAACGACCGGGCAGGCCGGTGACCGACCCGGTGAACCGGGAGGCCATGGTCGCCTCCCGCCCGCCGGCCGTCCGGCCGCGCACCCGGCCCGCCGCCCCGCCGAAGCCCGAGCCGACCCCCAGCCCCCGGGCCACCACCGCGCTCGGCACCGCGCCGAACGAGCGGGCCGCCGACCTCGCCGCGCACCTGCTGCCACTGGGCACCGGATGCGCCCTGATGGGAGTGGGCCTCGGCTACCTCGGGGCGCGGCTGCGCCGGGGGATCTAGAGCGCCGCCGCGGACCCGCCACCATCCGCCTCCCCCTCAGGACGTACGCCTGAGGATGGTTGCCCAGCGTGAACATACTGGGTATACATACTCGGTATGTCGATCCGCCACGGCCTTCTCGCCCTGCTGGAACGGGGTCCCCGGTACGGCTCACAGCTGCGTACCGAGTTCGAATCCCGCACCGGCTCCACCTGGCCACTGAACGTGGGGCAGGTGTACACCACCCTCGCCCGCCTGGAACGCGACGGCCTCGTCGCCCCCGGCGGAGAGGACGCCGCCGGGCACACCCTCTACGTCATCACCGACACCGGAAGCGCCGAACTGCGCCAGTGGTACGAGCGCCCCGTCGACCGGGCGAACCCGCCCCGTGACGAACTGTCCATCAAGCTCGCCATGGCCGTCGGCTCGCCCGGCGTGGACATCCGCGCCGTCATCCAGTCCCAGCGGCACGCCACCATCCGGGCGATGCAGGACTACACCCGGCTCAAGGCCCGGGCACTCGCCGCCGTCGAGAACGGGGACACCCGCGAACGCGACGACGTGGCCTGGCTCCTCGTCCTGGAACAGCTGATCTTCCAGACCGAGGCGGAGGCCCGCTGGCTCGACCACTGCGAGGCCCGGCTCGTACGGCTCTCCCTGCCGGCCGACCGGAGAGCCGACGCACCCCGACCGCCCCAGGCCGCAGGGCCCGTGGACCCCTCGGCAGCCGCGGCCGCCGGCGCCCCGGGCTCCTCCCGTACCGACCCGACCACCACCCCGCCCCGCACCGCCCGCACGCGGCGGGGCTGATCCACCGTCCCAGGGGGACCCCCTCATGCCTGACCAGCGCCCGTCCCAGTCGCCCGTGCTGCAGTTGGACCAACTGGTCCGCACCCACGGCAGCGGCGCCACCGAGGTCCACGCCCTGCGCGGCATCGACCTCTCCGTCTTCCCCGGCGAACTCGTCGCCGTCATGGGCCCGTCCGGCTCCGGCAAGTCCACGCTGCTCACCCTGGCCGGCGGCCTCGACACCCCGACCAGCGGGCGGGTGATCGTCGAGGGAACCGACATCACCACCGCCGGCCGCAAGCAGCTCGCGGCCCTGCGCCGCCGCAGCATCGGGTACGTCTTCCAGGACTACAACCTCATACCGGCCCTCACCGCGGCCGAGAACGTGGCCCTGCCCCGGGAGCTCGACGGCGTCTCCGCCCGCAAGGCCCGCGTCTCCGCGCTCGCCTCGCTGGAGGAGATGGGCCTGCGCCAGCTCGCCGACCGCTTCCCGGACGAGATGTCCGGCGGCCAGCAGCAGCGCGTGGCCATCGCCCGCGCCCTGGTCGGCGACCGCCGCCTCGTCCTCGCCGACGAGCCCACCGGCGCCCTCGACTCCGAGACCGGCGAGTCCGTACTCGCCCTGCTGCGCTCCCGCTGCGACGCGGGGGCGGCCGGGGTCCTCGTCACCCACGAACCGCGGTTCGCCGCCTGGGCCGACCGCGTCGTCTTCCTGCGCGACGGCAGCGTGGTCGACGAGACCCTGCGCAGCCACGCCGACTCCCTGCTCTCGGGGCGGGCGGCCGGCCAGTGATCTCCTGGTACCACTCCTGGGTCGCCGCGATCCGGATCGCCCGCCGCGACGCCTGGCGCGCCAAGGGCCGCAGCGCCCTCGTCCTCGCCATGATCGCGCTCCCCATCGTCGGCGTGAGCGCCGCCGACCTCACGCTCCGCAGCGCCGACCTCTCCGCCGAGCAGTCCCTGTCCCGGAAGATCGGCGCCGCCGACGCCCGGCTGTCCGACTCGCACCTCGGCCCCGTCTACCAGAGTCCCCGAGGCGACGCCTCCGCACCCGTCGGCGGCTACGAGACCTACGACCCGACGCGGTCCAAGCCGAAGGAGGGCGCGCCGGACCCGGTGCTCGCCGCGCTCCCGGCCGGTGCCCAGGCCGTCAAGGAGAGCACCGGCCACGCCAAGGTCCGCACCCGGCACGGCCTCCTCCACACCGAGATCCGCGAACTCGACACGCACAGCCCGCTGACGGCCGGCCTGCTCACGCTCGACCGCGGCCGCCTCCCGCGGGCCGCGGGCGAGGTCATCGCCACCAACGCCTTCCTGGAGGAGTCGGGGCTCTTCGTCGGCTCCTCGGTGCTGCCGCGCGGCGCGAAGTCCGCGTACCGGATCGTCGGCGCGTACGAGCTGCCCTCCGAGCTGAAGAAGCCCCAGATCACTGCCCCGCCCGGGACCCTGTTCGCCCCGCTCGACGAGGCCCTGCAGGCCGCCGGGAGTTCGGGCGTCCGGGCCGAGGACGGCTACCTGGTCAAGGTCGGCGGCGCCGGTTTCACGTGGAACATGGTCAAGGCGGCCAACGCCAACGGCGCGATCGCCGTCTCCCGCGCCGTCGTCCTCGACCCGCCCGCCGACTCCGAGGTACCGCTCTACCAGCAGCAGTCCAAGGACCAATACGGGCTCAACGGCACCGACGCCGCCGAGATGGCCGTGCTCGCGACCGTCGTCGGCCTCGCCATGCTGGAGATCTGCCTGCTGGCCGGACCCGCCTTCGCCGTGGGCGCCCGGCGCTCGCGCCGCCAGCTCGGCCTGGTCGGCTCCAACGGCGGCGACCGCCGCCACATCCGCGCCATCGTGCTCTCGGGCGGCCTGGTCATCGGCGCCGCCGCCGCCGTCATCGGCACCGGCATCGGCATCGCGCTCACCATCGCGCTGCGGCCCCTCCTGGAGGACCAGCTCGGCGTCCGCTTCGGCGGCTTCGACGTCCGCCCGCTGGAACTGGCCGGCATCGCCCTGCTCGCCGTGGTGACCGGACTGCTCGCCGCGATCGTCCCGGCCGTCACGGCCTCGCGGCAGACCGTCCTCGCCTCGCTGACCGGCCGCCGCGGGGTCCGCAAGGCCAACCGCGTCCTGCCCGTCATCGGCCTGGTCGCCGTCGCCGCAGGCGCCGCGATCGCCCTGTACGGCAGCGCTTCCGAGATGGGCTCCACCGTCGTCGCGGGCGGCAGTGCCGTCGCCGAGCTCGGCATCGTCGCCCTCACCCCGACCCTGGTCGGCCTGTTCGGGCGGCTCGGCCGCTGGCTCCCGCTGTCGCCGCGGCTCGCGCTGCGCGACGCGGTCCGCAACCGGGGGCGTACGGCGCCGGCCGTCGCCGCCGTACTGGCCGCCGTCGCCGGCACCGTCGCGGTGGCGACGTACGAGCACAGCCGCGACCTCCAGATGCGGCACGAGTACGTGGCCAGCCTCCCGCACGGCGTCGGGGTCCTCAACGCCGACGGCAGCGCCCACAAGGAGATGCCGGCCCTGCGTGAGGCCCTGTCCCGGCAACTCCCCGTGGCCACCCGAGCGGACGTGGACCGGATCGTCGTCGGCAAGCCGGGCTGCGAGGCGTACTCGTCCGACCCGACGTGCGGCCGGGCCGAGATCCTCACGCCCAAGGACCAGCGCTGCCCGCTCTACGAAGCCGAGAACGGGCCCGCCTCCTTCAGCGCCGAGGAGGCCAAGAAGCTGCGCACGGACTGGCGCTGCGCGGACGCGTCGCGGATCGGCGGAGGCCCGTCCAGCCCGTACGGCACGATCGTCGCCGACGAGACGCTGCTGCGCGTCCTCGCGGTCACCGACCCCGGCACCGTCTCCGCCCTCGCGGCAGGCCGGCCGGTCGCGTTCGACCGGCGCATCGTCAAGGACGGCAAGGTGACCATCCGGGTCGTCACCGACATGACGGCCGCCGAGGGCGCCTCCATGCGGCGGGAGGACCCGCCCGGCCAGGACAAGGTGTTCGCCGTGCACCAGGCGCCCGCAAGCGCCAACTCCTGGGGCAGCCAGCTGATCCTGCCGCCCTCCGCGGTCAAGGCCGCGGGCCTGACCACCAGCCCGTCCGGCAGCTACTTCACCCTCGACGAGACGGCCACCAGCAAGCAGCGGCAGGCCCTGGACGGGGACATCGACCGGATGGCGGTGGACGCGAACGTCGCCATCGAGTCCGGCTACCAGAGCGGGGGCGACATGGGCCTCCTCATCCTCACCGTCTTCGCCGGCCTGGTCACCGTCGGCGCCGCCGGCATCGCCACCGGCCTCGCCCAGGCCGACGCCGAGGCCGACCTGAAGACGCTGGCGGCGGTCGGCGCCGCTCCGCGGGTCCGGCGCACGCTCAGCGGCTTCCAGTGCGGGGTGGTCGCCCTGATGGGCGTCGTCCTCGGCTCGGCGGCCGGCCTGCTGCCCGCGGTCGGGCTGCGCTTCGCCCAGCGGCGGGAGATGGAGCAGCTCTACGCCAAGGGCCGCGAGATGGGCTCCTCGGTCACCGAGGCCGTGCCCTACGTACCGGTCGCCGTGCCGTGGGAGACCCTCGGCGGACTGCTGATCGTGGTGCCGCTGGGCGCCGCGCTGCTGGCGGCGCTGGTCACCCGGTCGAGCGGGGCGCTGGCACGGCGGGCGGCCGGATAGCCACACGGAGTGATGCAGGTGCCTGATGCAGGTGCCCCCGTACAGGGTGGATCACGCCCGTACGGGGGCACACCGTGTGAGTACGAAGGTGTGCGAGACAATGACGGCATGGAGATGCCGAGGAGTGAACGGTCGCAGGAAAGCCCCCCGAACGTCCTGATCGTGGGACAGGACGGGATGGCGGTCGGCGGCGCCGATGACGAGTCGCGCGAGGTCCCGGTGACGGAGATGGTCGAACAGCCCGCCAAGGTCATGCGGATCGGAAGCATGATCAAGCAACTCCTGGAAGAGGTACGTGCCGCGCCCCTCGACGAGGCGAGCCGGGTTCGGCTCAAGGACATCCACGCCGCGTCGGTGAAGGAGCTGGAGGACGGCCTGGCCCCCGAGCTCGTGGAGGAACTGGAGCGCCTGTCGCTCCCGTTCACCGAGGAGGCCATCCCCTCCGAGGCGGAACTGCGCATCGCGCAGGCCCAGCTGGTGGGCTGGCTCGAAGGGCTCTTCCACGGCATCCAGACGGCCCTGTTCGCGCAGCAGATGGCGGCGCGGGCGCAGCTGGAACAGATGCGCCGCGCGCTCCCGCCCGGTGCCTCCCACGAGGACGACGAGGACGGCGGCCACGGGGCCGTCCGCTCCGGCCCCTACCTGTAGCCGCCGGCGGCCGCCGGACCCCCTCCGCCGGCCGCCCACCCACCGCCGGGGCCCGGCGCCGCACCCCGGCACCGGGCCCCCGGCGTTCGCACCCCGGCATAGCCCCCCGGCATTCGCGCCACCCCAGCCCCGCCGGCGCCTGAGACGCGGGTCCGGGCGGAGCCCGGAGGGGTGGGTAAGTGGTGGGTAAGGGCGGGTGCCCGCCGGGGACATGGGCCGCGCATACTCGGGGGCATGAGCTACGACGCGATCGTCTTGGCGGGCGGCGCCGCACGGCGGCTCGGCGGGGCCGACAAGCCCGCGCTGAGCGTCGGCGGCCGTACCCTCCTCGACCGCGTCCTCGACGCCTGCCCCGACGCCGCCACCACCGTCGTGGTCGGCGGCCGCCGGGCCACCGCCCGGCCGGTGCGCTGGGCCCGCGAGGAACCGGCCGGCAGCGGCCCGGTGGCCGCCCTGGACGCCGGACTGCGCCAGACCACCGCCGAGCAGGTGCTCGTGCTCTCCGCGGACCTGCCGTTCCTGGACCGGGCGACCGTACGCACCCTGCTGGCCGCCCCCGGCGGGCACGCCGGACCCGCCGGCGACGGCCCGCACGAAGGCGCGCTCCTGCGCGACCCCGACGGCCGGGACCAGCCCCTCGTCGCCGTCTACCGGACGGCCCCGCTCCGCCGCGAGCTGACCCGCCTCGCCGCCGGGCGGAACGGCCTCGCCGGGCTCCCGCTGCGCTCGCTCACCGCCGCACTGGACCTCGCCCGGGTCGACGCGGGGCCACTCGCCTCCTTCGACTGCGACACCTGGGACGATCTCGCCGTCGCCCGCGCCCGGATCAGGGAGCATGGAACCGTGCTGGAGCAATGGATCACCGCCGTCAAGAACGAGCTGGGCATCGACCTCTCCGTCGACACCGCAGCCCTGCTCGACCTCGCCCGTGACGCCGCCCACGGCGTCGCCCGGCCCGCCGCCCCGCTGACCACCTTCCTGGTCGGCTACGCGGCGGCCCGGGCCGAAGCCGCCGGTGCCGACCCCGTCGAAGCCGTCGCCGAAGCCACCCGCAAGGCCACCGACCTGGCCCTGCGCTGGGCCGCGGAGGCCGAGGCCGAGGCCGCCACCGGAGCCGGGGCCACCACCGACACCGACACCGCCGCCGACCCCCGAAAGAACGGCTCCGGATGACCCCCACCGACGCCGACCGCGCCCTGGACGAAGCCCCGGCGGAAACGGCCGGGTCCGCCGAGCCCACCGGCTCCACCGAGCGGGACCTCGAAGAGGCCCTGGCCCTCGTCAGCCGCACCCCCGGTTCGGGCCCGGTCGCCGGAGCCGAGGGCCACCGCGCCGCCGCCTGGCAGCGGGCCCGGGACACCGCCGTGCACGCCGGGACCGCCGCACGGGCCCGTACCCACCGGGTTCCGCTCGCCGAAGCCCTCGGTGAGGTGCTGGCCGCGCCCCTGGACGCGCTGACCGACCTGCCGTCCTTCGACACCTCCGCCATGGACGGCTGGGCCGTCGCCGGCCCCGGCCCCTGGACCGTACGTACCGGGGACGACGCCCTCGCCGGTTCCGAGCGCCCCGGGCCCCTCATGGACGGGGAGGCCGTGCGGATCGCCACCGGGGCCCGGATCCCCGCCGAGACCACCGCCGTGATCCGCAGCGAACACTGCCGCGTGCACGGCGCCCAGCTCTTCGCCGACCGGCGCGTCCTCACCGGCCAGGACATCCGCCCGCGCGGCCAGGAATGCCGCTCAGGCGACCTGCTGCTGCCCGCGGGCTCCCTGGTCACCCCGGCCGTGCTCGGCCTCGCCGCGGCCGCCGGGTACGACGAGCTGACCACCCGGCCCCGGCCCCGCGTGGAGATCCTGGTGCTCGGCGACGAGCTGCTCACCTCCGGCCTCCCGCACGACGGCCTGATCCGGGACGCCCTCGGCCCCCTGCTCGCCCCCTGGCTCACCCGCCTCGGCGCCGAGGTCACCGGGACCCGCCGGCTCGGCGACGACCCCGCCGGGGCCGAGGCCCTGCTGAAGGCCGTCACCACCTCCACCGCAGACGTGATCGTCACCACCGGCGGCACCGCTTCCGGACCCGTCGACCACGTCCACCCGGTCCTGCGCCGGGCCGGCGCCGAACTGCTCGTCGACGGGGTCGCCGTACGGCCCGGACACCCCATGCTGTTGGCCCGCGTCGGCGACCGGGCGGACCCGCGGTACGTGGTCGGGCTGCCCGGGAACCCGCTCGCCGCCGTCTCCGGGCTGCTCACCCTCGCCGAACCGCTGCTGCGCGCCCTCGCGGGCCGCCGTCGGCGCCCGCGCTACGCGGCAGCGGTTCAGGGCGACGTCCCGGGGCACCCGCACGACACCCGGCTGGTGCCGGTCCTGCTGAACGACGAGCACGCCGTACCGCTGCGCTACAACGGACCGGCGATGCTGCGCGGGGTGGCGGCCGCCGACGCGCTGGCCGTCGTACCGGCGCACGGAGCGCGGTCTGGACAGGAGCTGGAGATCCTCGATCTGCCCTGGGCTTCGGGAGGATGTTTCACGTGAAACTCCACGGCCAGGACGCCATGGCCCGGGGGGCGGACGAGAAGCTCGTCTCCCGCCGCATCAAGCTGCCCAAACGCATCGTCGAAAAGCCGCTCGCCCAGGTCACCAAACGCCTGGTGATGGCCTTGTTCGTGCTCTTCCTGACGGTCCTCATCGTCTGGCTCGACCGCGCCGGCTACCACGACAACGCCGACGAGGAGGTCGACCTCCTCGACAGCCTCTACTACGCCACCGTCACCCTGTCGACGACCGGGTACGGCGACATCGTCCCGTACAGCGCCAGCGCGCGGCTGGTGAACGTCCTGCTCATCACCCCGCTGCGGGTGCTGTTCCTCATCATCCTGGTCGGCACGACCCTGGAAGTGCTGACCGAGCGGACCCGAGAAGAGTGGCGGCTGAACCGCTGGAGGAAGAACTTGCGTGAGCACACGGTCGTCGTCGGCTTCGGCACCAAGGGCCGCTCCGCCCTGCAGACGCTGCTGGCCACCGGCCTCTCCAAGGAGCAGGTCGTCATCATCGACCCGAGCGCCAAGGTGATCGACATGGCGAACGCGGAGGGCTTCACCGGGGTCGTCGGCGACGCCACCCGTTCCGAAGTCCTGCTGCGGGCCGAGCTCCAGAAGGCCCGTCAGGTCGTCATCGCAACCCAGCGGGACGACACGGCCGTCCTGGTGACGCTGACCGCACGCCAGCTCAACCGCGGCGCGAAGATCGTCGCCGCCGTGCGCGAGGAGGAGAACGCCCCGCTGCTGCGCCAGTCCGGCGCGGACGCGGTCATCACCAGCGCGAGCGCGGCCGGGCGGCTGCTGGGCCTGTCGGTCCTCAGCCCCAGCGCGGGCACGGTGATGGAGGACCTGATCCAGCAGGGCAGCGGCCTCGACCTCATCGAACGGCCGGTCACCAAGGCCGAGGTCGGCAAGTCGGTGCGGGAGACCAACGACCTGGTGGTCAGCGTGCTGCGCGGGCACCGGCTGCTGGCGTACGACGACTTGCACGCGAGCCCCCTGCAGCTGACGGACCGCCTCATCACCATCGTGCGGGCGTCGCCGCCGAGTTCGCCGCCGGTGATACTGGGACCGGCCGAGTAGGAGCACCGGCGCAGGCCCGGCGGATGCTGCGCCGCGGGGGGTCGTTCGCGTAGCCTCCGGGCCATGCATGCGATCACCATCGAGCAGCCCGGCGGCCCCGAGGCCCTCGTCTGGACCGACGTACCCGATCCGGTCGCGGGTGAGGGCGAGGTCCTCGTCGAGGTCGCGGCGAGCGCCGTGAACCGCGCCGACGTCCTCCAGCGCCAGGGGTTCTACGACCCTCCGCCCGGCAGCTCCCGCTTCCCCGGCCTGGAGTGCTCCGGTCGGATCGCGTCGATCGGGCCCGGGGTGTCCGGCTGGTCGGTGGGAGACGAGGTCTGCGCGCTGCTGGCCGGCGGCGGGTACGCGCAGAAGGTGGCCGTTCCGGCCGGGCAGCTCCTGCCCGTCCCGGCGGGCGTGGACCTGGTGACGGCCGCCGCGCTGCCCGAGGTCGTCGCCACGGTGTGGTCGAACGTCTTCATGGTGGCCGGGCTGCGCCCCGGCGAGACCCTGCTCGTGCACGGCGGATCCAGCGGCATCGGGACGATGGCGATCCAGCTGGCGAAGGCGGTGGGCGCCACGGTCGCGGTGACGGCAGGCGGCCCCGAGAAGCTGGCGCGCTGCGCGGAACTGGGCGCGGACGTCCTGATCGACTACCGCGAGCAGGACTTCGTGGCGGAACTGCGGACCGCGACGGGCGGCGCCGGGGCGGACGTGATCCTCGACATCATGGGGGCGAAGTACCTCGCGCGGAACCTGGACGCCCTGGCCGTCAACGGCCGGCTGGCGGTGATCGGCCTCCAGGGCGGGGTGAAGGCCGAACTGAACCTGGGCGCACTGCTGGCCAAGCGGGCGGCGATCACCGCCACGTCACTGCGGGCGCGGCCGCTGGAGGAGAAGGCCGCCATCATCGCGGCCGTACGCGAGCACGTGTGGCCCCTGGTCGCGGCGGGGCGGGTGCGGCCGGTGGTGCACGAGACGTTCCCGATGGCCCGGGCCGCGGAGGCACACCGGGTCCTGGAGTCCAGCAGCCACGTGGGCAAACTGCTGCTGACGACCTGACCCCCGCGAATCCCCCTTCCGGCCCCGCCAGGGCAGCTTTCCCCTTCCCGGCCCAACCGGACAACCACCAACCCCCGCGACCCACCCGGCATGCCGGGGCACCCTTTCAGCCTCGCCGGCGTTTGAGGCGCGGGGTCCGGGGGGAGCCCCGGCGGGTCCGGGCCGCGTCCCGGTAGCGGTGGCAGGGCGGGTCGGGGACCCGCTCCGCGCAGCGGCACCACACCACCGGACCGCACCACCGGCAAGGCCGGGCGCCGGCCGTCACGGCACGGCCGGGCGCCCGGCCGTCACGGCGGAGGGGGAGCGGAGGCCCCGCCCCGCCGGCCGGCTACAGGCCGCGCAACAGCACCGCCGGCGACTCGACGCAGTCCGCGACGTAGCGGAGGAAGCCCCCCGCCGTCCCCCCGTCGCACACCCGGTGGTCGAACGTCAGCGACAGCTGGACGACCTGCCGCACCGCCAGCTCCCCGCCGTGCACCCACGGCTTGGGGATGATCCGGCCGACGCCGAGCATGGCCGCCTCCGGGTGGTTGATGATCGGCGTGGAGCCGTCGACGCCGAACACCCCGTAGTTGTTCAGGGTGAAGGTGCCGCCCGTCAGGTCGGACGGTGCCAGCTTGCCCGCCCGCGCGAGCTCGGTCAGGCGGGCGAACTCCGCCGACAGTGCCTCCGCGCTGCGGCCCTGCGCGTCGCGGACCACCGGGACCATCAGGCCCCGCTCGGTCTGCGCGGCGAAGCCCAGGTTCACCGACGGGAGCCGGACGATCTCGCCCGCCGCCAGGTCCACCGTTGAGTTGAGCTCCGGGTACCGGGCGAGGGCGGCCGTGCAGATCCGCGCCAGCAGGGCCAGCACCGAGATCTTCGGCCCGCCCGCGGCGTTCATCGCGGTACGGGCGGCCATCAGCTCGGTGGCGTCGGCGTCCACCCAGCAGGTGGCGTCCGGGATCTCCCGGCGGCTGCGCGAGAGCTTCTCCGCGACGACCCCGCGCAGGCCCTTCAGCGGGACCCGCTCACCCCGCACCTGCGGCGCCGCCACGGGGGCGGCCGCGGCGGCGGCCGACGGCGCCGACAGCGCCGCCTCGACGTCCGCGCGCAGGATCAGGCCCTCGCGGCCCGACCCCCGCAGCGCACGCAGGTCGACCCCGTGGTCCCGGGCCAGCTTGCGCACGATCGGCGAGATGACGGCCACCGGCCCGGCGGAACCCGCCACCGGAGCGGAGACCGGCGCCGCGGCCACCGGAGCGGCGGAACGGACCGGAGCGGGAGCCGCGGCCTCGGCGGTGGCGGGTCGCACCCGCCGCCGTCGCGCCGGGCGGGAGTGGTCCGTGCCGTAGCCCACCAGCACGTTCCCCGACCCCGAGGACTCCGACGTCGAGGACTCCGACGCCGGGGACCCGGAGGTCCCAGCCCCCGAAGGCTCCGCATCCGGCTCCGGCTCCGTCCCCGCGGCCGCACCCACCGCCACGGTGATCAGCGGAGCCCCCACCGGAAGCTCCTGCCCCTCCTCACCGAAGCGGGCGGTGACCACGCCCCCGTAGGGGCACGGCACCTCCACCATCGCCTTGGCCGTCTCGACCTCGACGACCGGCTGGTCGATGGCGACGACATCGCCGACCGCCACCAGCCAGCGCACGATCTCGGCCTCCGTCAGGCCCTCACCGAGATCCGGCAGCTTGAACTCCATCACCTGCGGCATCAGTTCTCCCACTGCAGGCGGCCCACGGTGTCCAGGATCCGGTCCACGCCCGGCAGGTGGTACTTCTCCAGCATCGGCGGCGGGTACGGGATGTCGAAGCCCGTCACCCGCAGCACCGGCGCCTCCAGGTGGTGGAAGCACCGCTCGGTGACCCGGGCGGCGATCTCCGCGCCCGGTCCGCCGAAGCCGCCCGCCTCGTGCACGACCACCGCGCGCCCGGTCCGGCGTACGGACTCCACGACGGTGTCCTCGTCGAAGGGGACCAGCGAGCGCAGGTCAACGACCTCCAGGTCCCAGCCCTCCTCGCGGGCCGCCTCGGCCGCCTCCAGGCACACCGGAAGCGACGGCCCGTAGGTGATCAGGGTCGCGCTCGTGCCGCTGCGCCGGACGAGCGCCTTCCCGATGCCCGGGACCCGCGCCGGTGCCTGCGGCGACCAGTCGGCCTTCGACCAGTACAGCCGCTTCGGCTCCAGGAAGATCACCGGGTCGTCGCTCGCGATCGACGCGCGCAGCAGACCGTACGCGTCCTCGACCGTCGCCGGGGTCACCACGGTCAGGCCAGGCGTCGCCACGTAGTACGCCTCGGAGGAGTCGCTGTGGTGCTCCACCCCGCCGATCCCGCCGCCGTACGGCACGCGGATGGTGATCGGCAGCGGCATCGCGCCCCGGGTGCGGTTGCGCATCTTCGCCACGTGCGAGATCAGCTGCTCGAAGGCCGGGTACGCGAACGCGTCGAACTGCATCTCGACGACGGGCCGCAGCCCGTACATCGCCATGCCCACCGCGGCGCCGAGGATGCCGGCCTCCGCGAGCGGGGTGTCCGTACAGCGCTCCTCGCCGAACTCCTTCGCCAGCCCGTCCGTGATCCGGAAGACCCCGCCGAGCGTGCCGACGTCCTCGCCCATGACGTGAACGGTCGGGTCCTCCGCCATCGCGTCGCGCATCGCCCGGGTGAGGGCCTGCGCCATCGTGGCCGGCTTGGCCGGAGCCTTGGCCTTCGCCGTGGCCGTCGTCATCACTCGTCCTCCGCTTCCAGCTCCGCGCGGAGCATGGCCGCCTGCTCGCGCAGTCGGCCGGTCTGCTCCGCGTAGACGTGCGCGAAGAGGTCCATCGGGTCCAGTACGGGATCGGCGTTCATCCCCTCGCGCAGCGCCGCCGCCATCTCCTCGGCCGCCTCGCGCTCCACCCGGATGCCCTCCTCGTCGAGGATGCCGCGGGCGGTCAGCTCGCGCTCCAGCAGCAGGACCGGGTCGTGCGCCTTCCACGCCTCGACCTCGGCGTCCCCGCGGTAGCGGGTCGCGTCGTCGGCGTTGGTGTGGGCCTCGATGCGGTACGTGACCGCCTCGATCATGGTCGGTCCGCCGCCGGCCCGGGCCCGCCGGACGGCCTCGGAGAGCACCTCGTGCATGGCGGCGACGTCGTTGCCGTCGACCAGCCGGCCGGGCATCCCGTACCCCACGGCCTTGTGGGCCAGGGTCGGGGCGGCGCTCTGCTTGGCGAGCGGGACGGATATCGCGAAGCCGTTGTTCTGCACCAGGAAGACCACCGGCGCCTGCCAGACCGCCGCGAAGTTCATCGCCTCGTGGAAGTCGCCCTCGCTCGTGCCGCCGTCGCCGACCATGGCGAGGGCGACCACGTCGTCCCCGCGCAGCCGGGCCGCGTGCGCCAGTCCGACGGCGTGCGGCAACTGGGTGGCGAGCGGGGTGCTCAGCGGGGCTATCCGCAGCTCGCGCGGGTCGTAGCCGGTGTGCCAGTCGCCGCGCAGCAGCGTGAGCGCCTGGACGGGGTCCAGTCCGCGGGCGACGGCCGCCAGGGTGTCGCGGTAGCTCGGGAAGAGCCAGTCCTGCTCCTCCAGGACCAGGGCGGCCGCGATCTCGCAGGCCTCCTGTCCGACGGTGGAGGGGTACACGGCGAGGCGGCCCTGCCGGGTGAGCGCGGTGGCCTGCGCGTTGTAGCGGCGGCCGCGCACCAGTTCGGCGTAGCAGCGCCGCATCAGCACGGGGTCGAGCCGGTCCGCCGCCTCGGTGCCCAGCACCCGGTAGGGCTCGGGGTCCGGAAGCAGCGGAGCGGCGTCCGTACGGGGCCTCCAGGCGGGCGGCGGGGTGGACCGGTGGGACGCACCGGCACCGGGCAGCTCTTGGACCGTCATGGCGGCGTACACCTCCTCGTGGGAAGCGGGCAGGGACGCCTCGGGTGTGAGGCGCCTCACCTACCGATTGTTCGGTTGTCCGCGCAATTTGGCTACAGGCGGCTCCAGGCTGTGGACAAACTGGCGCCGGGGCCCTGGGATGGGTGCAGGACGTCCAGGAGAGGGAGGCATCGGGCAATGCCGGATGAACAAATGGCCGGAGCGGGTTCCGCGCCGGTCCCGCCGGGGGGCTCCTCCGGCGTCCCGCCGGTGCCGCCCCGCCCCCTCGACCCGATCGACCGGTCGATCATGCGGCTGCTGCAGGCGGACGGCCGCGCGTCGATACGGTCGGTGGCGGAACAGGTACACGTCTCGCGGGCGAACGCGTACGCCCGCATCAACCGGCTCATCGACGACGGGGTGATCCGCGGGTTCACCGCCCGCGTGAACCACGAACGGGCAGGTCAGGGCGCCTCCGCCTACATCACTCTGAAGATCGTCCAGAACTCCTGGCGCACGGTCCGCGAACAGCTGCGCGAACTCCCGGGCGCCGCGCACATCGCGCTGGTCAGCGGGGACTTCGACGTACTGCTCCTGGTGCACACCCCGGACAACCGCACGCTGCGCGAGCTGGTGCTGACCCGCCTCCAGTCCATCCCGGAGGTGCTATCCACCCGCACCCTGCTGGTGTTCGAGGAGACGGACCTGCTGGCCCCGGGGCCGGGCCGGCCCTCCGGACCGACGATCACGGAGGACTAGGCCGTACGGGGCGGTCGGCGCGGGGCAGTCCGGGCGCGGCGATCCGTGCGGGGCAGGTCCGTGAGCGAACCGCCCCCGGAGCGGGCCGGGCGCCCCGAGGTCAGTCCCGGACGGTCCGCAGGCCGTCCAGCGCCATGCTGACCACCGCGTCCGCGAGCTGGTCCTGGCTCGTGCCCGGGTGCGGCCGGTACCACTCGACCAGCGAGTTCACCATGCCGAACAGCAGGCGGGTCGCGAGGCGGATGTCCACGTCCGCGCGCAGGTCGCCCTCGGCCGCGGCGGCCTTGAGGAGCTCCGCGACCTGATGGTCGAACTCGCGCCGCCGTTCCAGGGCCCACCGCTCGGTCCGGGTGTTGCCCCGTACGCGCAGCAGCAGCGTCACGTACGGCAGCTCGGAGACCAGCACCTCCACCGTGCGGCGGGTGACGTACTCGACGCGCTCGACGGCGCGCCCGCGCACCGCGGCCGGCTCCTCCAGGACGGCGAACAGCCCGTCGAGGGCGCGGCTGACGGCCCGGCGCAGCAGTTCCTCCTTGCCCGCGACATGGTGGTAGATCGAGGACTTGGAGATGCCGGCGGCCTTGGACAGGTGCTCCATCGACGTGCCGTCGTAGCCGCGCTCGTTGAAGACCTGCACGGCCACGGACAGGAGCGTCTCGGGGGTGTAGGTGTCCCGTTTGGCCGTCGTCACTCCGTGTCCCCCGACTCGTCCTCGTCGCCCGCCGCGTAGCCCAGCTTGAACAGCGCCAGCGAGGGCGCGTACCGGCCGCCGGGGCACCGTTCGTCGAGGTGGTGGAGGAGGTCGTACGCCCAGTCCCGGCCGAGCCGGTCGTGCCATTCGGCGGGGCCGAGCGGGTAGTTGACGCCGAGCCGCATCGCGGTGTCGACGTCCTCGGCAGTGGCCGCCCCGCGGGCGACGGCGTCGGCGGTGAGGTCGATCAGCATCGCCACCGTCCGCGCGACGATCATGCCGGGGACGTCCCCGATGACGGAGACCTTCTTGCCGAGCTTCTGGAAGAGGCCGACCGCCTCGGCGAGGGTCCGCTCGCTGGTGTCCGCGCTCGCGGAGAGCGCGACGCGGGTGCAGCCGCGGTAGTCGAGCGCGAGGTCGAAGTAGACGACGTCGGCGAACTCGACGGAGGTCTTGCCGTCCGCGAGGACCAGCTGGCCCTCCCCGGGCAGCTGGATGTACGGGCCCCCGTGCTCGGCGGCCGTGACCGCGATCCCGGCCTCCTCCAGCAGGTCGGCCAGCTCGGACGCCGGACCCAGGTCGCCGACGACGGTGACCTGGGCGGGCGCCTCCTCGGGCCCGGCCGTGTGCGGCTGCGGCAGGACGGCGTCCGGGCCGTACGGGAACCAGCCGTGCCCCGACTTGCGGCCGAGGCGGCCCGACTGGACCAGGCGGCGCTGCGCGAGGGACGGGGTGAACTTGGGGCTGCGGAAGAAGGACTCCCACACCGAGCGGGTCACGGCCTCGTTGACGTCCTGGCCGATCAGGTCGGTCAGCGCGAAGGGGCCCATTTTGAAGCCGCCGCTCTCGCGGAGCACGGCGTCGATGGTGGCCGGGTCGGCGCCCTGCTCCTCGTACACCGCGAAGGCCTCGGCGTAGAAGGGGCGGGCGATCCGGTTGACGATGAAGCCGGGGGTGTCGGCGCAGCGGACCGGCGTCTTGCCCCAGCCGAGGACGGTGGCGTACGCGCTCTCGGCGGCGGCCGGGTCGGTCGCGAAGCCGGTGACCACCTCGACGAGCGGGAGCAGCGGGGCCGGGTTGAAGAAGTGCAGGCCGAGGAAGCGGCCGGGGTGCGCGAGTCCGGTGGCGAGCTCGGTGACGGAGAGGGAGGAGGTGTTCGTGGCCAGCAGCGCGTCCGGCGCGACCACCTCTTCGAGGGCCTGGAAGAGGGCGCGCTTGACGCCGGCGTCCTCGACGACCGCCTCGACGACGAGGGCGGCCGCGGCGAGGTCCGCGAGGCCGGCGGCCGGCGCGATCCGGGAGATCGCGTCCTCGGCCTCGGCCCGGTCGATGCGGCCCTTGGCCGCCATGCGCTCGACGCGGTCCTGCACGATGCCGGCGCCGTCCGCGGCGAGCGCGCCGTTGATGTCGTAGATCAGCACGCGGTGACCTGCGAGGAGGGCGACCTGGGCGATGCCCTGACCCATGGTGCCCGCGCCGACGACCGCCACAGTCCGGGACCGCTCGATTGCTGTCATGACCCGATCCTCCCGCACCGACTTATCCACAGGTCGGCCGGGCCCTCTTGTCCCGACCGATCGTTCGGTTACTCTAACTCCAGTCTGCTCTCCTTCGCCCGGCTCAACGAGGAGTTGGTCCCTGATGGCCGCCGAGCTCACCGTCCCCCAGCTGTCCGCCCAGCACCGGCCCACCCTGGACCAGGCCCTGTCGGCGATCCGCAGCCGTGCCTACTGGTCCCCGCACCCCGAACACCCCAAGGCGTACGGGGAGACCGCGCCGGCCGACGGGCTCGCCGCCTTCGAGGCCCTCCGCGGCACCCGGCTGGACCTGGACCAGCCCGGTACGGACGGCTGGGTCGGCGGCGAGGTGTCGCCGTACGGCCCGGAACTGGGCGTCGAGTACCCGCACGCCGATCCGGAGGTCCTGCTGCCCGCCATGCGGGCCGGCATGGGCGCCTGGCGCGACGCGGGCCCCGAGACCCGCGCCCTGGTCTGTATCGAGATCCTGTCCCGCATCTCCGCCCGCACCCACGAGTTCGCGCACGCGGTGATGCACACCAGCGGCCAGGCCTTCATGATGGCGTTCCAGGCGGGCGGCCCCCACGCCCAGGACCGCGGCCTGGAGGCCGTGGCCTACGCGTACGAGGAGCAGACCCGCGTCCCCGGCCGCGCCGACTGGTCCAAGCCGCAGGGCAAGCGCGACCCGCTGCAGATCGGCAAGAGCTTCACGGCGGTCCCGCGCGGCATCGCCCTGATGATCGGCTGCAACACCTTCCCCACCTGGAACGGCTACCCGGGCCTGTTCGCCTCCCTGGCCACGGGCAACGCCGTGCTGGTCAAGCCGCACCCGCGCGCCGTCCTCCCGCTGGCCCTGACCGTCCGGGTCGCCCGCGAGGTGCTCGCCGAGGCCGGCTTCGACCCGAACCTGGTCGCGCTGGCGGTGGAGCGGCCCGGCGAGGGCATCGCGAAGACCCTGGCCGTGCGCCCCGAGATCAAGCTGATCGACTACACGGGCTCCACGGAGTTCGGCGACTGGCTGGAGGCCAACGCCCGCCAGGCGCAGGTCTACACGGAGAAGGCGGGCGTCAACACCGTCGTCCTGGACTCCACCGACGACTACAAGGGCATGCTGTCCAACCTGGCCTTCTCGCTGTCCCTGTACAGCGGCCAGATGTGCACCACCCCGCAGAACCTGCTGATCCCCCGCGAGGGCATCGCCACGGACGCCGGGCACAAGACGTACGACGAGGTCGTGGCCGACCTCGCGGCCTCGGTCGGCGGCCTGCTGGGCGACGACGCCCGGGCCAACGCGCTGCTGGGCGCCCTGGCCAACCCGGACGTCAAGGCCCGGCTGGAGGCGGCCGCCTCCCTCGGCGAGGTCGCGCTGGCCTCCCGCGAGGTGGTGAACCCCGACTTCCCCGACGCGGTGGTCCGCACCCCGGTCGTGGTCAAGCTCGACGCCGCCAAGCCGGACCCGGACGCGGCCTACCTCTCCGAGTGCTTCGGCCCGGTCTCCTTCGCGGTGGCGGTCGACTCCACGGCGGACGCGCTGGACCTGCTGCGCCGCACGGTGCGCGAGAAGGGCGCCATGACGGTCGGCGCGTACACGACGTCGGCGGACACCGAGCGGGCCATCGAGGAGGTCTGCCTGGAGGAGTCGGCGCAGCTCTCGCTGAACCTGACGGGCGGGGTGTACGTCAACCAGACCGCCGCGTTCTCCGACTTCCACGGCTCCGGCGGCAACCCGGCGGCCAACGCGGCCCTGTGCGACGGCGCCTTCGTCGCGAACCGGTTCCGCGTGGTGGAGGTCCGCCGCCAGGCGTAGGGCTGCCGGGGGCTGCCGGGGGCTGCCGGTCAGTCCTTAGGGCCGCCCCAGTGGAAGAGGGTCATGGCCACGCTGGTCGCCAGGTTGTAACTGGAGACCTGCGGCCGCATCGGCAGGGAGACCAGGTGGTCGGCCCGGGCGCGCAGCTCGGGCGAGATGCCGTGGCGCTCGGAGCCGAAGGCGAGCAGGGCGTCGTCCGGGAGGGTGAGGGAGCGGATGTCCTCGCCCTCCGGGTCGAGCGCGTACATCGGCCCCGGGGGCAGCTCCTCCAGCTCGACCCGGTCCACGGTGGTGGCGTAGTGCAGCCCGGCCCCGGACCGGACCACGTTCGGGTGCCAGGGGTCGAGGTCGCCGCGGGTGACCACGCCGGTCGCGCCGAAGCCGGCGGCCAGGCGGACGACGGCTCCGACGTTGCCGAGGTTGCGGGGGTTGTCGAGCACGACCACCGGGGCGGGACGCGGCAGCCGCCCGAGCGCGGCGCGGCCCGCCTCCCGGTCGGGCCGTACGGCGAGTGCGGCCACCCCCGTGGGGTGCACGCGGGCCAGCAGGCCCTTCAGCTCCGCCCGGCGCACGAGCCGGTCCACGTCGGGCCCGACGTCCGGGGCGAGCTCGGCCGCGAGGCCCCGTACGGCGGCGGGATCGTCGGCGACGACCACCTCGACCCGCGCCCCGAAACGCAGGGCGTGCTTCAGCGCGTGGAACCCGTCCAGCAGCACGAGATCCCCCCGCCCGGCGGCCTCCCGCCACACCCGCGCGGTTTCCCCGACTCCCGCATCCTCACTCATCCCCCGACCCTACGACCCCACCACGCCCCTCACGGCCCCCGTCCGGCCCCGCCGGGCCGAACCCACCCGTCAGCGCCCCGCCATCGCCCACGCGCTCTCCTCACAGCTCAGCAAACGCCTGGGCACACCCCTCACGGCCCAGCCACCGCTCAGGGCTTGCCGCCCAGCCCCGCACATGCTTGAGGCACGCATCCAGCCCCCGCCGGCGTTTGAGGCGCGGGGGTCCGGGGGCGGAGCCTCCGGGAACGGCGTCGCAGGTCGGGGTCAGCGCCCGCTCGGACTGGGCGCCGGCGCCGGCTCCGGGACGGCCGCGGGCTCCCCCTCGGCCTCGGCGGGCGCCGCAAGCCTCCCGGCACCGCGCGCGGGCGCCGGGCCCGAAGCCGGCAGCGGCACCGGCTCCGGCACCCCACCCCCCGGCCGGAGGCCGCCGACCCGGGCCCCGAGCCACAACAGGAACCCCGTCGGCAGGAACACCGCGTCAGCGGCGATCATCGCCAGCGAGAAGAACGGCAGGCCCAGCAGCACCGCGATCCCGGCGTGCTCCAGCATCATCACCGCCAGCAGCACGTTCTTGATCCGCCGGTTGCACAGCGTGAACGGGAACGCCACCTGCACCGCCACCGTCCCGTACGACAGCAGCATCACCAGCGTCCCGCTGCCCGCCACCAGCGCCGACAGCGCCGGCCACGGCGTGAAGTAGTCCAGCCCCAGCGGGTAGTACAGCGCGGTTCCGTCCTGCCACCGCGAGCCCTGGATCTTGTACCACCCCGCGGTCGCGTAGATCAGGCAGACCTCCGCCATGATCACCAGCATGCCCGCGTTGTGCAGCAGGTTCGCCAGGACGTCCAGCGTCGCCCGGCCCTCCCCCTCCGCCTCGTACCGGTCGACCATCCACCACAGCGCGGTGGCGACCCACAGCGTCGCGAAGGCCGCCAGCCAGCCGTAGCCGAACCGCCCGGTCGCCGCCCCGTACGCGAACGCCGCGCCCAGGACCATCCACAGCACCGGCCCGCCGGCGCCGGCCGTCGCCGAACCGTGCCGACGGGCCCTGCGGGCGTCCAGCGACCACACCTGCGCGCACCGCGTCAGCACCAGGTAGAGCGCCATGAGGTGGATGACGTTGTCCCCGCCGTCCCCCATGAAGACGCTGCGGTTCTGCAGCGACAGCACCCCGACCATGAACACCACGGACGTGCCGCGGGTCCGCCAGCCCAGCATCAGCGCCACGCTCGCCAGCACGGACACCGCGTAGACGATCTCGAACCACAGGGTGGAGTCGGACCACATCAGCACGGTGAAGGCCCGGTTCGAGGCGATCAGCCGCTCCGCCAAACCGAAGCTCCACGGCCCGTCCGGCCCGTACAGCTCGGCCCGGTTCGGGATCTCCCGGAGCAGGAAGAAGAGCCAGGTGCCGCTGAAGCCGATCCGGATGACGGCACTCTGGTACGGGCCCAGGGCCTGCCCGGAGACCTTCGCCAGCCCCCGCCCGGCCGAAGCCCGGAGCCTCCGCGCGACGGCCCTCGCCCCCGGCACAGAACCCGGCACGGGACCCGAACCCGGACCCGCCGGGGCCGGACCCGCCGGGGCCGGACCCGCCGGGGCCGGACCCGCCGGGGCCCCCGGCTTCACACCGTCCACCACGGCAGCTCCCGGTAGTACGTCTGGGTGTCGGTCGTCTCGGTGCTCCACTCTGGCGCGGGTACCGCCCTCGTCGCCGAGCGCAGCTGGATCCGCAGGACGTGCCCGTCCCGGTGGTCCGGCCCGATCCGGGCCGCCGCGATCCGCCGCAGGTACTCCTCGGACAGCTCGCCGCGCTCGCCGCTCGGCTTGTTGTCCGCGTCGTGGGAGCCCGTGAAGAAGTCCCAGGCCCGCCGCAGCTCGTTCTGCTCGGTGTGGCTCGGCAGCAGGCTGTGGCGGATCGCCGCGCCGTCCTCGGCGGACAGGTCGCGCCAGCCGGTGGTGACCAGGTTGCCGCCACCGGTCCGCACCTGGGCCCGTACCTCGACCGCGATGTTCTGCTGGAGCGGGTTGGGCGCGAAGAGCTTCCAGTTCTGTTCGAACTCGGGATAGATCCAGCCGTCGACCGTCCGCGCGTGCTCCCGGCTGACCGTGTTCACGGGCGCCACGTGCAGGAAGACCAGTGCCAGGTGGGAGCAGGCCGCCACGGCGGCCGCCCCCAGGGCGAGGGCCGTGACGACCCGGTACGGGGTGCTCAGACCGGCGATTCCGGGTGCTCTCGGAGGAGGCGGGAGCGGAGGCTGGGGCGGAGGCTGGGGCGGGGGCTGAGCAGTGCCCTCGGCGGGCTTTCGCTCGTTCGAATCCATCCCGCCCCGATCATCGGCCGTCCACAGGGTTCACCACAGAGGTTGACACCCTACGGGCCGCCGTCTCACCATTGAAGAGGATGAACCGAACGATCGGTCGGTCGGGCGGACGGCAGACTCAGACAGGGAGCCGGGATGACGGCAGTGACCCCGGACACGGGACACGACACGGACCTCGTGCGGCTCGCAGCCGCCTTCGACGCCACCGTGGCGGCGGACGAGCGCGTCGAGCCGCGTGACTGGATGCCCGAGGAGTACCGCGCGACCCTGGTCCGCCAAATGGCCCAGCACGCCCACTCCGAGATCATCGGCATGCAGCCCGAGGCGAACTGGATCACCCGCGCGCCCTCGCTGCGCCGCAAGGCGATCCTGATGGCCAAGGTCCAGGACGAGGCGGGCCACGGGCTGTACCTGTACAGCGCCGCCGAGACGCTGGGCACCAGCCGCGACGAGCTGCTCGACAAGCTCCACGCGGGCAAGCAGAAGTACTCCTCGATCTTCAACTACCCCACCCTGACCTGGGCGGACGTCGGCGCGATCGGCTGGCTCGTCGACGGCGCCGCGATCACCAACCAGGTGCCGATCTGCCGCTGCTCCTACGGGCCCTACGCCCGGGCCATGGTCCGGATCTGCAAGGAGGAGTCCTTCCACCAGCGCCAGGGGTTCGAGCTGCTCATGGCCCTCTCTCGGGGCACCGAGGCACAGCACGCGATGGCGCAGGACGCGGTCGACCGGTGGTGGTGGCCGTCCCTGATGATGTTCGGTCCTCCGGACGACGCCTCGTCGCACTCGGCGCAGTCGATGGCCTGGCGCATCAAGCGCCACTCCAACGACGAGCTGCGCCAGCGCTTCGTGGACATCGCCGTCCCGCAGGCCGAGTCGCTGGGCCTGACCCTGCCCGACCCGGACCTCAAGTGGAACGAGGAGCGCGGGCACCACGACTTCGGCGCGATCGACTGGGCCGAGTTCTGGGACGTGCTCAAGGGCAACGGCCCCTGCAACGCGGAGCGGATCGGCCGCCGGCGCGCGGCACACGAGGAAGGCGCCTGGGTGCGCGAGGCGGCGGCGGCCTATGCGGACAAGCAGGCCGCGAAGAACGACGGACAGACCGAGGAGGCACGGGTATGACGCAGAACTGGCCCTTGTGGGAGGTGTTCGTGCGCTCGCGGCGCGGCCTGTCGCACACGCACGCGGGCAGCCTGCACGCCCCCGACGCGGAGATGGCCCTGCGCAACGCCCGCGATCTCTACACCCGGCGCGGCGAGGGCATCTCGATCTGGGTGGTGCCCTCCACCGAGATCACCGCCTCGTCGCCGGACGAGCGGGACCCGTTCTTCGCACCGTCCGCCGACAAGCCCTACCGGCACCCCACCTTCTACGACATCCCGGAGGGGGTGAGCCACCTGTGACCGGCACCGACACCGCCCGCGGGACCGTTCGCGAAACCGGTCCCGACACCGTCCGCGACAGCTCCGCGGCGGCGGCCCTGGCCCTCGGGGACGACGCGCTGATCCTCTCCCACCGCCTCGGCGAGTGGGCGGGCCACGCCCCCGTCCTGGAGGAGGAGGTCGCGCTCGCCAACATCGCCCTCGACCTCCTCGGCCAGGCCCGCGTCCTGCTGTCCCTGGTCGGCGACGAGGACGAGCTCGCGTTCCTGCGCGAGGAGCGGTCCTTCCGCAACCTCCAGCTGGTCGAACAGCCGAACGGCGACTTCGCCCACACCATCGCCCGCCAGCTGTTCTTCTCCCTCTACCAGCACGAGCTCTACGGGGAACTGGCCCGGGGCGACGGCCCGTTCGCCCCGCTCGCGGCCAAGGCCGTCAAGGAGACCGCCTACCACCGCGACCACGCCGAGCAGTGGACCCTGCGGCTCGGCGACGGCACTCCGGAGAGCCGCGCCCGCATGCGGGCCGCCCTCGACGCGCTGTGGAGGTACACGGGCGAGATGTTCCAGCCCGTGGAGGGCCTCGACGACGTGGACCGGGCCGCCCTGGAGGCCCGCTGGCTCGCCGCGGTCACCGCCGTGCTGGAGCGGGCCGGGCTGGCGCTGCCCGGGGGGCCGCGCACCGGAGCCTGGGCGGCCGGAGCCGGTCGGCAGGGCCTGCACACCGAGCCGTTCGGCAGGCTCCTCGCGGAGATGCAGCACCTGCACCGCAGTCACCCGGGGGCGTCGTGGTGACCGGCGCGGGAACGGCCGCGACGACCCGGCTCGAAGCCGAACTGGCCGAGCTCGCGGGCTCCGTGCCCGACCCCGAGCTGCCCGTCCTCACGCTCTCCGAGCTCGGCGTCATGCGCGGGGTGCGGATGTGCGAGGACGGTCACGTCGAGGTCACCCTCACCCCCACGTACACCGGCTGCCCGGCCATCGAGGCGATGTCCGCCGACATCGAGCGGATCCTGAACGACCACGGCGTGCCCGAGGTGCGGGTGACCACGGTCCTGGCCCCCGCCTGGTCCACCGACGACATCTCCGCCGAAGGACGCCGCAAACTGGCCGAGTTCGGCATCGCCCCGCCCCGGCCGCACGCGGCAGGCGGCCCCGTCCCGCTGACCCTCTCGGTGCGCTGCCCGAACTGCGGGTCCACCGACACCGAACTGCTCAGCCGCTTCTCCTCCACCGCGTGCAAGGCCCTGCGCCGCTGCGTCGCCTGCCGCGAACCGTTCGACCACTTCAAGGAGCTGTAGATGGCCGAGGCACCCCGGCCGGCCGGCCGGCACGGCGCGTTCCACCCGCTCACGGTGGCCTCGGTCGAGCGCCTCACCGAGGACGCGGTGGCCCTGGCCCTCCAGGTCCCCGGCGGCCTGCGCGCCGAGTACCGGCACGCCCCCGGCCAGCACCTGACCCTGCGCCGGACCACCCCCGAAGGGGTGGAGATCCGCCGCACGTACTCGATCTGCTCAGCCGCCCCGGCCCCGGACGGCCCGGGCCCCGACCTGCTCCGCGTCGGGGTGCGGCTCGTGGAGGGCGGCGAGTTCTCCACGTTCGCGCACAAGGAGATCGCCGCCGGGGACGTGCTCGACGTGATGGTCCCGGCCGGACGGTTCGTCCTGGACCCGGCCACGGCACCGGCCGACGGGCACTACGCCGCCGTCGTCGGCGGCAGCGGGATCACCCCCGTGCTGTCCATCGCCGCGACCCTGCTGGCCGCCCGTCCCGACGCCCGGTTCTGCCTCGTGCGCAGCGACCGCAGCGCCGCCTCCACGATGTTCCTGGAGGAGGTCGCCGACCTCAAGGACCGCTACCCCGCCCGCTTCCAGCTGGTGACGATCCTCTCCCGCGAGGAGCAGGAGGCCGGCCTGCCCTCCGGCCGCCTCGACGAGGAGCGGCTGGCGGCGCTGCTGCCCGCCCTGCTGCCGGTCGCCGAGGTGACCGGCTGGTTCCTGTGCGGGCCGTACGGCCTGGTGCAGGGCGCCGAGCGGGCGCTCGGGGCACTCGGCGTCGCCCGGAACCGGGTCCACGAGGAGATCTTCCACGTCGAGGACACGGCGGCGCCGACCCGCGCGGCCGCGTCCGCCGCGCCCGCCCACGGGCGGGTCACCGCACGGCTCGACGGCCGCTCGGGCACCTGGCCGGTCCGCGACGGGGAGTCCCTGCTGGACGCGGTGCTGCGCAACCGCGCCGACGCCCCGTACGCCTGCAAGGGCGGCGTGTGCGGCACCTGCCGGGCCTTCCTCGTGACGGGCGAGGTGCGGATGGAGCGGAACTTCGCCCTCGAAGAGGAGGAGACGGAGGCCGGCTTCGTCCTGGCCTGCCAGTCGCACGCCGTGACGGAGGAAGTGGAGATCGACTTCGACCGCTGACCCGGCGCCCTCCCGGCCGTCCTCCCCGCGCCCTTCCGCCCCGGTCCGGCACCAGGCTGTGCATTTTCAAGAACTTGTTCTATCTTGACGCACCGTCAGGACAGGACGGACCGGGTGCGCGCGGGAGGACAGGCAGTGGACTTCACCTTCACCGAGGAACAACAGGCCGCCGTCGAGGCGGCGAAGGCCGTGTTCGCGGATGTCGCGCCCGACAGCGTGCCGAGTCCCGCACTCACCCCCGGGGCGGTCGCCCAGGACTTCGACCGGCCGCTGTGGGCCAAGCTCGCCTCATCCGACCTGCTGAGCCTGGTCCTCGCCGAGGAACACGGCGGCGCCGGCCTGGACACCATCGCCCTGTGCCTGGTGCTGCGCGAGGCCGCCGGGGTACTGGCCCGCGTACCGCTGCTGGAGCACTGCGCCACCGCCATGGCCGTCCAGGCCCACGGGGGGCCCGAGCTGACCGCCGCGCTCCTGCCCGGCGCCGGGAACGGGACGCTCGTCCTCACCGCCGCCGCGCACGGCCGCTCCGGCCACGACCCGGCCGAACTCGCCGTCACCGCCCGCCGCGACGGCGCCGAGTGGACCCTGGAGGGCGTCCAGACCGCCGTCCCCTGGGCCCAGAACGCCGACTGGATCGCCGTACCGGCCCACACCGGCGGGGGAGAGGCCGTCCTCGCGCTCGTCCCCCGCACCGCCGGGGGCCTGGCCCTCGCCGAGCAGTCCTCCACCAGCGGGGAGCGCCTCGCCGAACTGACCCTGGACGGCGTACGGGTGCCCACCTCGCACCTCATCGAAGCCGCCGGCGCCTGGGAACGGCTCCGCCAGCTCCTCGCCACCGGAACCTGCGCCCTCGCACTCGGCCTCGGCGAGCGGGTGCTCGCCATGACCAGCCGGTACACCGCCGAGCGCGAGCAGTTCGGCTTCCCCGTCGCCACGTTCCAGGCCGTCGCCGTCCAGGCCGCCGACCGCTACATCGACCTGCGCGCCATGGAGGTCACCCTCTGGCAGGCCGCCTGGCGCCTCGACGCCGCGACCGGCGGAGCCGGCGGTCCGCTGCCGAGCTCCGGTGACGTGGCGGTCGCCAAGATCTGGGCCTCGGAGGGGGTGCGCCGGGTCGTGCAGACCGCACAGCACCTGCACGGCGGGTTCGGCGCCGACACCGACTACCCGCTGCACCGCTACCACGCGTGGGCCAAGCAGCTGGAGCTCCAGCTCGGCCCGGCCGCCGCGCACGAGGAGGCCCTGGGCGACCTGCTGGCCGCCCACCCCCTCGCCTGACGCCGGGCCGGGCCCGGGGGCCCGGTCCGGGCCCCCGGGGGCCGCCCTGAGGCCCCAGAGCCCTGGGCCCTTGAGCTCCTGACCTGCCCTAGAGCACGAAGGGCGGGGTCCCGCTGTCCGTCACCATCGGGCGCCCGGCCCCGTCCCAGGCCTGCATGCCGCCGTCGATGTTGACGGCGTCGATGCCCTGGCGGACGAGGTACTGCGTGACCTGCGCGGAGCGCCCGCCCACGCGGCACATCACGTGCACGCGGGCGCCGTCCGGGGCCGCCTCCGTGAGCTCGCCGAAGCGGCTCACGAAGTCGCTCATCGGGATGTGCAGAGCGCCCTCGACGTGGCCGGCCGCCCATTCGTCGTCCTCGCGGACGTCGAGGACAAAGCCTTCGGAGGGCACCGCGGCGGCGTCCACCGAGGGAAGCGGTCCGAAGTTCATGCGTGGCCTTCTCTCATCGCAGATGGGTGAGGCCAACCTATCGGACCGCACCCCTGCGACCCGCCGGTGCCGGGGTCCCGCCGAGTACCGCCGCGGCCGGGCCCACAACCCCATCGGCGCAGGCCGGGGAGGGCCGCAGCGCCCCTCAGGGAGCGGCGAGAGCAGCCAGTTCCGCCTCGCGCTCGGACACCTGCGCCAGCAACTGCTCCGCGATCTCCTCCAGCAGCCGGTCCGGGTCCTCCGGGGCCATCCGGAGCATCGACCCGATCGCGCTGTCTTCCAGGTCCTTGGCGACCAGCGACAGCAGCTCCTTGCGGCGCGACAGCCACTCCAGCCGGGCGTACAGCTCCTCGCTCTCGCCCGGAACCGCCTGCTCGGGCGCCGGACCGGCCGCCCACTCTTCGGCGAGCTCGCGCAGCTGCTGCTCCTCGCCCCGCCCGTACGCGGCGTTCACCCGGGCGATGAAGGCGTCACGGCGCTCTCGCTCGGCCTCGTCCTGGGCGAGGTCCGGGTGGGCCTGGCGGACCAGCTCGCGGTAGAGGCGCCGTACCTCCTCCGAGGGCCGCACCCGCTGCGGCGGCCGCACCGGACGGTCGGTGAGCATCGCGCCGGCGTCGTCGGAGACCCCGTCGGAGTCCATCCAGTCGTGGAACAGCTCGTCCACGCCCGGCATGGGCATCACCAGCGCCCGGGCCTCCTTGGCCCGCCGCAGATCGTCGGGATCGCCGCTACGGTCCGCCTTCGCCTCGGCGATGAGCGCGTCCAGCTCATCGAGCCGCGAGTACATCGGCCCGAGCTTCTGGTGGTGCAGGCGGGAGAAGTTCTCCACCTCCACGCGGAAGGTCTCCACCGCGATCTCGAACTCGATCAGCGCCTGCTCGGCGGCGCGCACGGCCCGCTCCAGGCGCGCCTCGGGACGGTCTGCGCCGGAGTCACCGCAATCGCCGGGACCGCCGGAATCACCGGGGCCGCCGGGGGCCGGCTGCACGGGCTGCTCAGGCTGCTCGGTCTGTTCGGTCTGCTCGCTCACGCGGCCAGCCTACGGCCCGCCCGGCCGGGTGGTGTTTCACGTGAAACACCACCCGCCGCGCGAGGCACCACCCCGAAGCCCGGGCCCCCGGAGACCCACCCCCCGAACCCCGCCTGCCGACCCGGCACCGGGCCCGGCACCCGACCCGCCGACCCGGCACCCGCCCGCGGCACCGACCCCGCCGGCCCCGCGCCCGGCCCGCACCGCGCCGCACCGTCAGACCCCGGCCTCCGCCGCGATCCGTCCCGCCCGCACCGCCGTCACCAGGTCCGCGTGGTCCGCCTCGGTCCGGTCGGCGTAGGCCACCGCGAAGGCGGCCACCGCCTCGTCCAGCTCCTCGTTCTTCCCGCAGTACCCGGCCAGAAGCCGGGGGTCGACGCTGTGCGCGTGCGCCCGCGCCAGCAGCGCCCCGGTCATCCGCCCGTAGTCGTCGAACTCCTCCGCGGTCAGCGCCGCCGGGTCCACGCTGCCCTTTCGGTTGCGGAACTGCCGCACCTGGAAGGGCCGCCCCTCCACCGTGGTCCAGCCGAGCATGATGTCCGACACCACCTGCATCCGCTTCTGCCCGGTCACCACCCGGCGCCCCTCGTGCTCCTGCGGCGGCGCGGGGAAGCCCAGGGCCGGCAGGTGCGGCAGCAGGACCGAGGGCCGCGCCTCCTTCACCTGGAGCACCAGCGGCTCGCCCCGGTGGTCCATGAGCAGCACCACGTACGAGCGCGTGCCGACGCTCCCGGTGCCCACGACCCGGAAGGCAACGTCGTGGATCGCGTACCGGGCCAGCAGCGGCAGCCGGTCTCCCGTCAGGGTCTCCAGGTACGGGCCCAGCGAGGCCGCCACCGCAGCCGCCTCCGCGTCCCCGACCCGGCGCAGCACGGGCAGCGCGTCCACGAAGCGACAGCTGCCGTCCGCCGCGGCCTCGGTCGACTTCGCCGCGAACCGGGCGGAGGTGTTGTTGCGGGCCTTCTGCGACACCCGCTCCAGCGTCCCCAGCAGGTCCCGCGCGTCGGCGTGCGAGACGAGTTCCTCGTCCGCGATGGCGTTCCAGGCGTCCATGGCGGGCAGCTTCGCCAGCAGCCGCATGGTCCGCCGGTAGGCGCCCACCGTGTCCCGCGCCGCCGCACGGCAGGTGTCCTCGTCGGCTCCGGCCACCCGCCCGGCCAGCACCAGCGAGGTCGCCAGCCGCTTCACGTCCCACTCCCACGGACCGAAGACGGTCTCGTCGAAGTCGTTGAGGTCGATGGTCAGACGGCCGTGCACGTCCCCGTACAGCCCGAAGTTCGCCGCGTGCGCGTCCCCGCAGATCTGCGCGCCGACCCCGGTGACCGGGCCGCCGGACAGGTCGTACGCCATCAGCCCGGCCGCCCCGCGCAGGAACGCGAACGGGTTAGCCGCCATCCGCCCCACCCGTATCGGAGTTAGCTCGGCGACCCGCCCGGCGTTGGACTCCTCGACCGCCCGCACGGCGTCCGGGCGGTCGGCCGGCGCCTCGAAGGCGGCGTGCGCCGAGCGCGGCACCCGTCCGCGCAGGGCCTTGCCGTGCTCCTTCGGCGATCCGTCCGCCACTCTCGGCGCGAACCCCTTCACCTGCGGTATCCGCTGCCCCGCTGCCGCCGTCATGTGCGCCGCCCCACCCGTCCATTCGATCGCCAGAACGGGCTGACCGTACCGACAGCCGGCGCCCCTGGCCAGCAACCTCCGTGCCGGCGTCCCCGGCCCGCACCTCCGGCCGGGCGGCTACAGCCCCGCGTCCCTGGCCAGCAGCGCCGCCTGCACCCGGTTCTCACAGCCCAGCTTCGCCAGGATCCGGCTCACGTACGTCTTCACCGTGGCCTCGCTCATGTGCAGCCGCCGGCCCGCGTCCGCGTTCGACAGGCCCTCCCCGAGCAGCGCCAGCACCCCGCGCTCCCGCTCGCTCAGCTCCGCCACCTGCCGGCGCGCCTCCTCGCCGCGCACCGCCGCCCTACCCGAGGACAGCTGGTCCACCACGTGCCGCGTCGCACCCGGCGACAGGTAGGCGTCGCCAGCCGCGGCCGCCCGCACCGCCCCGATCAGCTCGCCCGGCGCGGAGTCCTTCAGCAGGAACCCCGCGCCGCCCTGACCCAGGGCCCGCAGCACGTTCTCCTTCTCCCCGAAGGTGGTCAGGATCAGCGCCCGCACCGCCGGAACCGCCCGCTTCAGCTCCCCCAGCGCGGTCAGCCCGTCCATCACCGGCATCTGGATGTCCAGCAGCACCACGTCCGGCCCGTGCGCGCGGGCCAGGTCCACGGCCTCGCGCCCGTTCGACGCCTCCGCCACCACCTCGATGTCCGGAGCCGAGGTCAGGATCATCCTGATCCCGGCCCGGATCAACGGCTCGTCGTCCGCGATCACCACGCGGATCACTTCGGTTGTCACCCGAACTCCTACTGCTTGACCTGGTAGGACTGCTTGTCGACAAGCGTGCCGTCCTTGAAGCAGAACCGGAACGCGACGTCGGTGGTCAGGTCCGGCGAATCCTCCGACGACAACAGCACCAGACAGCTCGCCCCCTCCGGCCGCGGCGGCCCCTTCCGGTCCATGCCCCCGGTGAAGATGCTGTCCCCGTCCGGCAGCCGGTCGCGGACCGCCTGCTCCGGCTCGCCCAGCCGCACGGCGTCGTACTCACCCCGGTCGATCATCGCGTTGTTCACCGACCCCACCAGCAGCACCACTCCGGCCACCAGGGCCACCAGCAGCACCACCACGGCCGCGGACGCGATCCCGCACCCCAGCGCTATGCCGCCGGACCGGCTGCGGGCCCGTACGGCCAGCTCCCGGTCCACCGCGGCCCAGTCCATCGGGGAGTCGCCCTTCGGGTCCCCGACCACGGCCCCCTGCCCGAAGTCGTCGGCCACGTCCGCCACCCCGGCCGGCCCGGCACCGTACGGGAGCACCCCCGCGACCCGGAAGCCGCCGCCCTCGACGGCGCCCGCGTGCACCATTCCGCCGACCAGCCGGGCCCGTTCGCGCAGCCCCGTCAGCCCCTGCCCGCCCGACACGACCTCGCCGGCCCCCGGACCGGTCGCCACGCCGTTGGCTATCTCCACCACCAGCGAGTCGTCCTCGTACCGCAGTTCCACCGCGATCGACGCCCCCGGAGCGTGCTTGTACGCGTTCGTCAGCGCCTCCTGCACGATCCGGTACGCCGCGTGGTCGCAGGCCGCGACGAGCTCCCTCGGCTGCCCCGACGTCGTCAGCCGTACGTCGGTCCCCGCGCCCCGCGCCGCCTCCACGACCCCCGCGATCCCGGCCACGCCGCGCGCCGGGGACTGGGCCTCCTCCACCGGCACCGGGCCCTCCACCCCGTCGCGCATGATGCCGACGACCTCGCGCAGCTCGTGCATCGCCGCCACCGAGGCCTGCCGCAGCACCCCCACCGCCTCGCGCTGGCGGTCGGTCAGCTTCGGATCGACCTCCAGCGCACCGGTGTGCACCGAGATCAGCGCCAGCTGGTGGCCCAGGCTGTCGTGCATGTCCTGCGCGATCCGCTGCCGCTCCCGCAGCCGCGCCTGGCCCGCGATCATCGCCCGTTCCCGCAGCAGCTGCCCGTTGCGCTCCTGCAGGGCCCGCAGCAGCGTCCGGCGCTGCGACCAGTACCGGCTGGCCAGACCCGGCACCACCGTCGCCACGAGGAACATCAGCGTCGTGAACACGATCACGAGCAGCGGCCGCATCTGGTCCCACTGGGACAGCAGGCTGAATCCGGTCGCTGCGAGGAAGGCGAGGGTGAAGGCGGCCAGCGCCCGGCCCACCCCGACGATCCGCCGCCCCGCGGACCAGCCCAGCAGAATCGTGACCAGGAACACCCCGGGCAGCACGCTGCTCGCCGCCGAGCCGACCACGAGGGCGCTCCCGGGGAACCGCCGGCGCAGGAGCGTCAGCACCACGACGGCCAGGGCGCTCACCAGCATCCGGCGCCCGGAGCCGTTGTCGAGTTCCTCGACGCCCAGCCCCAGCACGGCCAGCACACCGGCCAGGGCCAGGTCACCGGCCAGCATCCGCCGGGTCCAGGGCTCGGGCCCCCTCAGCCGGTCCCAACCCGCACGCGTCTTCGCCATGACATCCACCCGACGACCCTAGACACCCGCGTCCGGCGCCGGCCGCCCTCTTTCGTCGCACCCCCCGCGACGAAAGTCTGGTGTCCGGGGACAAGGGAGACGAAGAGGGACCAGGGACCCACCCGATGCGGGCAACACGAAACGGCCGCCACCGCTTCCGCGATGACGACCGTTTCGTCGATGTGGGCGAGGGGGGATTTGAACCCCCACGTCCCGAAGGACACTGGCACCTGAAGCCAGCGCGTCTGCCGTTCCGCCACTCGCCCGAGCAGCACCCCAGTGGATCTTCCCTTTCGGGCCGTTCCCCTGGCGACGTCGAAAGATTAGCACGTAGAACGGGGTGGATTCACATCCCTTTCCCCGGCCCCCGCACCCCGCCGGGGGCGGCCCCTCCCGCACTCCGCCCCGGGTGCGGGACACTGTCCCTGACACGCCCCTACGATCGCTTGTGAGGACCAACACTCCTCCGCACAGGACCGATGGGGAACCAGCCGAATCCGCCACGCGTGGATACGATCAGTAAGCAGTACAGGGCGACAACGACGGAGGAGGTGCCCCATGGGAGTCCTGAAGCGGTTCGAGCAGCGACTCGAAGGTCTGGTGAACGGCACCTTCGCCAAAGTCTTCAAGTCCGAGGTCCAGCCGGTCGAGATCGCCGGCGCCCTCCAGCGCGAGTGCGACAACAACGCCACCATCTGGAACCGTGAGCGGACCGTCGTCCCCAACGACTTCATCGTGGAGCTCAGCGCCGGCGACTACGACCGCCTGAGCCCCTACTCGGGGCAGCTCGGCGACGAGCTCGCGGGCCTGGTCCGCGACTACGCCAAGCAGCAGCGCTACAGCTTCATGGGCCCCATCAAGGTCCAGCTGGAGAAGGCCGAAGACCTCGACACCGGGCTCTACCGGGTCCGCAGTCGTACCCTCGCCTCCAGCACCTCGCAGCCGCAGGCCCCCCAGGGCGGCCAGGCAGCGTCCCAGAACCAGCAGCAGGGCGGCTACGGGTACCCCCCGGTCGCCGCCCCGCCCATGCCCGCGGGCCCGCCTCCCGGCGGCGCTGCAGGGCGTCGGCCCGCCCCCGGCGGAGCCGCTCCCGCGTCCTCCCCGGGCGCCCCGCGACGGCACTGGATCGAGATCAACGGCACCCGCCACCAGATCTCGCGCCCCACGCTCGTACTCGGCCGAAGCACGGAAGCCGACGTGCGGATCGACGACCCCGGCGTCTCGCGCCGGCACTGTGAGATCCGGACCGGAACGCCCTCGACGATCCAGGATCTAGGGTCCACCAATGGCATCGTGGTGGACGGGCAGCACACCACCCGCGCTACGCTCCGCGACGGCTCGCGGATCGTCGTGGGCAGCACCACCATCATTTACCGGCAAGCCGAAGGGTGAAGCGGGGGCAATGTCAGAGCTGACCCTGACGGTCATGCGGTTGGGTTTCCTAGCCGTTCTGTGGCTGTTCGTCATCGTGGCCGTCCAGGTCATCCGCAGCGACCTCTTCGGCACGAGGGTGACGCAACGCGGCTCCCGCCGCGGCGGCGCGGCTGCCGGTGCCCAGCAGCAGGCGGGGGGCCGCCAGGCGGCCCCACCCCAGCAGCGCCAGCGCCGCGGTGCGCCGACCAAACTCGTCGTCTCCGAGGGCACCCTCACGGGCACCACGGTGGCCCTCGCGGGCCAGACGATCACGCTGGGCCGCGCCCACGACTCGACGATCGTGCTGGACGACGACTACGCGTCCAGCCGTCATGCCAGGATCTACCCGGACCGTGACGGGCAGTGGATCGTCGAGGACCTCGGCTCCACCAACGGCACGTATCTCGACCGGAACCGGCTGACCACCCCGACGCCCATTCCGCCGGGTGCCCCGATCCGCATCGGCAAGACCGTCATCGAGCTGCGGAAGTAGTACGAGAATGAGCGAGCGGAGCGAGCGAGCCGCGGAGATCCGTCCCACTGTGGAAACGGACCCGCGCGCGCTCCCGACCGGAGGGTGGGCAGTGTGGCTCGAGACCGGTTGTACCCGGAGGCAGCGTCGACAGGGCAGGTGCGCATGAGTCTGTCCCTGCGGTTCGCTGCCGGATCGCACAAGGGCATGATCCGCGAGGGGAACGAGGACTCCGGTTACGCCGGCCCACGTCTCCTCGCGATCGCCGACGGCATGGGCGGCCAGGCCGCCGGCGAGGTCGCCAGCTCCGAGGTGATCTCGACCCTCGTGCAGCTCGACGACGACGTCCCGGGCTCCGACATCATCACCTCGCTCTCCACCGCCGTGCAGCGGGCCAACGACCAGCTGCGCGCGATGGTCGAGGAGGACCCGCAGCTCGAGGGCATGGGCACCACCCTGACCGCCCTCCTGTGGACCGGCCAGCGCCTCGGCCTCGTCCACGTCGGCGACTCCCGGGCCTACCTGCTGCGCGACGGCGTCCTCACGCAGATCACCCAGGACCACACCTGGGTGCAGCGCCTCGTCGACGAGGGCCGTATCACCGAGGAGGAGGCGACGACCCACCCGCAGCGCTCCCTCCTGATGCGCGCGCTCGGCAGCGGCGACATCGTCGAACCCGACCTCTCCATCCGCGAGGTCCGGGCCGGAGACCGCTACCTGATCTGCTCCGACGGGCTGTCCGGCGTGGTCTCCCACCAGACCCTGGAAGAGACCCTCGCCGACTACCACGGCCCCCGCGAGACCGTGCAGTCCCTGATCCAGCTCGCGCTGCGCGGCGGCGGTCCCGACAACATCACCTGCATCGTCGCCGACGTCCTCGACACCGACAGCGGCGACACGCTCGCCGCCCAGGTGAGCGACACCCCGGTCGTCGTCGGCGCGGTCGCCGAGAACCAGCACCAGCTCTTCGACGGCGGCAACGCCATGCACACCCCGGCCGGCCGCGCCTCGGGACTCGGCCGCCAGGCCCCCCCGCCCGCCGGCTCCTTCGGCCCGCCCGGAAGTGGCGACGCCCCCGGTTACGGGTACGCGGACCCCGGCCAGGGCGGCGGCGGGTACGGCAGCTTCGGCGAAGCCGACGGCTACGACTCCGGGTACGAGGACGCGTACGACAAGCCCCGCAGGCGCCGCAGCAAAGGGCGCAAGTGGACCACCCGTACGCTGATGCTGCTGCTCGTCGCCGGAGTCATCGGCGGCGGCCTCTACGCCGGCTGGCGCTGGACGCAGACCCAGTACTACATCGGCGTCAAGGGCGACCACGTCGCGCTCTTCAAGGGCATCAGCCAGAAGCTCGGGCCGGTCAAGCTCTCCGAGGTGGAGACCGACCGACCCGACATCGAACTGAAGTACCTCCCGCCCTTCAAGCTGAAGCTCGTACAGGCCACCATCAGCGAGAGCAGCCTGGACGGCGCACGCGAGAAGATCGACGACCTCGGTCTCCAGGTGTCCGCCTGCAAGAAGGACGAAGAGCGCCGCAACGCCGAGGCGCAGAACCAGACACCCGCCGCCGGCCTGACTCCCGCGGAGCAGCAGCTGGTCGGCCTGTGCGGAAAGCAGTAGACACACGCGGGCGCAGGGGGCCTGCCACACCATGAGCGTTGTCACCAATACGACCACCATCGGCGCCATCGAGCTGCCGAGCCGGCGGAACACCGAGCTGATGCTGCTCGGATTCGCCGTGGTCATCCCGATGTTCGCCTACGCCAACGTGGGTCTCGCGATCAACGGCACGCTGCCGCCCGGCATGCTCGCCTACGGCCTCGGCCTCGGCGCGCTCGCCGGGGTCGCGCACCTCGTCGTACGCCGCTACGCGAAGTACGCCGACCCGCTGCTGCTGCCGCTGGCCACCCTGCTCAACGGACTCGGCCTCGTCTTCATCTGGCGCCTGGACCAGTCCGAGCGGCTGCAGAACCTCGCGAAGCGCTCCTTCGGCAACTTCTCCCCCTCAGCGCCCAACCAGATGCTCTACACGGCCGTCGGCATCGCCCTGTTCGCCGCCGTCCTGCTGCTGCTCAAGGACCACCGCGTCCTGCAGCGGTTCACGTACATCTCGATGGCCGGCGCCCTGGTCCTGCTGATCCTGCCCGTCATCCCGGGCCTGGGCGCGGACGTCTTCGGCGCGAAGATCTGGATCAGCGTCGGCGGGTTCTCCATCCAGCCCGGCGAGTTCGCGAAGATCGTCATCGCGATCTTCTTCGCCGGCTACCTGATGGTGAAGCGCGACGCGCTGGCCCTGGCCAGCCGCCGCTTCATGGGCCTCTACCTGCCGCGCGGCCGCGACCTCGGCCCGATCCTGATGATCTGGGCGATGAGCCTGCTCGTCCTGATCTTCGAGAACGACCTCGGCACCTCGCTGCTCTTCTTCGGCATGTTCGTGATCATGCTGTACGTGGCCACCGAGCGCACCAGCTGGATCGTCATCGGCCTGCTGATGTCGGTGGGCGGCGCCGTCGTCGTCGCCTCCTTCGCCAGCCACGTCCAGGCCCGCGTCACGGCCTGGCTCGACCCCTTCGCCTGCTACACCACCTCGGGCGCCTGCGAGCAGGTCGGCCAGTCCCTGATGAGCTTCGGCTCCGGCGGCGTCCTCGGCACCGGCCTCGGCCAGGGCCACTCCGACCTGATCCTCTTCGCCGCGAACTCCGACTTCATCTTCTCCACCGTGGGAGAAGAGCTCGGGCTCGCCGGCGTGATGGCCTTCCTGCTGATCTACGGGCTCATCATCGAGCGGGGCGTCCGCACCGCCCTGGCCGCCCGCGACCCCTTCGGCAAGCTCTTCGCCATCGGACTCTCGGGCGCCTTCGCCATCCAGATCTTCGTCGTCGCCGGCGGGGTCATGGGCCTCATCCCCCTCACCGGCATGACGATGCCCTTCCTCGCCTCCGGCGGCTCCTCCGTCCTCGCCAACTGGGCCCTCATCGGGATCCTCATCCGGATCAGCGACACCGCACGCCGACCCGCCCCGGCTCCCGCTCCGTCCCCCGACTCCGAGATGACCCAGGTGGTCCGCCCGTCATGAACAAGCCCCTGCGCCGCATCTCGCTGTTCTGCGGGCTGCTCGTCCTCGCCCTGCTGATCCGGACCAACTGGCTGCAGTACGTGCAGGCCGAGGAACTCAGCACGCGCAAGGAGAACCGCCGGGTCCAGATCGCCCAGTACGCGACGGAGCGCGGCAACATCATCGTGAAGGGCAAGCCGATCACCGGCTCGGTCGCCACGAACGGCAGCGACTTCGAGTTCAAGCGGACCTACGAGGAGGGCCCCCTGTGGGCCCCCGTGACGGGCTATGCCTCGCAGGCCTTCGGCTCCACCCAGCTCGAATCGCTCGAGGACGGCATCCTCACCGGCAACGACGACCGGCTCTTCTTCGACCGCACGGTCGGCATGTTCACCGGGGAGAAGAAGCAGGGCGGCAACGTCATCACGACGCTCAGCCCCGACGCCCAGCGGGCCGCCTTCGCCAAGCTGGGCAAGAACAAGGGCGCGGTCGCCGCGATCGACCCGCGCACCGGCGCGATCCTGGCCCTGGTCTCCACCCCCTCGTACGACCCGTCGAGCTTCGCCGGCAACTCCAAGGACGACGAGAAGGCCTGGGTCTCGCTGAAGGACGCCGAGGACAAGAACCTCGTCAACCGCGCCCTGCGCGAGACCTACCCGCCGGGCTCGACCTTCAAGGTCGTCACGGCCGCCGCCGCCCTGGAGCACGGTGTCGTCACCGACATCAACGCGCCGACGGACACCCCGGAGCCGTACATCCTGCCCGGCACCAAGACGCCGATGGTCAACCACGCGAGCGGCTGCGAGAAGGCCCCGCTCAACGAGGCCCTGCGCGTCTCCTGCAACTCCGTCTTCGCGAACCTCGGCAACAAGGTGACCCGCGACAAGATGGTGGAGACCGCGGAGAAGTTCGGCTTCAACAACGACAAGGTCGACATCCCGGTCCGCGCCTTCGCCAGCGTCTACGACAAGAAGATGAGCCCGGACGGCAACGCGCTGAGCTCCATCGGGCAGTTCAACACCGCGGCCACCCCGCTCCAGATGGCCATGGTCACCGCCGCCATCGCCAACGACGGCAAGCTGATGAAGCCGTACATGGTGGACCAGCTGACCGCGCCCAACCTCGACCTCATCGAGAAGCACGAGCCGCAGGAGATGAGCCGGCCCCTCTCCGCCGCCAACGCGCAGAAGGTCCAGGAGATGATGGTCAACGTCGTCGAGACCGGCACCGGCACCCCGGCCAAGATCAAGGGCACCAAGGTCGGCGGCAAGACCGGTACCGCCCAGCACGGCGAGGGCAACAAGAAGCGCCCGTACGCCTGGTTCATCTCGTACGCCGAGAACCCGGACGGCAGCTCGCCCGTCGCCGTCGCCGTCGTCATCGAGGACAGCGGCGCGGACCGCGAGGACATCAGCGGCGGCGGACTCGCCGCCCCGGTCGCCAAGGCCGTGATGGAAGCCGTGCTGAAGGGCCAGGGGTGAGCCGGTGCGAGCCGGGCGCGAGCCGCGAACGGCGGGGGCCCGCGGGGTGATCCGCGTCACTGGTTCCGGGCGGATGCGAGCGTACGGTACCGGTCCGGTATCAGCCTGTGGCCACGAACCGATCACCGACGATCGGCCGGTAGCCTTTGCGCGAACAGCACACCGCCGGACCACACACAGGTGCGGTCGGGACTGACGGAGAGGGCTGGAACGTTATGGAAGAGCCGCGGCGCCTCGGCGGCCGGTACGAGCTGAGCCACGTGCTCGGCCGTGGTGGGATGGCCGAGGTCTACCTCGCCCACGACACCCGGCTCGGCCGTACCGTCGCCGTCAAGACCCTGCGTGCCGACCTCGCCCGCGACCCGTCCTTCCAGGCCCGGTTCCGGCGCGAGGCCCAGTCGGCCGCGTCCCTGAACCACCCGGCGATCGTCGCCGTCTACGACACCGGCGAAGACTACGTCGACAACATCTCCATCCCGTACATCGTGATGGAGTACGTCGACGGATCCACCCTGCGCGAGCTCCTGCACTCCGGCCGCAAGCTGCTGCCGGAGCGCACCCTGGAGATGTGCATCGGCATCCTCCAGGCGCTGGAGTACTCGCACCGCGCCGGCATCGTGCACCGCGACATCAAGCCCGCCAACGTGATGCTGACCCGCACCGGCCAGGTCAAGGTCATGGACTTCGGCATCGCGCGCGCCATGGGCGACTCCGGCATGACCATGACGCAGACCGCGGCGGTCATCGGCACGGCCCAGTACCTCTCGCCCGAGCAGGCCAAGGGCGAGCAGGTCGACGCGCGCTCCGACCTGTACTCGGCCGGCTGCCTGCTCTACGAACTCCTCAGCGTCCGGCCCCCGTTCGTCGGTGACTCCCCCGTGGCCGTCGCCTACCAGCACGTACGGGAAGAGCCCCAGCCGCCGTCCAACTTCGACTCCGAGATCACGCCCGAGATGGACGCGATCGTGTTGAAGGCGCTGGTCAAGGACCCCGACTACCGCTACCAGTCCGCCGACGAGATGCGCGCGGACATCGAGGCCTGCCTCGACGGCCAGCCCGTCGCCGCCACCGCCTCCATGGGCGCGGCCGGCTACGGCTACCCCGACCAGGGCCACGGCTACGGCCACCAGGGCTACGACCAGCCCACCACCGCGCTGCGCTCCGCCGACAACGGACAGACCGCGATGATGTCGCCCATGCCTCCCGGCGGGGGCGACGGCGGGTACGGGTACGGCGACCAGGGCGGCTACGACCAGGGCCCGCACCGCCGCCAGAAGAAGAGCAAGGCGTCCACGATCCTCCTCGTGGCGGCCGGCATCCTCGTCCTCGTCGGCGCGATCCTCATCGGCCGCTCCCTCTGGGGCGACGGCGCCGACAACCGCCCCGCGGTGCCCAAGCTCGTCGGCCAGACGCTGGAGCAGGCGCAGAAGAGCGGCGCCAACGCCGGGGTCAAGGTCGAGAAGGAAGCCGACGAGCCCTGCGAGGGCCAGGCCAAGGGCAACGTCTGCTCGCAGAACCCGGAGGCCGGCCTCAAGGTCGACAAGGACTCCACGGTCAAGGTGAAGATCTCCTCGGGCGCGCCCGCGGTGGCGGTGCCCGACGTGCTCCGCGTCCCGTTCGAGGAGGCCGAGGCGGCGCTCAAGGCCAAGGGCTTCCAGGTCGAGCGCAAGAACCAGGAGTCCGACAGCACCCCCGGCATCGTCCTGGAGCAGAATCCCAAGGCCGGCACCCAGGCCCAGAGGAACGACGTCATCACGCTGACGGTGGCCAAGGAGCAGTCCAAGACCACGGTCCCGGACCTGCTGGGCAAGTCGAGGGAAGAGGCGGTCAAGCTCCTCACCACCGCCAAGCTCAAGCTCGGCAGCACGACGGAGACCGAGTCCCCCGGCGCCACCCCGAAGACGGTCATCGCGCAGCAGTTCGCGGCCGGCGAGCCGATCGAGATCGGCAAGACGGTCAACATCACGGTCGCCAAGGCCGCGACGACGGCGCAGGTGCCCAACCTGGCCGGCAAGACGGTCGACCAGGCCAAGGACGAGCTCAAGCGGGCCAACCTGGCCTTCGGCTCCGTCCTGTCGGGCCCGACGGACGACAAGGCAACGGTGATCATCTCCGACCCGCCGGCGAACACCACGCTCCCCAGCGGTACGCCCGTCAACGTCCGGACCCTCCCGGGCCAGCAGGACGGCGGGAACAACAACGGCGGGAACAACAACGGCGGAAACAACAACGGCGGCGGCGGCTTCATCGGCGGCCTGGGCGGCCGCTAGCGCCGGCCGCCGGCCGCAGCGCGCCGCGGCACGGGCACGGATAGGGTCCGGCCCCTCCTCAGGGAGGGGCCGGACCTTCGCCGTACGGGCCTCGGTACGGGCCGTGGCGCGGCCGTGGAGGCTGTGCGGGGACCGTAGGGCCCCCGGGGTTGCCCGCGGGGGCCCGTGGGGCTCCAGGGACCCCCGCGGGCCCGGGCGGCTCGGGTGCGGGGCATCCCTCGGAGCACGGCCGTCGGCGCCACCGCCGTCGGCCTCAGCGCAGCTCCGCCGGGAGGCTGCGGTCGGCGTTCACCCTCTCCGTCCGGACCAGCTCGCCCCACACGACGTACCGGTACTTCGAGGTGTACACGGGCGTGCAGGTCGTCAGCGTGATGTACCGGCCGGGGGCCGTGCGGCCCGACTCCTTCGGGACCGGACTGATCACGTCCACGTTGTACTTGGAGGTCTGCCGCAGTTCTGCGAAGACCTTGTAGACGTACCAGGTGTCGCGCGTCTCGAAGACGATCGCGTCGCCGTTCCTCACCTTGTCGATGTTGTGGAACTTCGCCCCGTGACCGTCCCGGTGCGCGGCGAGGGAGAAGTTCCCGGACGCGTCCCACGGCAGCGCCGACTTCACCGGCTCGGTGTAGTAGCCGGCCACCCCGTCGTTCAGCACGTCCGGCGCGGTGCCGCGCTTGACCAGCACCTCGCCGTTCTTCATCGCCGGCACGTGCAGGAAGCCGACCCCGCCGCCGGTGTCCAGGGCTCCCGGCTCCGCGGGCTTCGCGGGCTCCGGGGCGGACGGGGAGGGGGCGAGCCACTGCTGGCGGACCGCGTCGCCGCGCGCCGACGCCTGCCGGTCCGCAAGCACGTTCGTCCACCACAGGGAGTACGCGACGAACAGGCCCAGCACCAGGCCCAGCGTGATCAGGAGCTCGCCCAGAAGGCTCAGGAACCCGGCGAGGACGCTGCGGCGCACGGCCGGCGGGCCGTCGGCGGAAGAGGCGTCGTACGGGGCGGCGGCAGCGTCGGCAGGACGGCGGCGGTGGCTGGAAGGTGACACTGCGGATTCGTCCTTCGGGCGGCTACGAGCTGGTCAGCGCGGGTGGCGGACCCTCGCTGCGGGGACGTTCTCCGGTCATCCTGCCCCATACGATCATCCGGTAGGTGCTGGTGAACTCCGGGGTGCAGGTGGTCAGCGTGATGTACCGGCCCGGAGTAGTGAACCCCGAGCCCTCCGGCACCGGCTTCAGCACCGCGACGTTCGTCGGCGGCGTCTGCGCCAGCGCGGAGGCCGTCTCGTACGTGTAGTAGGCGTCCCGGGTCTCGACCACGACGGGATCGCCCTGCACCAGCCGGTTGATGTAGCGGAACGGCTCGCCGTGCGTGTTCCGGTGGCCCGCCACCGCGAAGTTGCCCTGCGGGTCCGAGGGCATCGCCGTCTTGAGCGGGCCCTCGGCGTAGTGCCCGACCATCCCGCGGTCCAGCACCTTCGGCTTGCTGATGCCCTCCGCCACCGGGACCTTCACGTCCAGCTTCGGGATGTGCAGGATGGCGAAGCCCTGCCCCGGTTCGAACGCCGACACCGGCGGGGCGCCCGCCCCGGCCTCCGGCGCCCGTTCCCAGGTCTGCCGGAGCGAGCCCGCCGCGCCGTTCGCCGTCCGCGCCGCGAGGAGGTTCGTGTACCAGAGCTGGTAGGCCACGAACAGCAGCATCACCAGGCCCAGCGTGATGAACAGCTCGCCGCCCAGCCGGCTCGCGACGACCAGCGGTCCGCCCGACGCCGGCCGCCTTCGGCGCCGTCCGCCGCGCCGCCGCGTCTGCTTCGCGGCCCGCTTCGCCGCCTCCTGCGCGGCCCTGCGTCGCGCGGCCCGGCCCTCCGTGGGCGCGGACGGCGCGAGCGTGGTCACGCGACGGCCTTGCCCACCACCGGGGCCAGCCCCACCGACCGCTCCACGGCACCGGCGTCGCCGCAGCGCACCAGCCAGTTCGCGAGCATCCGGTGCCCCCACTCGGTGAGCACCGACTCGGGGTGGAACTGCACGCCCTCCACGTCGTGCTCCCGGTGGCGCAGGCCCATGATGATCCCGTCCTCCGTGCGCGCCGTGACCTCCAGCGTGCCGGGGAGGGCCAGCGGCTCGGCGGCCAGCGAGTGGTAGCGGGTCGCGGTGAACGGCGACGGCAGCCCCTCGAACACCCCGAGGCCCTCGTGGACCACGGGCGAGGTCTTGCCGTGCAGCAGTTCCGGGGCCCGGTCCACGACGCCGCCGTACGCGACCGCCATCGACTGCATCCCGAGGCAGACGCCGAAGACCGGGACACCGGTGTCCGCGCAGTGCCGGACCATGTCGATGCAGATCCCGGCCTCCTCGGGGGTTCCCGGGCCGGGGGACAGCAGGACGCCGTCGAACCCGTCCTGCGCGTGCGAGAGCGCCACCTCGTCGTTGCGCAGCACCTCGCATTCGGCGCCGAGCTGGTAGAGGTACTGGACCAGGTTGAAGACAAAGCTGTCGTAGTTGTCGACAACCAGAATGCGCGCGCTCACGGAGTCGCTCCCGATCCCTCGTCCACCGTCACGTCGTTGAACGGAAGGAGCGGCTCGGCCCACGGGAAGACGTACTGGAACAGCACGAACACCACCGCGAGGACCAGTACGAGCGAGATCAGCGCGCGCACCCACGCGGTTCCCGGCAGATGCCGCCAGATCCAGCCGTACATGCCGTCTGATTCCTTTTCGTCCACGATCGTTCCACGCACCGCGGGGGCGGTACGCGAACAGCCTAAAGGCAGCGGCCCGGCGGGGTGGGTCAGCTCGGCAAACCCCCGGATCAGACCTGCCCGGACGTCCGGGTGCCGGTCAGTTCCGCCCACACGACCAGCCGGTGGCTGTGGCCCCACTCGGGGTCGCAGGTGGTCAGCGTCAGGTAGCGGCCGGGGACGGTGAAGGGTGACTTCCGGGGCACCGGGTCGACCACGGCGACGTCGGTCGGCAGCGTGCGCACGGGCCCGCCGCGGATCATGTAGGTGTACGTCGTCGTCGCGTCCTTGAGGATGACGGCGTCCCCGGGGCGCAGGGCGGGGAAGTCCTTGAAGGGGTCGCCGTACGTGCGCCGGTGCCCCGCGACCGAGAAGTTCCCGGTCCCGCCGAGGCGGGCGGTGCGGGTGTAGTGGCCGAGGCCCTTCTTGAGTAGCTCGGTGCCGGTGCCCTCCAGGACGGGCTTCCTCCAGTCCGGCCCGAAGCGCGGGATGGACATCTCGGCGAAGGGCCGTCCGGCGGGGTACGCGGCGGGTTCGGGCTCCTTCGCGGTCCCGGGCGGCTCCGCCGGCTGCGCGGGCTTCCCGGACGGGCCCGGGCCCGGGGGCGGGGTAGGGGACAGGGACGCGGACGGGGACGTCGGCTCGGGGTCTCCGGACGCTGCCCAGCCGCCGCGCAGCCGGGCCATCTCGCCGTCCATGGCCCGGTCGGCCTTGACCCCGGTCCAGAGCAGGACGTAGGCCACGAACAGCACGATCAGCGTGCCCGCCGTCAGGCACAGCTCGCTCAGCGCCCGGACCACCAGGCGCAGGACGACGTCGGCGCTGACCCGCTCAGGGCGTCGGTTCCACCGGCTTCGCATAGTGGAGGTCCACTGTGCCGGAGTAGCCGGGAAGTGTCAGCGCCCTGTGCTCGTCCACTTTCCAGCCCAGCCCGTACGCGTTCACGTACAGCTGGTAGTTCTGCAGGGCGGGAGAGGCCGCGAGGGCCTTGCGCAGCACGCCCGGCTCGCCGACCGCCGAGATCTTGTACGGGGGCGAGTACACGCGGCCCTGGAGGATCAGGGTGTTGCCCACACAGCGGACGGCGCTGGTGGAGATGAGCCGCTGGTCCATGACCTGGATGCCCTGGGCGCCGCCCTTCCAGAGGGCGTTCACCACCGCTTGGAGGTCCTGCTGGTGGATCACCAGGTCGTTGGGCTGCGGCTCGGGCACGTTGGGGATGCGGGCGGTGGCGCCCGGCGGGGCGTCGTTCAGCGTGACGGTCAGGCCCTTGCCGGCGAGCTCCTCGGTGCCGGAGGCTTTGCGCAGGGCGGCCATCCTGGCGTCCTCCGCCCGGGTCCTTCCGTCGTCCCGCTCGGCGAGGGTGTCCACCCGGCTGCGGACGGCTCCGGTGCTCTGTTCCAGCTCCGCGTTCCTCTGGCTGCGCTCCTGGATCAGGTCCGACAGCTTCAGGAGGGAGGCATCGGTCCGGATGTTCGTACCCTTGGAAGTGTTGAAGCTGGTGACGAAGATCAGACCGGCCAGGGCGAAGACCGCGGCCGTCAGCAGCCGGACCGGCCTGGCCCGGCGACGGGGACCCGCGGAGGAGTCGTCGGAATTGCTCAACGTACCCTTCTCCTTCAACGCCACAGGTCCACTACGCTAACGGACGCCCGGGGCAGGCAAGGTCCCCAGCCCATCGACAGGAGAGCCCCTCGTGCCGAAGTCACGTATCCGCAAGAAGGACGACTACACGCCGCCGCCGTCGCGGCAGCCGCAGGCCATCAGGCTGACGAACCGCAGCTGGGTCGCCCCGGTCATGCTGGCCCTCTTCCTGATCGGACTCGCGTGGATCGTCGTCTTCTACGTGACCGAGACCCAGCTGCCGGTCGAGGCACTGGGCAATTGGAACATCGTGGTCGGTTTCGGTTTCATCGCGGCGGGATTCGGCGTATCCACACAGTGGAAATAGCACCTTCCGACCGCTGAGGGAAGCTCTCCCCATGAGTTATCCACAGCGTCATCCACACCTGAGGAAAAGACAGAAGATCTGTGGATAACCCTGTGGAGAGTTGACGCCGGTGTGATCAGGTGAGTGCGGCCGTGCGGACCAGTACGACCGCTGCGGCCAGCAGGAACACCGCCACACAGGTACCCCACTGGATGAGGGTGCGGCTCCTGCCCGCGGCGGGCAGGAGCATCCCCAGGGCCACCAGTGCCCCGGTGACCAGGCCGCCGACGTGGGCCTGCCAGGACACCCGCAGGCTGCCGAACGACACGAAGCTCAATAGCAGCATCAGCCCGACCATCACGAGCACCGGCCGCATCTCGTACCGCAGCCGCCGTGCCAGGACGACGGTCGCGCCGAGCAGGCCGAAGACGGCCCCGGACGCGCCGATGGTCGGTACGTTCGGCGCGGTCAGCAGATAGACGAGGGCGCTGCCGCCCAGGCCGGACAGCAGGTAGACGGCGAGATAGCGGGCGCGGCCCAGCGCCGCCTCCAGCGGGCCGCCGATCACCCACAGGCCGATCATGTTGCCGATGATGTGCCACCACTCGGCGTGCAGGAACACCGAGGTCATCAAGCGGTAGTACTCCCCGCTGGAGACGCCCTGGGCCGGCGCCCCGTAGTACTCGGCGTACCGGCCGAGCAGTTCCAGCGGGCGGGCGGCCGTCGGCACGGCCAGACAGAAGAGGAACACCGCGGCGTTGAGGCCGATCAGGGCCTTCGTGACCAGCTGGGGGTCGGCGGCGACCACTCCGCCGGCGAGGGTGCGCGGCGCGTTCGCGGAGGGCCGGTGTCCGGTGCCGGAACCCTCGCGCACGCACTCCGGGCACTGGAAGCCGACCGAGGCACTGATCATGCACTCGGGGCAGATGGGACGCTCGCAGCGGGTGCAGCTGATCCCCGTGTCGCGGTCCGGGTGGCGGTAGCAGCCCGGCAGGCGGTCCGTGTCCATCGGTCCCCTCGGTCGGCGGCGGGTCGCGGGGGGGGGCGCCCCGCCGGTCCGGTACGTGTATCCAGGACGGACGGGCGGGGCGGAAAGGTTCCCCGCGGCCGGAGGCCGTGCTCGGTCAGCGCTTCTCCGTGGCGACGGATCCGCGCTTCTCGATGACGACGGACTGGATGATCACGTCGTCCAGGGGGCGCTCGGTGCGCGGATTGGTGGCCAGGCCGGCGATCGCGTCCACGACCTGCCGGGAGGCCTTGTCCGTGACCTCGCCGAAGATGGTGTGCTTCCGCGTCAGCCACGCGGTGGGGGCGACGGTGACGAAGAACTGCGAGCCGTTGGTGGCCGGACCGGCGTTGGCCATGGCGAGCAGGTAGGGCTTGGTGAAGGCCAGGTCGGGGTGGAACTCGTCGGCGAACTGGTAGCCCGGGCCGCCGGTGCCGTTGCCGAGGGGGTCGCCGCCCTGGATCATGAAGCCGCTGATGACGCGGTGGAAGACGGTGCCGTCGTAGAGCGGGTCCGTGGTCTTCTGACCGTCGGTCGGCCGGGTCCACTCGCGGGCGCCCGTGGCGAGCTCGACGAAGTTCCGGACGGTCTTCGGAGCGAAGTTCGCCAAGAGCTCGATCTCGATGTCGCCGTGGGTCGTCTTCAGGGTGGCGTAGAGCTTCTCGGCCACGGATCTGCCTTCCTTAGTCATCACTGTCGGTCCAGATAGTCGCACGGAGCGCTGCACCGTACAGAAAATCGTCCACCCGTATGCCCTGTCACGCATGCCCGTCGACGTGATGGCAGGCATGATCCGACAAAGGGTGGAAAGGTGAACTGTGTCCGCCACCGAGGAGGAGGAATCCCGTGACCCGCAAGGACAGCGTGCGCCTGGCCGCCGAGAGCGCCAGGGAGACTGTGCGGCACGCGTCGGAAGTGGTGGCGCCGTACGCAGAAACCGCCAAGGATGCCGCGGTGCACTACGCGCATGAGGCGAACGAGCGGCTGGCGCCCAAGGTGTCGTACGCGGCCAACGAGGCCGCGAAGCAGGCACGTACGACGTACGACAACCATCTGCACCCCCGGCTCAAGTCGGCGCGCTCCCACGTGCCGCCGAACGTGGACCGGGCGGCGACGCGTGCGGTAGAGCAGACGCGCAGGGCCGCGCGTCAGGCGGCCGACTACACGCAGCCGAAGTTCGAGAGCGCGATCGCGGCGGCCACCCCGGTCGCCGAGGAGGCCGCCTCGCGGTCGACCGCCGCCTTCGCCGCGCTGCGCGGCCAGGTGTCGGCGAAGGAGGTGCAGCGGCTGGTGCGGCGACACGAGCGCCGGGCGCGCACGGGCCGCGTGCTGCGCGGCGTGGCCCTGGTCGGCCTGCTGGCCGGCGGTGCCTACGCGGCGTGGAAGTGGTGGGACCAGCAGTCGAACCCGGACTGGCTCGTCGAGCCCCCGGCGGCCACCGAGCTGTCGGCGCGCGACACCGGCCCGGCCAGCTTCGACGACGAGCTGGCGGAGAAGGAGCGCGACGCGGACGCGGGGCCGACCGTCGAGGGCGAGCGGCCCTGACCCGCGGATCACCCGTAGGCCGAAGGGGCCCGCATCCTGCCGGATGCGGGCCCCTTCGGCATGTGCCGGGCGGCGTCAGTTGGGGAGGACGAGGACCATGCCCGGGCGGATGAGGTCGGGGTTGGATCCGACGACGGCCTGGTTCACGGCGTAGAGCTCGCGCCAGCGGCCCTCGTTGCCGAGCTCGCGGCGGGCGATCAGGGAGAGCGAGTCGCCGGGCCGGACGGTGTACGTGCGCTTCTTGGCGGCGGCCGCCGCCGGGACCGCCTTGTGCGCGGCCGAGGTGGGCGACGGGGTGTGCGGCGCACCGGGACCCCTGGCGGGCGCCACGGGCTTCGGCGGCACGACGGCGGGCTTGGGGGCCACGGGGACGGCCTTGTGCGCCGCCGACGCGGGGGTTGGCGCCGCGGGCCTGGGCGACGCGCCCCCGGCCGGGGTGCGGACCGCCGCCACCGGGCGGGTCGGCGCGGCCTTGGGCGGCGCGGCGGCCGCCATCCGGTCGGCGGCCGCCCGGGTCGCCGCGGCGGCGTCGGCTGCGGAGCTCGCGGGAGGCGCGGCGGGCGGCGACGCCTGCTGGACCTGTTCCTTCCCCTTCTCGGCGGTCTCGTCCTGCTTCTTCTTGTCGGACTTCAGGAAGTCGAAGAGTCCCATGTCTGTACGCCTCCGGCGTGGTGGTGCCCCCCTGGGCGGTACGCCTTCCCCCACTGTCGGACACCGGGCCCCGGACGGCCCCGCGACGGGGCCGTCCGGGGGACGCGCGTGCCTTCGGCGGTCTCCTGCTGCCGACACCGTCGGCGCCCCGCTGGTCACCGCCGGGCTGATGCCGGGCGTCTTCACCGTGTTCGAGGTGGAGCGGTACGGCTGGACCGCCGGGCGCACCCTCGGCCTCGGGGGCCTCTGGCCCTCGTCGTGCTGACCCGGCTGCCGGTCGACGCCGATGACGCCACCGACCTGCTGCCCTTGATGCTGCCGGTAGCCAGCTTCGGCCTGGCCCTGCCAACAGATCGGCATGGCGCTCGGAGTGGCCGTACCCTCCACCCTCACCGCGACCCTCCTGCGGGGCTCGCGACCCTCCTGCGGGGCGTTGTTTCACGTGAAACAACGCCCCGCAGGTAGCCGGGGCAGCCCCGGACGCACGCGCACGAAAAACCCCCCTGCCTGCGTTTCCGCAGTTCAGGGGGGTCATTACGATGTGGAGCCTAGGAGATTCGAACTCCTGACATCTGCCTTGCAAAGGCAGCGCTCTACCAACTGAGCTAAGGCCCCGAGCATGTGGACGCACCCGTCCCCGTACGAGGAGGGGTCGTTCCGCAGAACAGAGTACCGGGTGTACCCCCTCATCTCGCAAAATGATAGGGACTCCCGCCCCGCGACCACTCTCCGTAAGATGCTCGCGAGGTTCGCACCAGCGAAGGGGAGTAGTAAGAGTGGACGCAGTACAACAAGAGGCCACGGCCAGAGCAAGAGAGCTCCAGCGCAGTTGGTACGGGGAGCCGCTCGGCGCACTCTTCCGCCGACTCATAGATGACCTCGGCTTGAACCAGGCCCGCCTCGCTGCCGTCCTCGGACTGTCGGCGCCCATGCTGTCCCAGCTGATGAGCGGCCAGCGCGCCAAGATCGGCAACCCTGCCGTGGTGCAGCGCGTCCAGGCCCTCCAGGACCTCGCCGGACAGGTGTCCGGCGGGAGCGTCAGTGCCGGGGAGGCCGCCGACCGGATGGACGAGATCAAGAAGACCCAGGGAGGCTCCGTCCTCAGCAACAGCGGCCAGACCGCGACCCATTCAGGCGCCCCCACCGTCAAGCGGGTCGTCCGGGAGATCCAGTCGCTGCTGCGCTCGGTCTCCGCGGCCGGCGACATCATCGACGCCGCCGACACCCTCGCCCCCAGCCACCCGGAACTGGCAGAGTTCCTCCGGGTGTACGGCGCGGGCCGCACCGCGGAAGCGGTGGCCCACTACGAGGCCCATCAGAACTGACACGTACGGCGGCGGACAAAGGTGACGGGGGGACGGGCACAGCGTGGGTGAGATCTTCGCCGGTCGGTACGAGCTGATCGATCCGATCGGGCGCGGTGGTGCGGGGGCCGTGTGGCGGGCCTGGGACCACAGGCGTCGACGGTACGTCGCCGCGAAGGTCCTCCTGCAGAGCGACGCCCACACCCTGCTGCGCTTCGTGCGGGAACAGGCCCTGCGGATCGACCACCCCCACGTACTGGCGCCGGCCAGCTGGGCGGCCGACGACGACAAGGTCCTCTTCACCATGGACCTGGTCGGCGGCGGCTCCCTCGCCCACGTGATCGGCGACTACGGACCGCTCCCGCCCCGCTTCGTGTGCACGCTGCTCGACCAGCTCCTGTCCGGGCTGGCCGCGGTGCACGCGGAGGGTGTCGTGCACCGCGACATCAAACCGGCCAACATCCTGATGGAGGCCACCGGAACCGGGCGGCCGCACCTGCGGCTGTCCGACTTCGGCATCTCCATGCGCAAGGGCGAGCCCCGGCTGACGGAGACCGACTACGTGGTCGGCACGCCCGGTTACTTCGCCCCCGAGCAACTTCTGGGCGCCGAGCCCGACTTCTCGGCCGACCTCTTCGCCGTCGGGCTGGTGGCCCTGTACCTGCTGCGGGGGCGCAAGCCCGACTCCCAGGGCCTGGTGGAGCGCTTCCTCGCCCACGGCACCCCCGGCGCTCCCGAAGGCGTTCCCGCGCCGCTCTGGGACGTCCTCTCCTCCCTCCTCCAGCCGGACCCCCACAGCCGGTTCCGGACGGCCACGGGCGCCCGCAAGGCGCTCGCCGAGGCCGTCGAGCTCCTCCCGCCGCCCGCCCCCGACGAGGAGCCGGTGGAGGTGTTCGACCAACTCGGACCGATCCCCGCCGGTTTCGGCCCGCAGGGGCCGCTGAGCACGTCCGCCGTGACCCCCGGGGCGCCCACGGTCGCCACCGTCCCGCCGGGCGGTCACCCGCCCGTTCCCGGCCCCCCTCCCGCGTCCTCCGGGACCGTGCCGGAGTCCGCCCCCGCCGATCCGCGGGGAACGGCCCGGACGGCGGCCGGGGCCACGGCCCCCGCCTCCCCCGCAGCGCCCCACAGCGGGACCACCGCCGCCCCGTACCCGGCTGCCCCGTACCCGGCCGCGCCCTACCCGGCCCCGGCCCACCCTGCCGCTCCCGCCCGGGCGTCCGGCCCCTCGGCGACCGGGAGCTTCCACCTGCCGCCCCCGGGCCCCGCCCCGCACCCGACACCGGCGGCACCCGCCGCGTCCGCGGCACCCGCCGCCCCGGCGGCCCGTACCGGCGGCATCGCACCGCCCCCGGCCCGGGTGACGGCCGGCATCCTCCTCGCGGCGCTGCTCTGCTTCGCCGTCGGAGTCTGGGCCGTCATCCAGCAGTAGCGCCCCGGCCCCGCCGGGCCAGCAGCACCCAGCCGCCCAGGACGAGCAGCAGCAGCGTCCCGGTGCCGAAGCCCGCCCCGGCCACCAGCCGCATCGACGAACGGTTCGCGGCGTCCTCGCTCGCCTCCGGCGCGGTCAGCCCGTCACGGGCCGCCGCCCGCTCCGCGGTCCCGACGCCGAACCCGCCCGGGGCGGGATCCTCCCGGTAGGCGGGCGCCCTCCCCGGACTGCCGATGACGTCCGTCCGCAGGGTCAGGGGCACCGGAACGGCGTCCTGCGTGAACTCGGCGACCTTTACGCCCATGGTGACGCCGATGTAGTACCAGCCTGCGATCCCCACCGCGTGGACGTCCGTGTCACCGGAGAAGCGGTTCTCGTACGCCACGGGCGGCGTCTTCTCCAGCGTGAGCCCGGCCTGCTTGCCGTCGTACGGGGCGTTCTCGTCCGAGACGAGAGCCCGGTACGGGCTGTACAGCGCGACGGTGAGCCCGTTCGACGCCGAGCCGTACTGCTTCGTCATCCGGGCCGCGGCCAGCTCGGCGCCGACGCCCAGCTGCTGCCCCCAGTCCAGCGGGACCCGGTAGTACCGGGTCTGCCCGGGCAGCAGCTCGTCGCGCCACACCCCGGACGTCAGGGCCCGGGCGTCGTTGAAGCCGGTGCCGCCGGTCCGGGGCACCGGCTCGCTGCCGGGCAGCGCGGGCGTCCCCGAGGGCCAGGCGCTCGGCGCCGCTGTGGGGCCGCCCGCGCCGGTGCCGGGCTCGCGCTGGACCCGGAGCTCCAGCGGCCAGGGGCTCTGGTCGGAGCCCTTCGCGGCGGTCCGGGTGACCTTGGCGTAGTAGACCCCGCCCGGCGCGCAGTCGTGGTCCTCCGCGCCCCGCCGGACGCCCGCGGCGCTGATGGGGACCGGGTCGTAGCCGAAGGAGGCCCGGCCCGAACCGCCGGGGCAGGTCCGCCCGGCGGTGGTCATGACCTCCACCGTGATGCCGTCGCCGTAGCCGACCTTGGCGCCGGCCCCCGGCCGCGCCACCGCGGAGACGTACACGTCGGACCGGTCCTGCTCCAGGACGAGCCGGTAGACCCGCTCCCCTGGCGCGAGGGTGTCCGCGTAGGTGTGGCCGGCCTCCAGCAGCGGGGCGTCCGCGGTGGAGGGCTTCCCCTCCACCGCCCTGGCGCCCTCGGCGGCCCGGTACGCCGGCACGGGCTGCGGGGCCGCCCCCGTGGCGTGCGCCGCCGCCGGCGCCCCCGCCACGAGGCCCAGGACCGCAGCTCCCAGAAGCGCGGTCCTCCGTACCCGCGGGGCCCGGCGCACCCGCACCCGACCCGTCCGACGTACCCGACCCATCACACCCACCCCGAGTTTGCTAGCGCAAGTCAAATCTTTACATAACGCAATTTTTCGTCACAGGACAGCACAAAGCCCCGGCAGCAGCGGCAGCCGGGGCTTCATGGGATCAACCTTGGGTCTCACACACCGGAACCAGAGGGCACGGAGTCAGTTGCCTCCGTCCACAGGTCCTGCTCGGCGCGGTCCGCCTGGATCTGGCGGTACACGAGGAGCCCGCCGATGGCGGCCAGTGCGACCAGGAGCAGCTTCTTCACCGCGCGACCTCGTCTTTCGTTGACGTAGGGGACTTCTGGCGCCCAACAATACACACCGACCGATACCGATCGGTGACCTGGCGACCCACCAACTGGCCCAACGACGAAGACCCCCAGGCCTAGGGCCTGGGGGTCTTCGACACTGTGGGGCTAACAGGATTTGAACCTGTGGCCTCATCCTTATCAGGGATGCGCTCTAACCAACTGAGCTATAGCCCCATCCGCGCTGCGCGCTGACTCCTGAAGATTAGCGCACAGACGCGGTAGCTCCAAAATCGGTTCTGACCACGCGTCTGCGCAGGTCACTCGTCCTCGGCGAGCGTCAGCTCGACACCGCCGACGAAGCCTGCGGACAGGTTGTAGATGAAGGAGCCGAGCGTCGCCAGCGCAGTCGCCAGCACCACGTTGATGACCGCGATCACCGACGTGAAGACCAGCACGCGCGGCAGCGACAGGAACGACTGGAGGTCGAAGCCGTTGCTCTCGTTCGAGCCGGTCGCCTCGCTGATCGTGCCGCCGACGGTCGAGAAGACGCCCATCGCGTCCATGACCATCCACAGCACCACCGCGGCGACGATCGTGCAGACGCCCAGCGCGATCGACAGAAGGAAGCTGACCTTCATCACCGACCACGGGTCGGCCTTGGCCACCCGCAGCCGCGCCTTGCGCGTCCGGGGCGCCGTACGCGTCCCCGTACGCGGCGCGCGCTGTGCGGCCGCGCCGCCGCCCCGCGGCGCCCCCTGGCCGGGGGGCGCCGCGTATGCCTGCGGCGGCTGGTACGGCTGTGCGGGCCGCTCCTGGCCGGCGCCGGCACTGGTACCCGTACCGGCGCCGCCCGCGGGCTGCGGTCCTCGGGTGTCCGTCACGGTTCCCCCCTGAGGGTCCGCGGCGGGGCCACGGGCACCGTTCGCTCCAGTCTTGGCCGGTCCGGCGCCCGTGGCTCCACTCACGACTTACTCCTCGTGCTCCCCGGCCGGAGGCTGCGTGCCCCCGGCGGCCTCGGCGGCCTGTCCGTCGGCTGCCTCGGTCTCGATCTCTGTCTCGATCTCGTCGACCTCGTCAGCTTCCTGACCGGCCTCGGCGTTACGAGCGATGCCCACCACGGCATCGCGCTTCCCCAGGTTGATCAGCTGGACACCCATGGTGTCACGGCCGGTCTCCCTGACTTCGTTGACGCGCGTACGAATCACACCACCGCTGAGCGTGATGGCAAGAATCTCGTCCGTTTCGTCCACAACGAGCGCCCCTACGAGCGACCCGCGGTCCTCCACGATCTTCGCGGCCTTGATGCCCAGACCGCCACGGCCCTGGACCCGGTACTCGTCGACCGGCGTGCGCTTGGCGTAGCCCCCGTCGGTCGCGGTGAACACGAACGTACCCGGCCGGACCACGCTCATCGAGAGCAGCTCGTCCGCGCCGCGGAAACTCATGCCCTTCACGCCCGAGGTGGCGCGGCCCATCGGGCGCAGCGAGTCGTCGGTCGCCGTGAAGCGGATCGACTGCGCCTTGCGGCTGATGAGCAGCAGGTCGTCGTCGGCGGACACCAGCTCCGCGCCGATCAGCTCGTCGTCGCTGCCGTCCTCCGTCTCCCGGAGGTTGATCGCGATGACGCCACCCGAACGGGGCGAGTCGTAGTCCTTGAGCGCCGTCTTCTTCACCAGGCCGCCCTTGGTGGCCAGGATCAGGTAGGGCGCCGCCTCGTAGTCGCGGATCGCGAGGATCTGGGCGATCTTCTCGTCCGGCTGGAAGGCCAGCAGGTTCGCCACGTGCTGCCCGCGGGCGTCACGGCCGGCGTCCGGCAGCTCGTACGCCTTGGAGCGGTAGACGCGGCCCTTGTTCGTGAAGAACAGCAGCCAGTGGTGCGTGGTGGAGACGAAGAAGTGGTCGACCAGGTCGTCCTGCTTCAACTTCGTCCCGCGCACGCCCTTGCCGCCGCGCTTCTGCGAGCGGTAGTCCTCGGTCTTGGTCCGCTTGACGTAGCCGCCGTGCGTGATCGTGACGACGATGTCCTCTTCGGCGATCAGGTCCTCCATGGACATGTCGCCGTCGAAGGGGACCAGCTTGGAGCGCCGGTCGTCGCCGAACTTCTCGACGATCGCGGCCAGTTCCTCACTGACGATGGTGCGCTGGCGCGACTCCGAGGCCAGGATCGCGTTGTACTCGTTGATCTTGGCCTGGAGCTCGTCGTGCTCGGCGACGATCTTCTGCCGCTCCAGGGCCGCCAGGCGGCGGAGCTGCATCTCCAGGATCGCGTTCGCCTGGATCTCGTCGATCGACAGCAGGCCCATCAGGCCCTCGCGCGCGATCTCGACGGTGTTGCTGCGCCGGATCAGCGCGATGACCTCGTCGATCGCGTCCAGCGCCTTGAGCAGGCCGCGCAGGATGTGCGCCCGCTCCTCCGCCTTGCGCAGGCGGAACTTCGTGCGCCGGACGATGACCTCGATCTGGTGCGTCACCCAGTGGCGGATGAACGCGTCGATCGACAGCGTGCGCGGCACGCCGTCCACCAGCGCCAGCATGTTGGCGCCGAAGTTCGTCTGCAGGTCGGTGTGCTTGTACAGGTTGTTCAGCACGACCTTGGCGACGGCGTCGCGCTTGAGGACGATCACCAGGCGCTGGCCGGTCCGCGAGGACGTCTCGTCGCGGACGTCGGCGATGCCGCCGACCTTGCCGTCCTTGACGAGGTCCGCGATCTTCTGCGCGAGGTTGTCGGGGTTGGTCTGGTACGGGAGCTCCGTGACCACCAGGCACTGGCGGTTCTGGATCTCCTCGACCTCCACCACCGCGCGCATCGTGATGGAGCCGCGCCCGGTCCGGTACGCCTCCTCGATGCCCTTGCGGCCCACGACCAGGGCGCCCGACGGGAAGTCCGGGCCCTTGATGCGCTCGATGAGCGCGTCCTGGAGCTCCTCGTGCGAGGCCTCCGGGTGCTCCAGCGCCCACTGGGCACCGGACGCGACCTCGCGGAGGTTGTGCGGCGGGATGTTGGTGGCCATGCCGACCGCGATGCCGGCGCTGCCGTTGACCAGCAGGTTCGGGAAGCGCGCCGGCAGGACGGTGGGCTCCTGGTTGCGGCCGTCGTAGTTGTCCGTGAAGTCGACGGTGTCCTCGTCGATGTCCCGGAGCATCTCCATGGCCAGCGGCATCAGCTTGCACTCGGTGTAGCGCATCGCGGCCGCCGGGTCGTTGCCCGGGGAGCCGAAGTTGCCGTTGCTGTCCACCAGCGGCATCCGCAGCGACCACGGCTGGGCCAGGCGGACCAGCGCGTCGTAGATCGAGGAGTCGCCGTGCGGGTGGTAGGTGCCCATGACGTCGCCGACGACGCGGGCGCACTTGTAGAAGCCCTTCTCGGGCCGGTAGCCGCCGTCGTACATCGCGTACAGCACGCGGCGGTGGACCGGCTTGAGGCCGTCCCGCACGTCCGGCAGGGCGCGCGAGACGATGACGGACATGGCGTAGTCGAGGTAGGAGCGCTGCATCTCCGTCTCGAGCCCGACGGGCTCGATACGCATGACGGGCTCCTCCGCGGAGTTCTCCGCGGTGGGGGTGGTTTCGTCGGCCATTGCTGGTCAGAGGTCCTTTCAGGCAGTCAGCTGAGCCGACTCAGATGTCGAGGAAGCGGACGTCCTTGGCGTTGCGCTGGATGAAGGAGCGCCGGGCTTCGACGTCCTCACCCATCAGCACCGAGAACAGGTCGTCGGCCTGTGCGGCGTCGTCCAGGGTGACCTGGCCCAGTACGCGGTGGTCGACGTCCATGGTGGTGATGCGCAGTTCCTCGGCGTTCATCTCGCCCAGACCCTTGAAGCGCTGGATGGAGTCTTCCCTGATCCGCTTGCCGTTGTGCTTGCCGAGTTCGACCAGGGCGTCGCGTTCGCGGTCGGAGTACGCGTACTCGAAGTCGTCCCGGCCCCACTTGATCTTGTAGAGCGGGGGGCGGGAGAGGTACACGTGTCCGGCCTCGACCAGCGGCCGCATGAAGCGGAAGAGGAAGGTGAGGAGGAGGGTGTTGATGTGCTGGCCGTCGACGTCGGCGTCCGCCATCAGGATGATCTTGTGGTAGCGGAGCTTCTCGATGTCGAAGTCCTCGTGGACACCGGTGCCGAAGGCGCTGATGAGGGCCTGGACCTCGGTGTTCTGGAGGATCTTGTCGATGCGGGCCTTCTCGACGTTCAGGATCTTGCCGCGAATGGGCAGGATGGCCTGGTACATCGGGTTGCGGCCGGACTTCGCGGAGCCGCCGGCCGAGTCGCCCTCGACGATGAAGATCTCGCACTTGGCCGGGTCGTTGGACTGGCAGTCGGACAGCTTGCCCGGCAGCGAGGCGCTCTCCAGGAGGCCCTTGCGGCGGGTGAGGTCGCGGGCCTTGCGGGCCGCGACGCGGGCCGTGGCGGCCTGGATCGACTTGCGGATGATGTCCGCGGCCTCGTTCGGGTTCCGGTCGAACCAGTCGTTGAGGTGCTCGTGGACCACCTTCTGCACGAAGGTCTTGGCCTCGGTGTTGCCCAGCTTCGTCTTCGTCTGGCCCTCGAACTGGGGCTCGCCCAGCTTCACCGAGATGATCGCCGTCAGACCCTCGCGGATGTCCTCGCCGGCGAGGTTGTCGTCCTTCTCCCGCAGGAACTTCTTCTCCCGCGCGTAACGGTTCACCAGCCCGGTCAGCGCCGCACGGAAACCCTCCTCGTGCGTGCCGCCCTCGTGCGTGTGGATCGTGTTCGCGAAGGAGTAGACCCCCTCCGTGTACTGCGAGTTCCACTGCATCGCGATCTGGACCGAGAGCATGCGCTCCTTGTCCTCGGCCTCGACGTCGATGACCGTCGGGTGGATCAGCTCGCCCTTGCGCGAGTTGAGGTACTTCACGAAGTCGACGATGCCGCCCTCGTAGTGGTACTTCACCGTGCGCGCCGGGGGCTCGGCCGCGTCCACGTCCGGGTCGTCCGCGCCGACCGTCGCCTTCGCCGACTCCCGCTCGTCCGTCAGCGACAGGGTCAGGCCCTTGTTGAGGAAGGCCATCTCCTGGAAGCGCCGGGAGAGCGTCTCGAAGGAGTACTCGGTCGTCTCGAAGATGTCGGCGTCGGCCCAGAACGTCACCGACGTGCCGGTCTCGCCGGTCTCCTCGTTCTTCGCGAGCTCCGCGGTCGGGGCGCCGAGCTTGTAGTCCTGGGTCCAGCGGAAGCCGTCACGCCGGACCTCGACCGCGACCCGCTTGGACAGCGCGTTCACGACGGAGACGCCCACGCCGTGCAGACCGCCGGAAACGGCGTAGCCGCCGCCGCCGAACTTGCCGCCCGCGTGCAGGACGGTCAGCACGACCTCGACGGCCGGCTTGCCCTCGGAGGGCACGATGTCGACCGGGATGCCACGGCCGTTGTCGACGACCTTGACCCCGCCGTCGGCGAGGATCGTGACGTCGATGGTGTCCGCGTGTCCGGCCAGCGCCTCGTCGACCGAGTTGTCGACGACCTCGTAGACGAGGTGGTGCAGACCGCGCTCACCCGTCGATCCGATGTACATGCCGGGCCGCTTGCGGACCGCGTCCAGGCCCTCCAGGACCTGGATGTTGCTTCCGGTATACGAAGATCCACCTGCCTCGGCGGCCTCGCCGCCGGCGGTGGACTCGTTCTTGTCGTTGGGGTTGCCGGAATCGGCCACGAAGCGCCCTTTCTGGCACAGCACAGGCCGTACTCCGGGCCAGCAGGCATGCGAGCGGGAGCGGCTGCGTCGATCTGCGTTGTCAGCGTGTTGTCGGCGTAAGTCGACGGGATCCCGCGATCGGGCGGGATTGGCTCCAGTCTACCGGTACCGCCGACATGAATGGGGGTTTGCCGGTACCTGAGTCCGCATGTGCCGCCCTGAACCGCCTCTCTCCGACTCCCCATATACGGGAAGGGGCTCAAAGAGGCTCACACGGGCATCCAGCGCTTCGGCCTGTCAACCTCCCGCTACCGTGAGGGACGCCACGCGCGAACCGCCGCCGGACCCCGCGCCCGGCGCGCGTTCCGGCGCCGCCGACCGCCCGTCCCGTACGGGATATCCGGGCGGAGGACCCGCTGCCGGGACCGGCCGGGCCGCGGGTGCCGCCGCCGGGGCCGCCCGGGCAGGGACAGCACCGCCGACGGGTTCCGCCCCCGGCCCCCGGCCGCGGGCGCCGGGGGGCCGGCTCAGCCGTAGGTGTCCCCCGGGCCCTTGCTACCGGGCGCCCGCCACGGCCCGTACCCCTTGGGACGCCCGCCGGGGCCATGCACCTTGATCAGCCGTACCGTGCCCTGCCCCAGGTCCGCGTTGAGCCGCGCGACCAGCTGCGGGGCCAGCAGCTTCAGCTGCGCCGCCCACGCCGAGGAATCGCACCGCACGACCAGCTCACGGTCCTCGTAGCGTTCCGGTTCACAGTGCGCGGCGATGTCCGGGCCGACGATCTCCGGCCAGCGCTCCATCACGCCCGCCACCGCCATCGGCATCTCCCAGCCGCGCTCCGTGCGCAGCCGGTCCAGCGCCGCCATCAGCGGCATCGGGTCGCGGCCGTCCGCCCGGGCGCCCGAGCGCAGCCCCTGCTGGTGCTGCCGCTTGCGGCCGCCGCCCGCCGCGTTGCCCCGGGCCCGCGCCTGCTCCCGCGCCGCCGCCAGGGCCTGGCGGGCCAGGTCCACCCCGGACGCCTCCGGAACCCTGCGCGGCTCCTGTCCGGCCCGGGGGCCGTCTCCCTGATCGTTCACAGCCGGGTCACCTCACCGCCGGACACTCCGAACCGCGCTCCCGCCAGCACACCCGGAACGTCATCGTCCACAGCCGCCGTCACCAGGACCTGCTCACCCGGCGCCACCAGCTCCGCCAGCCGCTCCCGGCGCCGCGCGTCCAGCTCCGCGAAGACGTCGTCCAGGATCAGCACGGGCTCGCTGCCCTCCGAGCGCAGCAGCTCGTACGAGGCCAGGCGCAGCGCCAGCGCGTACGACCACGACTCCCCGTGGCTGGCGTACCCCTTCGCGGGCAGCTCGCCCAGCCGCAGCAGCACGTCGTCGCGGTGCGGGCCGACCAGGGTCACCCCCCGCTCGATCTCCTGCTTGCGCACCTCCGCCAGGGCCGCCAGCAAGGCATCGAACAGCGCCTCGCGGGTCCGCGCGGCGCCGCCGTCCCCGGCCTCGGCCGCCTCGCCCGCCGAGGACTTGTACGCCATGCCCAGCGGGCCGCCGCCGGGCGCGAGCTGCTCGTACGCCTTGTCCGCCAGCGGCAGCAGGGTCGCGATGAGGTCCAGGCGGTGCGCCAGCAGCTCCGCGCCCGTGCGCGCCAGGTGCTGGTCCCACACGTCGAGGGTGGACAGGTCCATCGAGCGGCCGCCGTGCCGACGGGCCATCGCCGCGGACTTCAGCAGGGTGTTGCGCTGCTTGAGCACGCGCTCGTAGTCGGACCGGACCGCCGCCATCCGCGGCGAGCGCGCGGTGACGAGCTCGTCCAGGAACCGCCGCCGCTCTCCCGGGTCGCCCTTGACCAGGGCCAGGTCCTCCGGGGCGAACAGCACCGTGCGGACGATCCCCAGCACGTCCCGCGGCCGTACCTGCGAGGAGCGGTTGATCCGGGCCCGGTTCGCCCGCCCCGGGTTCAGTTCCAGCTCCACCAGCTGCCGGCGCTCGCCCTGGGTGAGGGCGGCGCGGATGACCGCCCGCTCCGCGCCCATCCGCACGAGCGGGGCGTCCGAGGAGACGCGGTGGCTGCCGAGGGTGGCCAGGTAGCCGATGGCCTCGACGAGGTTGGTCTTGCCCTGGCCGTTGGGACCCACGAACGCGGTGACGCCCGGGTCGAGGGGTACCTCGGCCCGGGCGTACGAGCGGAAGTCGGCCAACGAGAGATGCGAAACATGCATACGGCGCCGACCTCCCCCGGCTTCCTGCTGCTCTGTGGTGCTGTCGTGCTGTGGTGGTGCTAGGCCTTCTCGACCGCGTGGCCGCCGAACTGGTTGCGCAGCGCGGCGATCATCTTCATCTGGGGGGAGTCGTCCTGGCGCGAGGCGAAGCGCGCGAACAGCGACGCGGTGATCGCCGGCAGCGGAACGGCGTTGTCGATCGCCGCCTCCACGGTCCAGCGGCCCTCGCCCGAGTCCTGGGCGAAGCCGCGCAGCTGATCCAGGTGCTCGTCCTCGTCGAGGGCGTTCACGGCCAGGTCCAGCAGCCAGGAGCGGATGACGGTGCCTTCCTGCCAGGAGCGGAAGACCTCGCGGACGTCGGTGACCGAGTCCACCTTCTCCAGGAGCTCCCAGCCCTCGGCGTAGGCCTGCATCATGGCGTACTCGATGCCGTTGTGGACCATCTTCGCGAAGTGGCCCGCGCCGACCTTGCCGGCGTGTACGGAGCCGAAGTCGCCCTCGGGCTTGAGGGCGTCGAAGACCGGCTGGACGCGGGCGACGTCGTCCGCGGAGCCGCCGTACATGAGGGCGTAGCCGTTCTCGAGGCCCCAGACGCCGCCGGAGACTCCGCAGTCGACGAAGCCGATGCCCTTGGCGGCGAGCTCCGCCGCGTGCTTCTCGTCGTCGGTCCAGCGCGAGTTCCCGCCGTCGACGACGACGTCGCCGGGGGAGAGCAGCTCGGCGAGCTCGTCGACGGTGGACTGGGTCGCCGCGCCTGCCGGGACCATCACCCACACCACCCGGGGGGCCTGCAGGCTGTCCACAAGTTCCCGCAGGCTGTGGACATCGGCGAGGTCCGGGCTGCGGTCGTATCCGATGACGGTGTGGCCTGCGCGGCGAATGCGCTCGCGCATGTTGCCGCCCATCTTGCCGAGACCGACGAGACCAAGCTCCATCAGGTGGTTCCTTAAGCGTTGTGGCCGTCTGTACCGGGGGTCCCCTGCTTCCCGGAGACACCCCCCGGCCCCGAGCCTACGCCGGGGCGGGGCGCCCGGCTTCACGGGGCGCACGGGGACCGTGACGCGGTCAGGCCCGGTCCCGCAGACTGCGAAACCGGGCCTGACCTGCGAAGCATCAACCGGAGAGACGCACCGGCATGATCAGGTACTTGTACGCCTCGTCCGCTTCGGCGTCGACCGCGGGACGGCCGCTGAGCAGGGCCGGCTTGGTGGACGTGGTGAAGCTGAGCTGGGCGGCGGGCGAGTCGATCGCGCTCAGGCCGTCCAGCAGGAAGGTCGGGTTGAAGGCGATCGAGATGTCGTCGCCCTCGAGCTTGGCGTCGACGCGCTCCACAGCCTGTGCATCGTCGCTGGAACCGGCTTCCAGGATGAGCACGCCCTGCTCGAAGCTCAGCCGGACGGGGGTGTTGCGCTCGGCGACCAGGGCGACGCGCTTGACGGCCTCGACGAACGGGGCGGTCTCGATCACGGCGACGGAGTTGAACTCGGTCGGGAAGAGCGTCCGGTACTTCGGCAGGTCGCCTTCGAGCAGCCGGGTGGTGGTGCGGCGGCCGGCGCCCTCGAAGCCGATGAGCCCCTCGCCCTGACCGGAGCCGGAGAGCGCCAGGGTGACGGTGTCACCGCTGGTCAGGGACTTCGCGGTGTCCAGGAGCGTCTTCGCGGGCACCAGGGCCACGGCGGAGGCCTCCGGGTCCTCCGGCTTCCACAGGAACTCGCGGACCGCGAAGCGGTAGCGGTCGGTGGAGGCCAGGGTGACGCGGTCGCCCTCGATCTCGATGCGGACACCGGTCAGCACGGGCAGCGTGTCGTCGCGGCCGGCGGCGATGGCGACCTGCGCGGCGGCGGAGGCGAAGACCTCGCCGGGCACGGTGCCGGTCGCGGTCGGCATCTGCGGCAGCGCCGGGTACTCCTCCACAGGCAGGGTGTGGAGTGTGAATCGTGAGGAGCCGCAGACCACGGTGGCCCGTACACCGTCTGTGGAAATCTCCACCGGCCGGTTGGGCAGGGCGCGGCAGATGTCGGCGAGCAGCCGACCGGATACCAGGACCGTGCCGTCCTCCTCGACGTCCGCGTCGACGGAGACCCGGGCCGAGACCTCGTAGTCGAAGCCGGAGAGGCTCAGCTTGCCGTCCTCGGCCTTCAGCAGAAGGCCCGCGAGAACGGGGACCGGCGGCCGGGCCGGGAGGCTGCGGGCCGTCCAGGCCACCGCCTCCGCGAGTACGTCGCGCTCCACCCGGATCTTCACCGGAACCGCCTCCTGCTGTTGCTCGCTCGTCTTGCCGGCCTTCGTCGTCGGCTCGTCGATGCCTCGACCGATGCCGGGGACCAGTCTGACGTACGGCGCCGACAGTCGGTGCGGTCGGCGGTCAAGTCGGGGACGAGGCGGCGGCGAGCCCGCCCACCGAGTTGTGCACAGGGCCTGCTTGAAAACCGAATCCGAGCTAACTCTCTATGGGGGTAGTAGTAGGGGCTGTGGATACAGTGGATAAAACCGTTTCCGCAGGTCAAGGCGTGGTTTTTATCCACCGGGCCTGTGGGCGGCACCGGTGGACAACACGGTGTTCCTGTGGAGAACGAAAACTTCTGCACAGGCCGTCCCCAGGAGAGCCCTACTACTCCACAGGTGTGTCCCCAGCTTTCCCCCGGTACTCCACAACCCAAACGTCTACTTCCGTGTGACCGCTTTCACTCGGGGCGGTGAGAGGGGGTGGCGCTTTGCCGAACAGTGGACAACGGTGTGGAGAAGTCCTCGGATCCTGTGCACAGGGTCGGCGAAGCTGTGGGCCGCCGGTGGACAAAGGCGTGGACAGCCCTGTGGACGAAATATTCGTCCACAGCCTGTGGATGACGCTTGCGCACAATTCCACAGGGGGCTGACCTGCCCTGATGGGGACTCACCCGGCAGCCCTGTGGACAGATTGTGGGCAACGGATCCTGTCCCCAGGCTGTGGACGGAAGAAAGTCCGGGAATCTGTGGATGACTTGCTCTCTTGGGGGCGTATTCGAACAGGTCAGGGGCGCACGGACGAAGAAGGGCGCCCCCGTTGTGATCCGGGAGCGCCCTCTGCGTGCGTGTGACGGGGCCCTGGCATCGCTCCTGCGGGCCGTCTCAGGCGTTCTTGATGCGGTTGGTGAGCTCCGTGACCTGGTTGTAGATGGAGCGCCGCTCGGCCATCAGGGCCCGGATCTTGCGGTCCGCGTGCATGACGGTGGTGTGGTCGCGGCCGCCGAACTGCGCCCCGATCTTGGGCAGGGAGAGGTCCGTGAGCTCCCGGCACAGGTACATGGCGATCTGCCGGGCGGTCACCAGGACCCGGCTCCGGGACGACCCGCAGAGGTCGTCCACCGTCAGCCCGAAGTAGTCCGCGGTGGCCGCCATGATGTCCGAGGCGGTGATCTCGGGCGCGCTGTCCTCGCCGCCCGGGATCAGGTTCTTGAGGACGTCCTCGGTGAGGCCGAGGTCGACCGGCTGCCGGTTCAGGCTCGCGAAGGCCGTGACCCGGATCAGCGCTCCCTCCAGCTCGCGGATGTTGCGCGAGATGCGTGAGGCGATGAACTCCAGTACCTCCGGCGGCGCGTTGAGCTGCTCCTGGACGGCCTTCTTGCGCAGGATCGCGATACGGGTCTCCAGCTCGGGCGGCTGGACGTCGGTGATCAGGCCCCACTCGAAGCGGTTGCGGAGCCGGTCCTCCAGAGTGACGAGCTGCTTGGGCGGCCGGTCGGAGGACAGCACGATCTGCTTGTTGGCGTTGTGGAGCGTGTTGAAGGTGTGGAAGAACTCCTCCTGCGTCGACTCCTTGCTCGCGAGGAACTGGATGTCGTCGACCAGCAGGATGTCCATCTCCCGGTACCGCTTGCGGAAGGCGTCGCCCTTGCCGTCGCGGATGGAGTTGATGAACTCGTTGGTGAACTCCTCGGAGCTCACGTACCGCACGCGGGTCCCCGGGTACAGGCTCCGCGCGTAGTGCCCGATGGCGTGCAGCAGGTGCGTCTTGCCGAGGCCCGACTCCCCGTAGATGAAGAGGGGGTTGTACGCCTTGGCGGGTGCCTCGGCGACGGCCACCGCGGCGGCGTGCGCGAAGCGGTTGGAGGCGCCGATGACGAAGGTGTCGAACAGGTACTTGGGGTTCAGCCGGGCGGTCGGCTCCAGCGGGCCCGAGGTCGAGCCGCCGGACGGGGCCGGCGCCGAGGGCCGGCCCTGGGGCTGGCGCGGCGCCGGCTGCTCGTACTGCTGCTGCTCGTACTGATGGGACTGCCGCGACTGCTGGGGCTCGTACGGGGACTGCTCGTACTTCTGCTGCTCGTACGGGCCCTGGTCGTAGCCGGAGGGCTCGGACTGCTGGAGGTACCCCGGCTGCGGGGAGGCGTACGGGTCGCGCTCGGGGAAACCGCCGAGGCGCGGCTGCTGCCAGCCGTAGTCGTCCTGCTGCCCGCCGCGGGGCCAGGAGCCGGGCTCGGGGCGGGGCTGCTGGTAGTCCGGGTAGGCGGGGCGGGCGCTGGGGAGCTGGTCGTCCGGGGGGCCGCCGCCGGAGCGCTGGCCGCCGTACGGCTCGTAGCCGTCGCGCTGCTGGACGGGCTGGGCGGGGGGAGCGGGCTCGCCCGCGGAGTCGTCCACGGTGATGGCGATCCGGATGGGGCGGCCGCACTCCCGGCTGAGCGCGTCGCTGATGAGCGGGGCGAGCCGGCCTTCGAGGACGCGCTTGCCCCATTCATTGGGGACGGCGAGCAGCGCGGTGTCGGCGACGAGGGCCAGCGGCTGACAGCGCTCGACCCACTGCTTGTCCTTGGGCTCGATCCCCGGCTGTCCCTCTCCGAGGAGCTTTTCGAGCACCCTTGGCCACACTGCGGCAAGATCGGCAGGTACGTCAGCCACAGAACACGCTCTCTCACGGGGGTCCCACGAATGTGTGGTTCTTTGGGACGGTCGGGACTAAAAATCCGGGGTCAGTCAACGGTAGTCAGGGCGACGGGTACGGTTCAAGTCGTTGTCCACAGCCTGTGCACAGTGTGGGGCACCGTCGGCTCGGTTTGACCGGATGGCGTAGCCGCGCGTACCGTGACGAGGTCGAGTTGTCGATGGCTGCTGCCGCCTGCCTACCGATGGGCGAAGATCACGGAACGTGATCGTTTGCGGTGCCACTCGGGCGAACACGCGAGTTGTTTCCTCGTGGGCGCACGGTGACAGCCAGGCGATGTCCCGCCACAACGATTCATTCTCTGGAGCCCCCGAGTGAGCAAGCGCACCTTCCAGCCGAACAACCGCCGTCGTGCCAAGACCCACGGCTTCCGTCTCCGGATGCGTACCCGTGCCGGTCGCGCGATCCTGGCGAACCGCCGTGGCAAGGGCCGCTCCGTCCTTTCCGCGTAACCAACAGACGCAGGTCGTGACGTCGTGCTGTCTCCCGAAAATCGGCTGAGGCGGCGCGAGGACTTCGCGAGCGCGGTACGTCGAGGACGCCGGGCCGGTCGCCCGCTCCTCGTCGTCCACCTACGTACAAGCGGTGCAACGGACCCGCACGAGCCGGGGGAGATCGATCCCTCGACGCGTGCGGGTTTCGTCGTCAGCAAGGCCGTGGGCAACGCCGTCGTCCGTAACCGGGTGAAGCGCCGTTTGCGCCATCTTGTCCGCGAGCGGCTGTCCCAGCTGCCCGCCGGTAGCCTGGTGGTGGTACGCGCGCTGCCCGGATCGGGTGACGCCGGCCCCGACGAACTGGCCCGGGACCTGGATGCCGCGCTGACGCGGCTCCTGGGAGGCGTCGCTCGATGAAGTACCCGCTGCTCGCTTTGATCAAGCTGTACCAGTGGACGATCAGTCCGCTGCTCGGCCCGGTGTGCCGGTACTACCCCTCGTGTTCGCACTACGGGTACGCGGCCATCGACCGGCATGGTGCGGTGAAGGGGACGGTTCTGACCGCCTGGCGGATCCTGCGGTGCAATCCGTGGTCCCCGGGCGGCGTGGACCACGTCCCACCCCGTAAACGCCCGCGTTGGCACGAGCAGCTGCGCAGTGCGTTGCGTAGATCTCGCAATGCTCAAGGAGCCTGATTAGTGGACACGATTGCCGGTCTGTTCAGCTTTATCACCACACCCGTCTCGTGGATCATCGTCCAGTTCCACAGCGTCTATGGCGCGGTCTTCGGACCGGACAGTGGGTGGGCCTGGGGCCTGTCCATCGTGTCCCTGGTGATCCTGATCCGTATCTGCCTGATCCCGCTCTTCGTGAAGCAGATCAAGGCGACGCGTGGCATGCAGGCGCTCCAGCCGAAGATGAAGGCGATCCAGGAGCGCTACAAGAACGACAAGCAGCGTCAGTCCGAAGAGATGATGAAGCTGTACAAGGAGACGGGTACCAACCCGCTCTCCTCGTGCCTTCCCATCCTGGCGCAGTCGCCGTTCTTCTTCGCCCTCTACCACGTGCTCGCCAGCATCGCCAACGGCGAGACCATCGGTGTCATCAACCAGTCGCTGCTGGAGAGCGCCCGGCAGGCGCACATCTTCGGCGCCCCCCTGGCTGCCAAGTTCACGGACAGTGCCGAGAAGGTCGCGGGCCTGGACGCCTCGATCACCAACGTGCGCATCGTGACCGCCATCATGATCGTCCTGATGTCGCTGTCGCAGTTCTACACGCAGCGCCAGCTGATGCAGAAGAACGTCGACCTGTCGGTCAAGACGCCGTTCATGCAGCAGCAGAAGATGCTGATGTACATCTTCCCGCTGATCTTCGCGGTCATGGGCATCAACTTCCCCGTCGGTGTCCTCGTCTACTGGCTCACCACGAACGTCTGGACCATGGGTCAGCAGATGTACGTGATCAACCAGAACCCGACGCCGGGCAGCATGGCGCAGGACCAGTACCTGACCCGTCTGCTGAAGCACATCAGTGCGAACGGCGACGTCAAGGGCCGGAGCAAGAAGAAGATCGTCGCGGGGATCGTGGCCAAGGGGCCGGACCGCAACGACAACGAGCGCAAGTTCATCAATGCGCTGACGAAGCAGGGTCTGGCCGCCCAGGCTGACGGTTCCGTGTCCAAGAGTGTCGAGGCCACGGCAGACTCTGATGCGGCGAGTGGTGGTGCCGCGAAGCGGCAGCAGCCGAAGCGCCAGTCGAAGTCGCAGCGCCAGACGCCCACCAAGCCCTCTCCCAAGAAGTAAGAAGGAGTCCCTCCCGTGACGGAAGGCACCACCACCGCCGCCGCTGAGGGTGGCGACACCCTGACCCGCCTCGAGCAGGAGGGCGAGATCGCGGCCGACTACCTCGAGGGTCTGCTGGACATCGCCGACCTCGACGGGGACATCGACATGGACGTCGAGGCCGACCGGGCCGCGGTGTCGATCGTGAGTGACTCGGCCACCCGCGACCTGCAGAAGCTCGTGGGCCGCGAGGGCGAGGTCCTGGAGGCTCTGCAGGAGCTGACGCGCCTTGCCGTGCACCGGGAGACCGGGGACCGCAGCCGGCTGATGCTGGACATCGACGGGTTCCGCGCGAAGAAGCGCGAGGAGCTGACGGCAGCGGGCGCTCAGGCCGCGGCGGACGTGAAGGCGTCCGGCGAGCCCCTGAAGCTGGCGCCCATGACCCCGTTCGAGCGGAAGGTCGTCCACGACGCGGTGGCGGCCGCGGGCCTGCGCAGCGAGTCCGAGGGCGAGGAGCCGCAGCGCTTCGTCGTGGTACTCCCCGCCTGACCTGTAGCGAGAGTGTTCGGCCCCGTCTGTGTCGCAGGCGGGGCCGATGTTTGTCAGCCTGGCATGTGAACAACGCACCATCGTGAAGACGTGGTTCTTCAGAACCATGCGGTACGGAAGGACGGTCCCCGTGACGGAGGCAGCTGAGCTTCCCCCGGCGCCTGAAGAGGCGCGCGCGGTGTTCGGTGAGTTTTTCCCGGAAGCTGTGCGCTACGCGGAGCTGCTGGCCGATGCGGGAGTCAAGCGGGGCCTGATCGGGCCCCGCGAGGTGCCGCGGCTGTGGGAGCGGCACCTGTTGAACTGCGCTGTGCTGTCGGAAGTGGTGCCCCAGAACGTCACCGTGTGCGACGTGGGCTCGGGCGCCGGGCTCCCCGGCATCCCCTTGGCCCTGGTGCGGCGCGATCTCAAGATCACGCTGCTCGAGCCGCTGCTGCGCCGGACGACCTTCCTTCAGGAGGCCGTGGAGCTGCTCGGCCTCGACCACGTCACCGTGGTGCGCGGGCGGGCCGAGGAGGTCCTCGGCAAGCTGCAGCCGGTGCACGTGGTGACGGCGCGCGCGGTCGCCCCGCTGGACCGGCTGGCCGGCTGGGGCGTACCCCTGCTGCGCCCCTACGGGGAGATGCTGGCGCTCAAGGGCGACACCGCAGACGAGGAGCTGGTGGCGGCGAAGGTCGCGCTGGCGAAGCTCGGTGTGGTGAAGACCTCGGTGCTCCAGGTGGGCGAGGGAGTCGTGGATCCGCTGTCCACGGTGGTGCGCGTCGAGGTCGGAGAGAGCCCCGGTGGGGTGAGGTTCGCGGCCAAGCGGGCTAAGGCGGCGCGGGTGGGACGCGTCCGCCGTCGCCGTTGATCATGCTGCTCCCGGGGCGTCCATGCGGGAGATTTCACCCGTGTTGAGCCCTATAGGTATGGATTTCGGAGTGTCGTAGCGGCCTGAAGACTCCGTCCGGGCATCGTGTTTCACGTGAAACGTCGCTCTCTGCTGCACGGAATCATCAGCCGCGGTCGGGCGGCTGCGGCCCCTCGCCCCCGCAAGGACGCGAGGGGGACAGAGTTGTCCACAACGGTGGATTCATCCACAGGAGTATGGGCCCCGCTGGTTCGCGACCCGGATGACATGGCAGGCTCTGTGCATCGCGAGCCTGATGTCGAGGAGAGTGACACCGTGCGGTCCGACGCCAACCTCGCGGGGCCGATGGCCGATCCGGTCCCCGGTCCCCGCTCTGAATCGGTGGGGGAGGATGTTTCACGTGAAACATCGCCTCCGCCCCTTGTAGACAACGACACCCCCATCGGCCGATCCGCCCAGCTGCCGGTCGAGGCGCTGGGGCGCGCCGGTGAGGGTCTGCCCCGCCCGGACCAGACCCGGATCATCGTGGTCGCCAACCAGAAGGGCGGGGTGGGCAAGACCACCACGACCGTGAACCTGGCGGCCTCGCTGGCACTGCACGGTGCACGGGTCCTGGTGGTCGACCTCGACCCGCAGGGCAACGCGTCCACGGCGCTGGGCATCGATCACCACGCCGATGTGCCGTCGATCTACGACGTGCTCGTCGACAGCCGTCCGCTGCTCGAAGTGGTCCAGCCGGTGGCGGACGTGGAGGGCCTGTTCTGTGCTCCGGCCACGATCGATCTGGCGGGCGCCGAGATCGAGCTGGTATCGCTCGTGGCGCGGGAGAGCCGGCTTCAGCGGGCGATCCAGGCGTACGAGCAGCCGCTCGACTACATCCTGATCGACTGCCCGCCCTCGCTGGGTCTACTCACCGTGAACGCACTGGTGGCGGGTGCGGAGGTACTCATCCCCATCCAGTGCGAGTACTACGCGCTGGAGGGTCTCGGCCAGCTGCTGCGCAACGTCGACCTGGTGCGCGCCCACCTCAACCCGACGCTGCACGTCTCGACGATCCTGCTCACGATGTACGACGGCAGGACCCGGCTGGCCTCGCAGGTGGCGGAGGAGGTGCGCACCCACTTCGGCAAGGAGGTGCTGCGCACCAGCATCCCGCGGTCGGTGCGCATCTCCGAGGCGCCGAGCTACGGACAGACGGTTCTCACGTACGACCCGGGTTCCAGCGGTTCCCTCTCCTACCTGGAGGCGGCACGCGAGATCGCGTATCGCGGGGTCGGAATGCAGTACGACGCCCAGCACGCCCATCTGGGCGCGGGCATGAACAGCACGCAGAGTGTGGCGGAGGGGATCCAGTGAGTGAGCGACGTAGAGGTCTGGGGCGGGGACTCGGTGCGCTGATCCCCGCGGCTCCGCAAGAGAAGACACCGCCGGTGATCGGCGCCGGTTCGACGTCTCCGTCGGCGGTTCCGGTACTGCCCTCGGAGCGCGGGGTCGCGGCGGCGAAGCTCGCCGCGCTGACGCAGGCCGATGTTTCACGTGAAACATCGCTCGCCGTCGTGCCGGCAGAGCCGGATCCGGTGGCGGCGGAGGTCAACGTGGTGGCGGGGGCGACGTTCGCGGAGCTTCCGATGGACTCCATCACGCCGAATCCCCGGCAGCCGCGCGATGTCTTCGACGAGGACGCCCTCGCCGAGCTGGTGACCTCCATCCAGGAGGTGGGTCTGCTACAGCCGGTGGTCGTGAGGCAGGCTGCTCCCGGCCGCTATGAGCTGATCATGGGCGAGCGTCGCTGGCGGGCCTGCCGCGAGGCCGGGCTGGAGAGCATTCCGGCGATCATCCGTGCCACGGACGACGAGAAGCTGCTGCTGGACGCCCTGCTGGAAAACCTGCACCGGGCGCAGCTGAACCCGCTGGAAGAGGCTGCGGCGTACGACCAGCTGCTCCGGGACTTCAACTGCACGCACGACCAGCTGGCCGACCGGATCGGCCGGTCCCGTCCGCAGGTGTCGAACACCCTGCGGCTGCTGAGGCTGTCGCCGTCGGTGCAGCGCCGGGTTGCCGCGGGTGTGCTGTCGGCGGGTCACGCGCGGGCCCTGTTGTCGGTGGACGACTCCGAAGTGCAGGACCGGCTGGCGCACCGGATCGTGGCCGAGGGCCTTTCGGTGCGGGCGGTCGAGGAGATCGTGACGCTGATGGCCTCGGAGCCGTCGAGCTCGGTCAAGTCGAAGGGGCCGCGAGCCGGCGCCCGGGTGGCTCCGGCGCTCAACGAGCTGGCGACGCGGCTGTCGGACCGGTTCGAGACGCGGGTAAAGGTGGACCTGGGCCAGAAGAAGGGCAAGATCACCGTCGAGTTCGCCTCGATGGAGGACCTGGAGCGGATCCTCGGGACGCTGGCACCCGGCGAGGGCCGCGTGCTGGAACAGGGGCCGTCCGGGGAGTAGTCCCCGGCCCGTAGGGGCGGATCGCGCTGGTGACAACCGGTGTGGTCCGCCCCTTCGCCGTGTCCGGCCCGAGGCGCCGACCCGTCGAAGAAGGAGGGGTCAGTGGATACGATGCGCTCATGGGTCGTCGGCTGGTACCGCTCACGCTGGACAACCTCCCGGACCTGCCCCGGCGTTGCCGGTCCTGCGTGTTCTGGGAGCTGGATCCGGTCAGCGGGGAGGCCGCCGTAAAGGCGGGCACCGCGGAGTCGGAGAAGGAGGCGTGGATCTCGGCCGTCCTCCTGGAGTGGGGATCGTGCGGCCGCGTGATCTACGTGGACGACGTCCCGGTGGGGTTCGTGCTGTATGCGCCCCCGGCGTACGTGCCCCGGGCCACCGCGTTCCCGACCAGTCCCGTCTCACCCGACGCCGTACAGCTGATCACCTCGTGGATCATGCCGGGCTATCAGGGCCAGGGCCTGGGGCGCGTGATGGTCCAAACGGTGGCGAAGGATCTGCTGCGCCGGGGGTTCCGGGCGATCGAGGCCTTCGGCGACGCCCGCTGGGAGGGCCCGGCCTGTCTGCTGCCGGCGGACCATCTGCTCGCGGTGGGCTTCAAGACCGTACGGCCCCACCCGGTACACCCGCGGTTGCGGCTGGAGCTGCGCTCCACGCTGTCGTGGAAGGAAGACGTGGAGATGGCGCTGGACCGGCTGTTGGGCGGGGCGCGCAAGGAGCCGGTCCTGCGCCCGCTGTGATCAGGGGTAGCGAAACGGGGCCGCCCCTGGGGGCGACCCCGTTTCACGTGAAACACCGCTGCCGTCGAATGGTCCCGACTCAGACGGTCTTGACCTCGACGAAGTCGGCGAGGTCGCGCAGGATGGCAGCCTTCGGCTTGGCGCCGACGATGGTCTTGGCGACCTCGCCACCCTGGTAGACGTTCAGGGTGGGGATGGACATGACGCCGTACTTGGCAGCCGTGGCCGGGTTCTCGTCGATGTTCAGCTTGACGATCTCGATCTGGTCGCCGTACTCGGCGGCGATGGCCTCGAGGGACGGCGCGATCTGACGGCACGGTCCGCACCAGGCGGCCCAGAAGTCCACCAGTACGGGCTTGTCGCTCTTGAGGACCTCGGCATCGAAGTCAGCGTCGGTCACGTTCTTGAGGGTGCCGGCCACAGCGGCCTCCTTCTTCTTCCTGCGGGGTGTGGGTGGGGGCTGGTAAGGGTGTCAGACCGTTGCGTGGGCCTTCTCGGTGTCCGCGAGGGCGGCGAGGAAGCGCTCGGCGTCGAGAGCGGCGGAACAGCCGGTTCCCGCGGCGGTGATGGCCTGACGGTACGTGTGGTCCACGACGTCGCCCGCGCCGAAGACGCCGGTGACGTTCGTCCGCGTGGACGGGGCGGCGACCTTGAGGTAGCCCTCGTCGTCGAGCTCCAGCTGGTCCTTGAACAGTTCGGTGCGCGGGTCGTGGCCGACGGCGATGAAGAGGCCGGTCACGGGCAGCTCGGAGGTCTCACCGGTCTTGGTGTTGCGCAGGGTGAGGCCGGAGAGCTTCTGCTCGCCGTGGATCTCGGCGACCTCGCTGTCCCAGGCGAACGTGATCTTCGGGTCGGCGAAGGCGCGGTCCTGCATGGCCTTGGAGGCGCGCAGGCTGTCGCGGCGGTGAACGATGGTGACGGACTTGGCGAACCGGGAGAGGAAGGTCGCTTCCTCGATCGCGGTGTCGCCGCCGCCGACGACGGCGATGTCGTGGTCCTTGAAGAAGAACCCGTCACACGTGGCGCACCAGGACACGCCGCGCCCGGACAGGGCGTCCTCGTTGGGCAGGCCGAGCTTGCGGTGCTGCGAGCCGGTGGTGACGATGACGGCCTTGGCGCGGTGCACGGTGCCGGCGGTGTCGGTGACGGTCTTGATCTCGCCGGTGAGGTCCACGGACACGATGTCGTCCGGGACCAGTTCGGCGCCGAACCGCTCGGCCTGGCCGCGCATGTTGTCCATCAGGTCCGGACCCATGATGCCGTCCTGGAATCCGGGGAAGTTCTCCACCTCGGTGGTGTTCATCAGGGCGCCACCGGCGGTGACCGCGCCTTCGAAGACCAGGGGCTTGAGCGAAGCGCGTGCGGTATACAGGGCGGCCGTGTAACCGGCCGGCCCGGAGCCGATGATGATCACGTTTCGAACGTCGCTCACGGGTTTCTTCCTCGTCTCTGCGGACTGCTTCTTGCCTACCGGGGGCCGGTGCGGACTCTCACCCCACCCAACGGATCCTACGGCGCGTGCATTCCCCGGCTGTCCGCCGCGATCCTGCGGTGTCAGCTTCGCGGGTAGGTGCTCGACAGCAGGAGCTTTCCGGGGGCGTCCGCACCGGCGGACTCGCAGGCGGTTTCCACGAGGTAGGCGTCGACCCGGGTGACGTCTCCCGGGTGCGCAAGGACCAGAAGGTAGACCGGGGCGCCCCGGTAGCTGCCGCGCTCGGCGGCGAGCGGGGTGTCGGGGCGGCCGGTCCCGTTCTGGACGCAGGAGGGGACGGCGGAGGCCGCGCGGTCGCCGCCTCCGGCGATTCCGGGAGCCGGGGAGGTGTTCTCCATCCCGAAGGTGTTGTTCTGCTCCTGCGGGGCGGTCTTGGCGCCGGGCCCGGAGGCCAGCAGCTCGCGGACGTCGTCCCGGAGGCCCCCGGCGGTGTAGGTCCCGTCCTCCGCGGGGGGCTGGGCCGCGGAGGACGCGGCGTCGCCGCGGGAGGTGGTGTTCTGGTCGGGCGCGCCGGAGAGGTCGGCGAAGAGGAAGATCCCGAGGGCGCAGGCGGTGGCTCCGGCCAGGCCCGTGATGATGGCGATCCGGCGGCGGGCGCGGCGGCGGCCGGGGCCGCTTGGGCCGACCGGGTGACCGGAGGGCCGGCGGACGTCGGTTCCGGGGGTGGAGCCGGACGTGGTTCCACGTGAAACAACCGGCGCCGCGGTGTCGGTCCGGGGCGCGGCCGGGGAGGGTGCCGGGTGCTTCGCGGCGTCGAGGAGGGCCTCGGCGGCGAGAGCCGCGTCGATGCGTCCGGCGATGTCCGCGGGCATGCGGGCGGGGCCCGGAAGGGTGCCCAGCAGGCCGCGGATCTCGTCCAGGGAGGCACCGACGTCCGCACACAGCGCGCAGTCGCCGAGATGGCGGCGGACCTCGGTGGTGCGGGCGGGCGAGAGGAGCCCTTCGGCCAGGTCGGAGATCTCCGAGACGTCCGGGTGCCTGATCGTGCCGCTCGTGGGGCTCACGGTCGTCCACCTCCACCCTTCACAGCGTCTGGGTCTGGATGCCTGGGTTCTGCCGACGGTGTGACGGATGGGCCCGGCGTCCGGTTCCCTCCCCGCTCGGAGACGGTGTTATCCCCGGCATTCGCGCGCAGATGAGTGAGGAGCGGGGCCAGTTTGGCCCGCCCCCGCGCGCACCGGCTCTTCACCGTCCCGGTGGGCACGTCGAGGATGTGGGCGGCCTCGGCCACGGGGTATCCCTGCATGTCTACGAGGACCAGCGCGGCGCGCTGGTCGGCCGGCAGAGTGCCCAGGGCGGCCAGGAGCTGCCGGTGGAGGTCCTGGCGCTCCGCGGGGGCCTCGGCGGACTCGTGGGGCTCCAGGAGCCGCTCCAGGCGGTCCGTATCGTCCAGGGGCGCCGTCTTGCGGGAGGCGGCCTTGCGCGCGCGGTCGAGGCAGGCGTTCACGGTGATGCGGTGCAACCAGGTGGTGACGGCCGATTCCCCGCGGAAGGTGTGGGCGGCCCGGTAGGCGGAGACGAGGGCGTCCTGGACCGCGTCGGCGGCCTCCTCGCGGTCGCCGAGGGTGCGCAGCGCGACGGCCCACAGGCGGTCGCGGTGGCGTCGTACGAGCTCGCCGAAGGCTTCGGGGTCGCCGGCCACGTGCCGGGCGAGGAGATCCTGGTCGGTGCCCGAGCGGGGGTCGTCAGCCGCGGGCCTCATGATTCCCCTCCCTGGTCGGATCCGTGCAGGTATTGAATCGGGTTTGCCGCAGAAAGTAAACGACGAAAATCGGGCATTTCGGCCACCCTGGCACCGGCACTTCTGCCGACGCCGATCGAGAGGGAATGCATTCCCGTGCCCGCCCCGGTGCCGCTGTGCGGCGCGGTGCTGCCGGGAATTCTCGGGCTCCCCATGGCTCCCGGTGTGGGAAACCCGTCACCCGGCCGAACGTGCTGTCGGGTCAGGTCTGACGAGTCGGCGCCGCCGCGGCCCCTGCGGAGCCCGCCCGGCTCGCCGGCCGAGGGCCGGACGCGTATTCCCGCGGGAACTCGACCGCATTCCGGGGCTGCGGAATATGGTGCTCCACCGCCCCGGTTTGCGTTTCCGGATCTTTCCGACGCTATGAATTGCGCGAGAACGAGACGTTCGTGACGGCCTGCTTGTAGCCGGCTCCGCTGAATTCATAGGCGTTGGACTTCGGCATGGCGGTGATCCACAGGACCACGTAGCGGGTCTTGACCGGCGTCTCGGTGGCGAGGTCGAGTTGCTTGCCGGAGGTCTTGCCGGTGACGATCTTCTGCATGGAGCCGACCGGCGTCGCAGACGACAGGCTGTTGGTCGCGTACAGGGTGGCGGTGGTGTGGTCGCCGCCGAACTTGAACTTTATCGACGCGGCGTTGACCTCCTGCTCGAGGCCCAGGTCGTAGACGATGCCGACGCCCGCCTTGAAGGAGGGGTCCATTTCGGGACCGTCGTTGAACGCCTTGGTCCGCCAGTACGACGCGGGATCGTTGTCGTAGCTGTTCGCGACGTCTTCGGCGTTCTGTGCCGTTCCGTCCGGGTAGTACTCGGCCGCGTCCTTGACGGGGAGCTGGACCGGCTCTGCCTTCGGGTCGTCGCCGGTCTCGGCGGGCTCGTCCTGCGTGGTGCCGGTGTCGCTCTGGCTCCTGTGGTCCAGGAGCGTGTCGGCGAGCTGCCAGCTGCCCAGGCCCAGTGCGGCGATCAGCAGGGCGGCGACGCCCCACTTGAGCGCCCGTCCGGTACGGCTCTGCAGCGGGGGTGGCGGGACGACCACGACCGACGGGGCCGTGGGCGCGCCGCGGGGCGTGGGACGGCCGTAGCTGCCCTGCTGGTAGGTCGTGTGCTGGTACTCGGGCGGGGCGGTGAAGGTGGGCTCCGGCGGCCTGATGCGGGGCATCGCGGCAACGGCCTTGGCCAGCTCTTCCGGGGTGGTGAAGGCGGGCTCCTGACGGGAGGCGGTCGCCCCGTCGTTGGCGAGCGCGCGCATGGCGAGTTCGCCCAGGCTGCGGTGGACTCCGGCGCGTACCTGGTCGGGTGCGATCAGGCCCACGCCCTTGGGCAGGCCGGTGAGGCCGTAGGCGTCGTTCTCGTACGGCCAGCGCTGGGTCAGGGCGGCGTACAGGAGGGCGCCGATGGCCTCGGTGTCCGCGCGCTGCGGGGTGTCGCTGGTGATGCCGCGCAGGGCGGCGTTCACGGCGAGGCCGCGGATGCGGTACTGGCCCGAGGAGGTGCGCAGTATCGCGCTGGGCGTCAGCCGCAGGTGGGCGAGGCCCTCGCGGTGCGCGGCGGTCATCGCCTGGGAGATCTGGCTGACGAGCTGGTAGGCCTCGTGGGCCTCCAGCGGGCCGGCGGCCAGGAGCGCGGTGAGCTCGGTGGAGTCGGGCAGCCACTCGTGGACGACGTAGACGAGGTCGTTCTCCTCCACGGCGTCGAGGACCTGGACGAACCGGGGGTCGCCGAGGAGGGCCGAGGAGCGGGCCGCCGCCAGCACGGAGCGGGCCCGCGGGTGGTCGGCCGGCAGCAGGTGGACCCCCACGGCCCGGCGCAGCTTCTCGTCCATCGCACGCCAGCTGCTGAATCCGTCCACACGGGTGACGCATTCCTCGAGGCGGTAGCGTCTGGCGAGCTTGTGGCCGCTGTGGAGTTCGGGGGCGGCCGCGGGGGCCGCGCCGATCCGTTCGCCGTCTTTTTCGAGCACAGGTCCGTCCGCGGCTCGTCCGTTCTGGGTGTCCACCCCGTCGGCCGTGGCCTTGGCCGCATCTGCGGCCAGCGGCTCTTCGCCGCTGTTGTCGGCCACGTCGACGGCAGCCGTGCTACGTTCCGCCACCGTCGGTTCCGCCTCCCCATCCGTTGCGCGCTGTAGGCCAGCCTGCGAAGCCATGCCAATTGTGCCCACAGTCCGTCGCTATGCACGACACGCGATGGGGTCCGACGGTTGTGCGCATCAGCGCCCCAAACGTCCGCGGACCATTCCGACCATCGCGTTGAGCTCTTCGATCCTCATCCGCTTGGCGGCGATGAGGAACACCGCCGCCAGGGCGATCCCGCCGGCGACGAGGGCGGCTGCCGAGCCGGTGACCCCGCTGCCGAGCCACTGGGTGACCCCGTAGGCGGCGGCTCCCGCCACCGCGGCGGCGGGGACGCACGCGCCGGTCAGGCGGGCGTAGGTGCGCATCACGTGGGCGCCGTCGAGGTCGCCGCCGAGCCGGTTGCGCAGGCGGCGCCAGGCGACTCCGACGCCGACGGCGTAGCCGAGGCCGTAGGCGGCGGCCATGCCGACGACGGCCCAGCGCGCGGGGAGGAGGAAGAAGGAGGCCGCGGAGCCCGCCGCGTTGACGGCGGCCACGATGACCGTGTTGTAGAAGGGCGTCCGGGTGTCCTCGTAGGCGTAGAAGCCGCGCAGGACGACGTACTGGACGGAGTACGGGATCAGTCCGAGACCGAAGGCCATCAGGACGTAGCCGATGTTCTGGGCGCCGGAGCCGGATCCGGCGTAGAGGAGGGTCGCCATCGGGACGCCGAGCGCGAGGAACGCGAAGGCACAGGGCACGATCGCGACGGCGGAGGTGCGCAGCCCGTACGAGATGTCGTCACGGACGGCTGCGGCGTCCCCGTCGTGGGCCGAGCGGGAGATGCGGGGGAGGACGGCCGTCATGACGGAGACGGTGATGATGGCCTGCGGCATCTGCCAGAGCAGCAGCGCGTAGTTGTAGGCGGTGATGCCCGTGCCGGGGTGGCCCTGCTTCTCGGCGACCGAGCCGGCCCAGGTGGCGAGCTGGGTGACGACGACGAGGCCGACCTGGTTGGCGAGGACGAAGAAGAACGTCCACTTGGCCAGGCGGGCGGCCTTGCCCAGGCCGTGGCCCTTCCAGTCGAAGCGCAGGCGCGGGGCGAAGCCGGCGTCGCGCAGGTAGGGCAGCATCGCGAGGGCCTGGACGGTCAGGCCCAGCAGGGTGCCCAGGCCCAGCAGGCGGACGCCGTCCGCGGTGACGGTGGTGGCGTTGACGCCGGAGGTGGTGAAGCCGCCGAACGCCCAGATGAAGGCACCGAAGGTGGCGATGACGACGATGTTGTTGAGGACCGGGGTCCACATCATCGCGCCGAACCGGCCGCGGGCGTTCAGGATCTGACCGAGGACCACGTGGACGCCCATGAAGAACATGGTCGGCAGGCAGTAGCGGGCGAAGGCGACCGCGACGTCCATCTGCTGGGGGTCGGAGGCGATCTTCGGCGACATCATGGTGATGAACACCGGGGCGGCCAGCACGCAGACGGTGGTGATCGCGGCGAGCAGGACCACGACGAGCGTCAGCAGCCGGTTGGCGTACGCCTGTCCGCCGTCGCTGTCGTTCTTCATGGCCCGGACGAGCTGGGGGATGAAGACGGCGTTGAGCGCGCCGCCACCGACCAGCACGTAGATCATCGTGGGCAGCGTGTTGGCGATCTGGTACGTGTCGTTGAAGGTGCCGACGCCGATGGCACCGGCGATGACCAGGGTCCGCAGGAAGCCGGTGATGCGGGAGACGATCGTGCCGGCGGCCATCAGCGCGCTGGACTTGAGCAGGCTGGATGCCCGCCCGGCCGGCTTGGCCGGCGCCGGGGCCGCCACCGGGGCGTCCTCCGCGGCGGTGCGGGGCGCCGCCTCCTGGTCCCGGTACAGGTGCGCGAAGGCATCCGGTTCCGGCTGCTCGTCCGAGGCCCTGGTCACGAGGGAGTCCACGCCGACGAACTGGGTGGTGGTGGCGTGGTCCCCGTACGGCAGGTGTCTCGACGGGCCGTCCGGCTCGGGCGGCGGGGTCTGGGCCCAGACGCGCGGGTCGGGGGAGTACGGGGGTGCGGACGGGGCCGCGTAGAGCGGGCCGGGCTCCTGGTAGGTGCCCGGCGGCGGCGGGGGGTGCGAGGCCCGGTCGTAGAGGACCTCGGCGACGGGGTCCTGGGCCGACAGGTCCTGCGACCGGTAGGGGTCGTAGTCGTAGGCTCCCTGGACATACGGGTCGTGGTCCGGTGCGGGCGCGGGCGCGGGAACCTGCCCGGGCACCGGGGTGCCCGGGGCAGTGCCCTGGCCGGGCGCGGGCCCACCAGTGCCCTGCGCGCGGTCACCGTCGTACGGCGCGTTCATCGAAACCCCACCTCATCGTCCCCAGGCCGACCGGCCACGGCATCGCTCAACGGTCCACTGTCTCACCCGTGCCGGACGCCTCGGTGCTTTGCGGTCCGGTGTCCGTGGACTCGTCACTCGGCTGCGTGCTCTCCTCGGCGGCCGCGCGTGCCGCGACGCGCTTGCGGCTGGCGTACATCTTGATGCCCGCCAGGACGAGGAGGAGCACACCGCCGGCGATGACGAGCATGACGGTGGGGGTGATTTCGGTGGCCTCGACGGTGAAGGTGCGTGCCTTGCCGTAGGGGACGCCGTCTTCGGTGAAGAGCTGTGCGGTGACCTCGACCGGGCCGCTCGCCGTGGCGTTCGCGGTGAACTTTACGGTCTGGCTGTGCCCGCCCTGCACCGTGACCTCCTGCTCGCTGTCGCTGAACATCAGGCGGGTCGGGTTCGCCGACTTCACCCGCAGGACGAGGTTGTGGACATCCTGGACGAGGCTGTTCTGGACGCTGACCGGAATGGTGGCGCTGTGGCCGGACAGGGTGGCGTCGGACTTGGGGATGACCTTGACCTTCTCCGTCAGGCCGATCAGGTAGTCCTGCACCTGCTGCCGGTAGAGCTTGGCCTCCTCCGGACGTCCGCGCCAGGAGGTGGACATCTCCCGGTTGATGGCGTTGCCGAACGGGATTTCCACGCGGTCGGGCGCGGCGAGGATGACCTTGAAGTGGTCGAGGGTGTTCTGCGTGGTACGGATCTTTTCGAACGCCGCCACCGGCAGTTCCTGCTTGCGCAGGGCCTCGGGGTACTCCCCCGCGCCCGGTACCTGGGTGGCGGCGCCGGGGTCGGGCTTGGCCGCAGCCGCGGACTCGAGGTCGCCGGGCTGGGTCCAGCGGCCCGCCTGGAGGCTGCGCAGGGCGGTGGCCATCGAGTTCGCCTGGCTGGCGGACGGCATGCGCTGAGGGGTGACGACGAAGCTGCGCTGCTCGTCGGTCTTCTGCAGGTTGAGGGCGAGGCTCTGGGCGAGGAACCGCTGCACGGCGAGCGTGGAGTTCTCGGCGCGCAGCATGTCGCCCTCGAAGGCGGTGGAGAGCTCCTCGTCCGCCACGATCGCCGTGGTGCCCGCGCCGATGGGCCGCGCGGCCGAGGGGGTGTAGCCGAGGGCCCCGGTCTCCGTGAGGCTGTCGCTGCGGGTGAGGACGTTGTGGGCGCCGGCCGAGGTGGCGACGTTGACGATCGAGGGGTCGATGGCGCCGTTCACGGGCCAGGAGAAATCGGTGGAGGCCGGGACGTGCAGGACGGTCTCGACCGCGTCCTTCGCCTTGTCGGTGGCGGGCCGGAGCTGGCCCAGGGTCCCCGAGACGTCCTTGCCCTGGTGCGCGAGGGAGGCGAGGTCGGGATCGGCGAAGGGCAGCGCGACCACCTTCTTGCCCTGGACCGCGGCTTCCAGCGAGCTCAGCCACTGCTCGGCGACGGCCTTCTTCCTGCCCTGGACGATCTTCCCGTCGGGACCGCGGACCCGGTACCCCTTGGTCATGGCGTCGACCGTGAAGAGCAGGTCGGGGTCGATCAGCCAGGTGACGGGGAGGTCCTTGCCGAGGGCGACCATCTGGCCCAGGCGGCCGCTGGGCTCCAGCTCCTGGGCGAGCGAGTCGTCGAGGAAGACCGGGGTCTGCAGCTCGTCGGAGCCGGTCTCCGCGGTCACCCGGGTATGGGCGATCAGCGGCCACGCGAAGGTGAGGCTCGAGCGCTTGGCGGCTGCGTCCGGCTGCCAGGGGAGGAAGGTCCGCTTGATGCCGAGGACCTGTTCGGAGGGCCGTCGGTCGGTCGCCCCGGAGAGCGAGACGCCGAGCTGGTAGACGCCGTCCTTGTCCAGCTCCAGCTTGTTCACCGGGACCGAGAGGGTGAAGTCCTGGCCGGCCTTCGAGGGCAGCGAGGGGATCTTCACGGCGTAGGCCGGGTCGATCTCGCCCGGGTCCGTGCCGGCCCGGAAACCGGTGCGGTCCGCCACATCGTCGATGGAGGCCCGGTCCGCCAGGGCGGGCCCGACCCGTAGCCCGACGTGGGCGTCGGTGATCGTGTCGGAGCCGTTGTTGACCACGGTGCCGGAAATGGTGAGGGTGTCGCCCTTGACCGGGGCCGCGGGAGCCATGGACGTCAGCTGGACGTCGACCGAGGGTCCGGGGGCCGCCTGGGCCTCGGGGGCGGGAGAGTAGATCAGAGCAGCCAGCACGGGCGTCCCCGCGAGCAGGACCACCGCCCGTCGCATCCACCGGCGCCGGACAGGGGCGGGGGACGCCCCCTTGATCTCTGCCGCCTCGGCCACGCGCTAGCCCGTTCCTCGAAGTGTCAGTGGTCGTCGTCTGTGCGTCCACTGATGGTAACGAGACCCGCTGTGCGCGAGTGCCGCGTCTTGCTCCACATGATCGGCTCCACCCCGGGGCGGTTGTGTACCGGGGTGGCAACAAAACGGGGAAGCCCGGGCCGGGCAGGCCACGTACCCTTTTCTGTTGTGCCGAAAGCCAACGAAGACAGCCCCAGTGCCCTGAGTCAGGTGCAGCGCCGCGCGGTGAGCGAACTGCTGCGGATCGCCCCTGTCGCCGACGAGCTCGGCCGCCGTTTCCAGCAGGCGGGCTTCCGCCTCGCCCTGGTCGGCGGGTCCGTCCGCGACGCGCTGCTGGAGCGTCTCGGCAACGATCTCGACTTCACCACCGACGCCCGTCCCGAGGACGTGCTGAAGATCGTCCGGCCGTGGGCCGACTCCGTGTGGGACGTCGGGATCGCCTTCGGCACCGTCGGATCGCAGAAGGACGGCTTCCAGATCGAGGTGACCACCTACCGCTCGGAGGCGTACGACCGCACGTCCCGCAAGCCGGAGGTCTCCTACGGCGACTGCATCGAGGAAGACCTGGTCAGGCGTGACTTCACGGTCAACGCCATGGCCTTGGCCCTGCCGGAACAGGAGTTCATCGACCCGCACGGCGGCCTGGAGGACCTGGCCGCGGGAATCCTCCGTACACCCGGCACGCCGGAGGACTCCTTCTCCGACGACCCCCTGCGCATGCTGCGGGCGGCCCGGTTCGCGGCGCAGCTGGACTTCGAGGTCGCCCCGGAGGTCGTGGCGGCGATGAAGGCCATGTCCGACCGGATCGAGATCGTCTCGGCGGAGCGGGTGCAGGGAGAGCTGAACAAGCTCATCCTCTCCGCCCACCCGCGCAAGGGCCTGGGCCTGCTCGTGGACACCGGGCTGGCGGACCGGGTGCTTCCCGAGCTGCCCGCGCTGCGGCTGGAGAGTGACGAACACCACCGGCACAAGGACGTCTACGACCACTCGCTGATCGTGCTGGAACAGGCGATCGCGCTGGAGGAGGACGGTCCCGACCTGGTGCTGCGGCTCGCGGCCCTGCTGCACGACATCGGCAAGCCGCGCACCCGCCGTTTCGAGAGCGACGGCCGGGTCTCCTTCCACCACCACGAGGTGGTGGGCGCGAAGATGACCAAGAAGCGCCTTACCGCGCTGAAATACTCCAACGACATGATCAAGGACGTGTCCCGGCTGGTGGAGCTGCACCTGCGCTTCCACGGCTACGGAGACGGGGAGTGGACCGACTCGGCGGTGCGGCGCTACGTCCGTGACGCGGGTCCGCTGCTGGGGCGCCTCCACAAGCTGACCCGGTCCGACTGCACCACGCGGAACAAGCGCAAGGCCAACGCCCTGTCCCGGACCTATGACGGGCTCGAGGAGCGCATCGCGCAGCTCCAGGATCAGGAAGAGCTGGACTCGATCCGCCCCGATCTGGACGGCAACGAGATCATGCGGGTGCTGGACGTCGGGCCCGGCCCGGTCATCGGCCGGGCGTACGCGTTCCTGCTGGAGCTGCGCCTGGAGAACGGGCCGATGGAGCGGGAGGCGGCCGTCGCCGCGCTCAAGGAGTGGTGGGCCTCGCAGGCCTGAGGCAGGAGGACCCGCGTCGGTGTTTCACGTGAAACATCGGCTCGGGACGGGTCGGCGGGGGCGATGTTTCACGTGAAACGTCGCCCCCGCCGTTCCAGTAGGGCTGCTGTGCCGGCGTACAGGGCGGCCACGCTGAGGATCAGCGTCACGGAGCGCCCGTCGACGGGGAGCATCAGGGCGGCGACCGCCGCCGCTCCGACGAACGCGATGTTGAACAGCACGTCGTAGACGGCGAATACGCGGCCGCGGTAGGCGTCGTCCACCTGTGACTGCACGACCGTGTCGGTCGAGATCTTGGTGCCCTGGGTGGCGAGCCCCAGGACGAACGCGGCGGCCAGCATCGGGCCGGGGGTGAAGAACAGTCCGAGGGCCGGGACCAGCACCGCGGCGCCCGCGGCGCAGACGGTGATCGCGCCGCGGGTCCCGAGCCGGCTCACCAGCCAGGGGGTGATGAGGGCGGCGGCGAAGAATCCGGCCCCCGAGACGCCGATCGCGACGCCCAGCAGGGCCAGCCCGTCGGACTCGTTGTCCGCCCAGGAGTAGCGGCACAACATCAGCAGCATGACGAACAGGGACCCGTAGCAGAACCGCATCAGGGTCATGGCGGCGAGCGCTTGGGCGGCTTCCCGCCGGGCGGCCAGGTGCCGCAGCCCCGCGACCATGCCCCGCACGGTGAGGACGACTCCCTCGGCGACCGACGGGCGGAGCCGGCCGGGAAGGTGGTCGGGCCCCAGGAGGCCGACGGCGAGGCGCAGGGAGACCAGGGCCGCACACAGGTAGAGGCCGGCTCCGAGGAGTACGACGAGTGCGTCGGAGTCGGCCGCCAGCACTCGGACGAGGAAGGCCAGACCCCCGCCCGCGACCGCGGCGAGCGTTCCGGCGGTGGGCGAGAGGGCGTTGGCCGTGACGAGCTGGTCGGGACCGACGACGTGGGGCAGGGACGCGGCCAGACCGGCCAGCACGAAGCGGTTGACGGCCGTCACCGACAGGGCCGAGGCGTAGAACAGCCAGTCGGGCACGTGGGCGACGATCAGCATTCCGGTGACGCAGGCGAGGAAGGCGCGCAGCAGGTTGCCGTAGAGGAAGACCTGTCGGCGGCGCCAGCGGTCGAGGAGGACCCCGGCGAAGGGGCCGATGACCGAGTAGGGAAGCAGCAGCACGGCCATGGCCGAGGCGATGGCGGCCGGCGAGGTCTGCTTCTCCGGTGAGAAGACCACGTAGGCCGCGAGAGCGACCTGGTAGACGCCGTCGGCCGACTGGGAGAACAGCCGTACGGCGAGCAGGTTGCGGAAGTCCCTCAGGCGCAGGAGTACGCGCAGATCACGTACGACAGGCATGAGGGCAAGGGTCACACACGCGGAGGGTCCCCGGACACATTGCCCGGGGACCCTCCGCGGAAGAACAGCCTAAGTCCAGGTGTCCTGAGGACCCTTGGGCTCGACTAGCGCTCGACCTCGCCCTTGATGAACTTCTCGACGCTGGCGTAGGCCTCGTCGTCGAAGTACTGCACCGGCGGGGACTTCATGAAGTAGCTGGAGGCCGACAGGATCGGGCCACCGATACCGCGGTCCTTCGCGATCTTCGCGGCGCGCAGGGCGTCGATGATGACACCGGCCGAGTTCGGGGAGTCCCACACCTCGAGCTTGTACTCGAGGTTCAGCGGGACGTCGCCGAAGGCGCGACCCTCGAGGCGGACGTAGGCCCACTTGCGGTCGTCGAGCCACGCGACGTAGTCGGACGGGCCGATGTGGACGTTGTTCTCGCCGAGGTCCCGGTCCGGGATCTGCGAGGTGACGGCCTGCGTCTTGGAGATCTTCTTCGACTCGAGGCGGTCGCGCTCGAGCATGTTCTTGAAGTCCATGTTGCCGCCGACGTTGAGCTGCATGGTGCGCTCAAGACGGACACCGCGGTCCTCGAACAGCTTCGCCATCACGCGGTGCGTGATGGTCGCGCCGACCTGGGACTTGATGTCGTCGCCGACGATCGGGACACCGGCCTCGGTGAACTTGTCAGCCCACGCCTTGGTGCCGGCGATGAAGACCGGGAGGGCGTTGACGAAGGCGACCTTGGCGTCGATGGCGCACTGCGCGTAGAACTTCGCCGCGTTCTCGGAGCCGACGGGCAGGTAGCAGATCAGGACGTCGACCTGGCGGTCCTTGAGGATCTGGACCACGTCGACCGGAGCCTCGGCGGACTCCTCGATCGTCAGGCGGTAGTACTTGCCCAGGCCGTCCAGGGTGTGGCCGCGCTGAACGGTCACACCGGCGTTCGGGACGTCGCAGATCTTGATGGTGTTGTTCTCGCTGGCGCCGATGGCGTCCGAAAGGTCGAGGCCGACCTTCTTCGCGTCGACATCGAACGCGGCGACGAACTCGATGTCACGCACGTGGTAGTCGCCGAACTGGACGTGCATCAGACCGGGGACCTTGGCCGCCGGGTCGGCGTCCTTGTAGTACTCGACGCCCTGCACCAGCGAGGCGGCGCAGTTGCCTACGCCGACGATGGCTACGCGAACCGAACCCATTCCGGTTGCTCCCTGTTTGTTCTCGGACGAGGCCTGCGAGATGCAGGCCTCATTTTGCAGTTTCGTCGGACGGACCGGGTCGTCTCTGATCCCGTCCCGCCCGCTCGCTCTCGATGAGCTCGTTCAGCCAGCGCACTTCGCGCTCCACCGACTCCATGCCGTGCCGCTGTAGCTCCAGCGTGTAGTCGTCGAGACGCTCCCGTGTGCGGGCGAGTGAGGCGCGCATCTTCTCCAGGCGCTCCTCCAGCCGACTGCGGCGGCCCTCCAGTACCCGCATGCGCACTTCTCGCTCGGTCTGGCCGAAGAAGGCGAAGCGGGCGGCGAAGGACTCGTCCTCCCAGGTGTCGGGCCCCGTGTGGGAGAGCAGCTCCTCGAAGTGCTCCTTGCCCGCGGCCGTCAACCGGTAGACGATCTTGGCGCGGCGCCCTGCGAGTGAAGCGGCGAGAGCGTCTTCCGGAGCGTTGCCCGGTTCCTCGATCAACCAGCCGTTGGTGACCAGTGTCTTGAGGCAGGGGTAGAGCGTCCCGTAGCTGAACGCCCGGAACACCCCCAGCGAGGTGTTGAGCCGCTTACGCAGCTCGTAGCCGTGCATGGGGGATTCGCGAAGCAGGCCGAGGACGGCGAATTCCAGGATGCCTGAGCGCCTGCTCATCCGCCTGCCCCTCCTCCGACTCTGAGGTCTTTATGTCGAGCTGATGTATCGACTCGATACATCCAGACGATAGATCGAGCAGCCGCTTGCGACAAGGGGCGACATGGTGACCGGCGTCACATCACGAATTCGTACGAGGCAAGTTGCCTGATTTGGGGTGAACTTCGGCACTGTTCGGGTTTTGAGCGTGCGTAGTCTGTGGGCCATGACACCGGGGGAACCGGAATTCACCCGCCGCTTCCAGGCCTCTCGCCTGCCCGAGGAGTAGTCGTTCGATGAGCGAGCATCGCCGCAAACCGCCGCAGCCCCAGGGCGGTGGACGCGCCTCGTCCCGCCGGGCTGCCCCGCAACGCCCCGGACGGGGCGCCGAGGCCGGACGTGGTGTGCCCACCGCGTCGCCCAGCGGCCCGTACGCAGAACAGTCCTCCCAGGGCAGCCGCGCCGAGGCCCGCCGCGCCGCTCAGAGAGGTTCCGCGGGCCGCGGACGGGGCGGTGGAGCGCCGGGACGCGGCGCGGGCCGCCCGGCCAAGCGCCTCATCAACTACCCGCGTGCCGACAAGGGCGGCTGGAAGCGCTTCGTACCGTCCTGGAAGCTCGTCAGCGGGACGGTGCTGGGCTTCTTCGCGGTCATCGTGGCCGGAGCCGGCATCGGCATCGCCATGGTGAGCACGCCCGACCCCAACAAGGCGGCCGAGGCCCAGAACAACGTCTTCCTCTGGGCCGACAACACCCAGATGGTGGCCACCGGCGGTTCGATGAACCGGCAGATCGTGGGCATCGACCAGATCCCGCTGTCGATGCAGAACGCCGTGATCGCCGCGGAGAACGAGTCCTTCGAGACGGACAAGGGCGTCGACCCCATGGGCATCGTCCGCGCCGTGTGGAACATGGCCAAGGGCGGTTCCACCCAGGGCGGCTCGACCATCACCCAGCAGTACGTGAAGAACAACTTCCTGGACTCCGAGCAGACGCTCAAGAGGAAGGTCACCGAGCTCTTCATCTCGATCAGGCTCGGTGTCACCGAGGAGAAGGACAAGGTCCTCGCGGGCTACCTCAACACCGCGTACTACGGCCGGGACGCCTACGGCATCCAGGCCGCGGCCCGTGCCTACTTCGGCAAGGACTCCAAGGACCTGAACCCCTCCGAGTCCGCCTTCCTGGCCTCGGTCCTCAAGGGCCCCAACCTGTACAACCCGGACGGCGGCATCGGCGCCGCGGCCACGCCCGAGGCCAACACCGCGCGGGCGAAGCAGCGCTGGACCTGGGTGCTCGACCGCCAGGTCCAGGTCAACAGGATGTCCAAGGAGGAGCGGGCGAAGTACAAGCCCGAGAACTTCCCCGCCCTCGTCGAGTCGGCGCAGGCGCGCGGCATGTCCGGCCAGATCGGCTACCTGGTCGAGACGGCCAAGCAGTACGTGATGAAGACCAAGGACATCAGCGCCGAGAAGATGGCGCTGGGCGGATACCGGATCAAGACCACCTTCCAGAAGCCGAAGGTGGACGCCCTGGTCAAGGCCGTGGAAGACACCCGCAACGACTTCCTCGACGAGAAGAAGCGCCCCGACCTGGACACCTTCGTGCAGTTCGGCGCGGCCTCCGTCGACGTGAAGACCGGCGCGATCGTGGCCCTGTACGGCGGTCCGGGCTGGGACCAGAAGTACTTCAGCAACAACGCCAACACCATCGGCGTCCCGGTCGGCTCGACCTGGAAGCCGTACGTCCTGGCCGCGGCGATGAAGCACGGCACCCAGAACTCGAACGGCGAGGGCATCTCGGTCGACAGCAAGTACATGGCCGACGACCTGACGGTGATCAAGAACCGCCAGGGCAAGCCGCTGCTCGCCGCGGACGGCAAGCCGTTCCGGCAGAAGAACGAGAGCCCGACCGCGTTCGGCTACGTCACCCTCAACGAGGCGATGGAGAAGTCCATCAACGTGCCGTTCGCCCAGCTCGTCTTCGACGTCGGACACACCAAGGTCCGCGAGATGGCCAAGTCCACGGGCATCCTCGAGGACTCGATGGACAAGAACAACAACGCGTCCTTCGCACTCGGCACCTCCACCCCGAGCGCCATCCGCATGGCCGACTCCTACGCCACCTTCGCGGCCTCCGGCACGCACCGCGAGCCGTACTCGGTGAGCCAGGTCACGAAGGACGGGCAGGAGTTGTCCGGATTCGAGGCCCCCAAGGAACAGCGGGCCATGGACAGTGCCGTCGCCGACAACGTCACCAAGGTCCTGGAGAACGTGGTCAAGAACGGCACCGGTACGAAGGTCAAGAAGCTGGGACGGCCCGCCGCGGGCAAGACCGGCACCACCGACCAGAACAAGTCGGCGTGGTTCGTCGGCTACACCCCGGAGCTGTCGACCTCCGTGGCGCTCTTCCGCACGGACCCGAACTCCGCGGACAAGAAGCTGATGTCCATGAACGGCGTGGGCGGTACCGACTCCATCCACGGTGGTGACATCCCCGCCGTCATCTGGACCGAGTACATGCGCGAAGCCCTCAAGGACGCGCCGGTCAAGGACTTCCCCGAGGCCGAGCCCATCGGCGTCGAGGCGGACTCCGCCGGCGCGCCGTCCCCGACGCCGTCGGCGGCTCCCACTCCGTCCGCGTCGCCCTCGCCGTCCCCTTCCAGCCCCTCGCCGACGCCGTCCCCGACGCCGTCGAAGAGCGGGAAGCCCTCCTGCAAGCCGTGGGGGCTGTACTGCGACCCGAGCACGGCGGCCGGCGCGGCCAACGGCGGCGCGAACAACGGAGGCGCCAACAACGGCGGCGCGGACAACGGAGGCGTCATCGGCGGCGCCGACGGCGGTGCCACCGGCGAGCCGTCCCCGTCGAGCACCGGCCGGCCGGGCCGCCCGGGCGGCGTCACCGGAGGGTGGACCACCGGCAGCCCGGACGGCTGAGCCGGGCGCCCGGGCGGAGCGGGAAGGCCGTCGCACCCCGTGCGACGGCCTTCCCCCGTCTCCGGCCCCGTACGGCAGGATGAGCGCATGACGAAGGTGCAAGAGGACCTCCCCGTACTGCCCACCCAGCAGGACGAGGTCGCCGCAGCCGGTAGCGAGCTCATCGGCGGCCCGCTCGGCCGCTACGCCCGGCTGGGCGGGCACTGGCTGGGGCCGGTCCGCGTCGTGGCCCTCCTCGCCATCGGCATGTTCGCGCTCGGCATGGTGCAGAAGCTGCCCTGCTACAACTGGGCGTGGTTCCGGGGAGCGGGCTCGCAGTACACCCACGCCTGCTACTCCGACATCCCGCACCTGTACGCCGTACGGGGCTTCGCCGACAACCTGACGCCCTACTTCGACCGGCTCCCCGGCGACATGGAGTACCTGGAGTACCCGGTGCTCACCGGGCTCTTCATGGAGATCGCCTCCTGGCTGACCCCGGGCAGCGGCTCCATGCAGCACCGCGAGCAGATCTACTGGATGGTCAACGCGGGCATGCTGATGGCCTGCGCCGCGGTGATCGCCGTGTGTGTCGCCCGCACCCACCGGCGCCGCCCCTGGGACGCCCTGCTCTTCGCCCTCGCGCCCGCCTTCGCACTCACGGCGACGATCAACTGGGACCTGCTGGCCATCGCCCTCACCGCCGCCGGGATGCTCGCGTGGTCCCGCGGCCGGGCGGTGCTCTTCGGCATCCTCATCGGCCTCGCCACCGCTGCCAAGCTCTACCCCGTCCTGCTGCTCGGGGTGCTGTTCGTCCTCTGCTGGCGGGCCGGGAAGTGGCGCGCTTTCGGCGGCGCGGCGCTCGGCGCGGCCGGGGCCTGGCTCGTGGTGAACCTGCCGGTGATGCTGTTCGCCCGGGACGGCTGGTCGAAGTTCTACACCTTCAGCCAGGAACGCCCCATCGACTTCGGTTCCGTGTGGCTGCTGATCTCCCAGCGCTCGGGCAACCCCCTCGACGGTGCCAACACGTACGCGACCGCGCTGACGCTCCTGCTGTGCGCCGCCATCGGGCTGCTCACGCTGTGCGCCCCGCGGCGGCCCCGTTTCGCGCAGCTGGCCTTCCTGGTCGTCGCCGCGTTCATCCTGGCCAACAAGGTCTACTCGCCGCAGTACGTGCTCTGGCTGATCCCGCTCGCCGCGCTGGCCCGGCCGCGCTGGCGGGACTTCCTGGTCTGGCAGGCCGGAGAGATCGTCTACTTCTTCGGGATCTGGTTCTACCTCGCCTACACCAGCAGCGGCGACAAGCACCAGGGCCTGCCCGTGGAGGGGTACCAGCTGGCCATCGCGGCCCACCTGGTGGCCACGGTGTACCTGTGCGCTGTCGTCGTGCGGGACATCCTGATGCCCGAGCGGGACGTCGTGCGCCGGGACGGCTCGGACGACCCCTCGGGCGGCGTCCTGGACGGTGCCACGGACGTGTTCGTGCTGTCCGACGCAGCGAGGGCGCCGCGGTACGCGGCGCCCTCGGAGGGACAGCAGGTCGGCTGGGGCGTGCACCCCGAGAAGTGACCGGACGGGCTCAGGCGTCGAGCACCCGGTCGAACTGCGTGGTGGTGTGGCGCAGGTGCGCCACCAGCTCGTCGCCGACCTTCGGCTCGGTGGCGTCCGAGGGCACGAAGAGGATCGACACCTGCATGTGCGGCGGCTCCGCGAACCAGCGCTGCTTGCCGGCCCACACGAACGGCGACAGGTTCCGGTTGACGGTGGCCAGACCCGCCCGGGCGACGCCCTTGGCCCGCGGCATCACGCCGTGCAAGGCCTTGGGGGCCTCCAGGCCCACCCCGTGCGAGGTGCCCCCGGCGACCACGACCAGCCAGCCGTCGGACGCGGCCTTCTGCTGGCGGTAGCCGAACCGGTCGCCCTTGGAGACGCGCGTGACGTCGAGGACCGCGCCTCGGTACTCGGTCGCCTCGTGGTCGCCCAGCCACAACCGGGTGCCGATACGGGCCCGGAAGCGGGTCTGCGGGAACTGCTGCTGGAGCCGCGTCAGCTCCTGGGCCCGCAGGTGGCTGACGAACATGGTGTGCAGCGGCAGCCGCGCCGCGCGCAGCCGGTCCATCCAGCCGATGACCTCCTCGACGGCGTCCGAGCCGTCCGGGCGGTCCAGCGGCAGGTGCAGGGCGAAGCCCTCCAGCCGGACGTCCTCGATCGCGCTGTGCAGCTGGCCGAGGTCCTGCTCGGAGATGCCGTGCCGGCGCATCGAGCTCATGCACTCGATGACCACCCGGGCGCCCACGAGACCGCGGACCCCGTCCAGCGAGGACACCGACCGGATGACCCGGTCCGGCAGCGGAACCGGGTCCTCGCCCCGCCGGAACGGGGTGAGGACGAGCAGATCGCCGCCGAACCAGTCCTTGATGCTGGCGGCCTCGTACGTCGTCCCGACGGCCAGGACGTCGGCGCCCATGCGGGTCGCCTCCTCGCACAGCCTTTCGTGGCCGAAGCCGTAGCCGTTGCCCTTGCAGACCGGGATCATCCCGGGGAACTGGTCCTGGATCTGCTTCTGGTGCGCACGCCAGCGCGCGGTGTCGACGTAGAGCGTGAGCGCCATGCCCGTCCGGAACCTCTCCTGTGGAGCTGCGTGGTGCAGCGGTGTGTGGTGTGGGTGGGGATGAGGTGCGGGTCAGCGCCGCGACATGTAGATGTCGAGGGCCTTGTGCAGCACCTTGTTGAGCGGGAAGTCCCATTCGCCGACGTACTCGACGGCCTCGCCGCCCGTGCCGACCTTGAACTGGATGAGGCCGAACAGGTGGTCGTTCTCGTCCAGCGTGTCAGAGATGCCGCGCAGGTCGTAGACGCTGGCGCCGAGCGCGTAGGAATCGCGCAGCATGCGCCACTGCATCGCGTTCGACGGCCGCACCTCGCGCTTATGGTTGGCGGACGCGCCGTACGAGTACCAGACGTGCTGGCCCACGGTGAGCATCGTGGCGGCGGCGAGCGGCTCCCCCTCGTGCGTGGCGATGTAGAGCCGCATCCGGTTGGGGTCCTCGGAGTTGAGGGCCGTCCACTGGCGCTGGAAGTAGCTGAGCGGGCGCGGGCGGAACTTGTCGCGCTCGGCCGTGATCTCGTACAGGTGCTGCCAGGTCGGCAGGTCCTCGTAGCCGCCCTGGACGACCTCGACGCCGGCCTTCTCGGCCTTCTTGATGTTGCGGCGCCACAGCTGGTTGAAGCCCTTGAGGACGTCGTCCAGCGAGCGGTTGGCCAGGGGCACCTGGAAGACGTAGCGCGGCTGGACGTCGCCGAAGCCGGCGCCGCCGTCCTCGGCCTGCTGCCAGCCCATGCGACGCAGCTTGTCCGAGACCTCGAACGCGCGGGGTTCGATGACCGACGCCTCCACATCGCGCAGGCGCTTGACGTCGGGGTCCTGGATGCCGGCCTTGATGGCGGTCGAGTTCCACCGACGGATGACGACGGGCGGGCCCATCTTCACCGTGAAGGCGCCCTGCTGCTTGAGGTGCGCCAGCATCGGCTGGAGCCACTCCTCCAGGTTGGGGGCGTACCAGTTGATGACAGGTCCCTCGGGAAGGTACGCGAGGTACCGCTTCACCTTGGGCAGCTGCCGGTACAAGACGAGCGCGGCGCCGACGAGTTCGCCGGAGCCGTCGAACCAACCGAGGTTCTCCGAACGCCACTCGTTCTTCACGTCGGCCCACGCCGGGACCTGGCAGTGGCTCGCCGAGGGCAGGCTCTGGAGGTAACCCAGATGCTGCTCTCGGCTGATGGTCCTCAGGGACAGGCTCATGCGGGGCGTCTCCTCCGGCGGCTTCGCTGGCTATGGCGCGAAGCCTACTGCGACAGGGACGCCACCCATCTGGGGGACGGGGCCGGGGCCCGGGCCGACTCGCGGCCGGCGCCCTGTCGCGGAGGCGTCCCGTCAGCCCAGCCAGCCGCCGAAGAGGCCGCCGTGGGCCATCCCCATGTAGAAGCCGAAGGCAGACGCGCCAAGGCCGATGATCAGCGCGAAGCGCTCGCGTGTCGTGACGGAGATGAACTGTCCGTACGCACCGGTCAGGATGCCGATCAGGCCCGCCCACGAGCTGATCAGGTGCAGCTGGTCGAAGAAGGCCGTGACGAACGCCACGGCGCCGAGGACCAGGGTGACCGCCATCAGGGTGTCCTGCAGCGGGTGGGGCTTGCCGTCGGTCGCGAAGAGCGAGATGGAGGACTGGCGTCGCATTGCCTGTGCCATCGGAAGGCACCTCCTGGCTGAAGCAGAGCGGTGCAGCGGGGCTGTCTCCGGACCGGCCGGGGGCATAGCACCGAGCACACCCGATGGATACAGATTGTGGCCTCCTCCTGCCGGATTTCAACCGGAAGGAGTCGACGGGGTAGTCTGTACGGTCTGCGCGGTGTCTGTTCACGGACGTCGTGCAGTACGCATCACGACCCTCCTGCCACGGATCGACCGTGGCCGCTGAGTCCAAAGGAGGTGGGTTCCACATGCGTCACTACGAAGTGATGGTCATCCTCGACCCCGATCTCGAGGAGCGCGCTGTCTCCCCGCTGCTCGAGAACTTCCTCTCCGTCGTCCGTGAGGGCAACGGAAAGGTCGAGAAGGTCGACACCTGGGGCCGTCGTCGTCTCGCTTACGAGATCAAGAAGAAGCCCGAGGGCATCTACTCGGTCATCGACCTTCAGGCCGAGCCTGCGGTCGTCAAGGAGCTTGACCGACAGATGAACCTGAACGAGTCGGTTCTCCGGACCAAGGTCCTTCGCCCCGAGACCCACTGAACTTCGGTTCAGCGGTAATCGGGACCGAGTAGCACAGCAGCCCAGCAGCAATCCCCGCCGAGAGGTTCACCCATGGCAGGCGAGACCGTCATCACGGTCGTCGGCAATCTCGTCGACGACCCCGAGCTGCGCTTCACCCCCTCGGGTGCGGCGGTCGCGAAGTTCCGTGTCGCGTCCACTCCCCGCATCTTCGACAAGCAGACCAACGAGTGGAAGGACGGCGAAGGCCTGTTCCTCACCTGCTCGGTCTGGCGTCAGGCGGCGGAGAACGTCGCCGAGTCCCTTCAGCGGGGCATGCGCGTCATCGTGCAGGGCCGGCTGAAGCAGCGGTCCTACGAGGACCGTGAGGGTGTCAAGCGCACGGTCTACGAGCTGGACGTCGAGGAAGTCGGCCCCAGCCTGAAGAGCGCCACGGCCAAGGTCACCAAGACCACCGGTCGCGGTGGCCAGGGTGGATACGGCGGCGGCGGCCAGCAGCAGGGTGGCGGCGGCGGCAACTGGGGCGGAGCCCCCGGTGCCGGCGCCCCGCAGGGCGGCGGAGGTCCCTCCGACGACCCGTGGGCGTCCAGCGCGCCGGCCGGCGGCCAGCAGCCGCAGGGCGGCGGCGGGGGCGGCTGGGGCGGAAGCTCCGGCGGCACCGGCGGTGGCTACTCGGAGGAGCCGCCCTTCTAGGGCAGCTCTCACCCCCACTTCTTGATCACACAGGAGAGACACAATGGCGAAGCCGCCTGTGCGCAAGCCTAAGAAGAAGGTCTGCGCGTTCTGCAAGGACAAGACCGCGTACGTGGACTACAAGGACACGAACATGCTGCGGAAGTTCATTTCCGACCGTGGCAAGATCCGTGCCCGCCGCGTCACCGGCAACTGCACGCAGCACCAGCGTGACGTCGCCACGGCTGTGAAGAACAGCCGTGAGATGGCGCTGCTGCCCTACACGTCCACCGCGCGATAAGGAAAGGGTGACTGACCAATGAAGATCATCCTTACCCACGAGGTCTCTGGCCTCGGTGCCGCCGGCGATGTCGTCGACGTCAAGGACGGCTACGCTCGCAACTACCTGGTCCCGCGCGGTTTCGCGATCCGCTGGACCAAGGGTGGCGAGAAGGACGTGGCGCAGATCCGCCGCGCCCGCAAGATCCACGAGATCGCGACCATCGAGCAGGCCAACGAGTTCAAGGCCAAGCTCGAAGGCGTGAAGGTCCGTCTGGCCACCCGCGCGGGTGACGCCGGTCGTCTCTTCGGTTCCGTTACCCCGGCCGACATCGCCACGGCGATCGAGTCCTCGGGCGGCCCGAAGGTCGACAAGCGCCGCGTGGAGCTGGGCGCCCCGATCAAGACCCTCGGTTCGTACCAGGTCTCCGTGCGTCTGCACGCCGACGTGGCCGCGAACGTGGGCATCGAGGTCGTCGCCGCCTAAGGGCTGCACACGAAGGGCCGCACCCCCGCGGGGGTGCGGCCCTTCGTCGTGTGTGGAGCCGTCGGGAACGCGCTGTTTCACGTGAAACAACGGTCGGCCGTCGTGTTTCACGTGAAACACCGCCCTAGCGGGTGGCTCCCGCGACCAGCCACCGGCCCGAGCGGGCCCGGAGCTGGAGGGTGACCATGCGGACCAGCATCATCAGCGTCATGGCCCACCAGAGGGTCGTCAGGCCGCCGCCCAAGGCCGGGACGAGCAAGGCTGCGGGGATGAAGACCGCCAGCGTCAACAGCATGGCCCAGGCCAGGTAGCGGCCGTCTCCTGCGCCCATCAGCACCCCGTCGAGGACGAAGACGATGCCGGAGACCGGCTGGGAGACGGCCACCACCAGCAGGGCGGGCAGCAGGACGTCGTCCACGGCCGGATCGCTGGTGAACAGGGGGACGAACACCGGGCGGGCCAGGATCACGAGCAGGCCGAGGACGATGCCAGAGACGATCCCCCACTGGACCATGCGGCGGCAGACGGCCTTGGCGCCCGCGGTGTCGCCCGCGCCGAGGTAGCGGCCGATGATGGCCTGCCCGGCGATGGCGATGGCGTCCAGGGCGAAGGCGAGCAGGCTCCACAAGGAGAGCAGGATCTGGTGCGCCGCGATGTCGGCGTCGCCGAGGCGCGCGGCCACGGCGGTCGCGATCATCAGCACGGCGCGCAGGGACAGGGTCCGGACCAGCAGCGGCGCTCCGGCCTTGGCACAGGCTCGGATCCCCGTGGCATCGGGCCGCAATGAGGCGCTGTGGCGCCGGGCTCCGCGGAGGACGACCACGAGGTAGGCCGCGGCCATGGCGCACTGGGCGATGACGGTGCCCCAGGCGGAGCCGGCGATACCGAGGTCCGCGCCGTAGACGAGGGCGACGTTCAGGACCCCGTTGAGGGCGAAGCCCCCGATGGCGACGTAGAGCGGTGTACGGGTGTCCTGGAGGCCGCGGATGACACCGGTGGCGGCGAGCACCATGAGCATGGCGGGGATGCCGAGCGCGGAGATCCTCAGATAGGTGATGGCGTACGGGGCGACGGTGTCGGAGGCCCCGAAGACGGACACCAGCCAGGGCGCCGCGGGCAGGACCACGACGATGACGGCGGCGCCCAGCAGGAGGGCGAGCCAGATGCCGTCCATGCCCTGCCGGATCGCCGCCCTGAGGTCACCTGCCCCCACCCGGCGGGAGACGGCCGCGGTGGTGGCGTAGGCGAGGAAGACGAAGACGCTGACGGCGGTGGTGAGGAGTGCGGCGGCGATGCCGAGGCCGGCCAGTTGGGGAGTGCCGAGGTGTCCCACGATGGCGCTGTCGGCCATCACGAAGAGGGGTTCGGCGACGAGTGCGCCGAAGGCGGGTACGGCGAGAGCGAAGATCTCCCGGTCGTGTCGTCTCGGCGCAGCCTTCGGCGCGGCGGGGGCCTGTGTCATGCGGTCAATCTAATCTTCCACAGGTAATGGATGCAAGGCTCCCAGGGTCCTTACCGATGCGCTGACTTGGGCGTTCTTTCCGCCCCGTTGGAGGCGATCCTGAGACAGTGGCGAATTTTTTTCCGGCGCGTAGGCCCCTGAGGAAGAAATCCCAGGTCAGCATGGGTAACGGGGTGGGGCGGGTGATTTTGTCCACAGCGTCGTCCCCCGGTCCGTGCACAGCTTCCGGGGAGTTACCCACAGCATTGGCGCCGTCGTCCACATCTCATCCACACAGCCTGTGGATAACAAGATTGGCTGACGCCGCTCCCGGCCCTACCGTGGTGCGTTGCCCGACTCGCCGACAGCCGATCCGGGTGCCCCAAATGTCAGAGCCGTGTCGTAGAAAGAGTGACACGGCGAGGTCCGCGTTGCGGACGGGAGGAGGTGGCCCGGTGAGCATGCCCGAGCCCACGGACGACCCTTGGGCCGACAGCGGTCCAGGTGACCGTCTGCCCGCCCGTACTCGCCGTAACAGCGAGGGCCGCGGCCGCGGGGACGGCCGGCGTGAGCGGGGCCGTGAGGACGGCTCCTGGGACGACGACGGCGGGGGTGGCGGAGGCGGCGGTGGCGGCTTCGAGCGCGTCCCTCCGCAGGACCTCGACGCCGAGCAGTCGGTGCTCGGCGGCATGTTGCTCTCCAAGGACGCGATCGCCGACGTCGTGGAGGTCATCAAGGGCCACGACTTCTACCGGCCCTCGCACGAGACGATCTACCAGGCCATCCTCGACCTCTACGCCAAGGGCGAGCCGGCCGACCCGATCACCGTCGGCGCCGAACTGACCCGGCGCGGCGAGATCAGCAAGGTCGGCGGGGCCTCTTACCTGCACACGCTGGTGCAGTCCGTTCCCACGGCGGCCAACGCCGAGTACTACGCCGAGATCGTCCACGAGAGGGCGGTCCTGCGCCGCCTGGTGGCCGCCGGCACGAAGATCACGCAGATGGGTTACGCGGCCGACGGCGACGTCGACGAGATCGTCAACAGTGCCCAGGCCGAGATCTATGCCGTCACCGAGCAGCGGACGTCCGAGGACTACATGCCGCTCGGCGACATCATGGAGGGCGCCCTCGACGAGATCGAGGCGATCGGGTCCCGCAGCGGCCAGATGTCAGGCGTCCCGACCGGATTCACCGACCTGGACTCGCTGACCAACGGCCTGCACCCGGGTCAGATGATCGTCATCGCCGCCCGTCCCGCGATGGGCAAGTCCACGCTCGCCCTGGACTTCGCGCGGGCCTGCTCGATCAAGAGCAACCTGCCGAGCGTGATCTTCTCTCTCGAAATGGGACGCAACGAGATCGCGATGCGCCTGCTCTCGGCGGAGGCCCGGGTGGCGCTCCACCACATGCGCTCGGGAACGATGACGGACGACGACTGGACCCGGCTGGCCCGCCGGATGCCGGACGTCTCCGCCGCCCCGCTGTACATCGACGACTCCCCCAACCTGTCGATGATGGAGATCCGGGCGAAGTGCCGCCGGCTCAAGCAGCGCAGCGACCTCTCGCTCGTCGTCATCGACTACCTCCAGCTGATGCAGTCGGGCGGCTCGCGCCGTCCCGAGAGCCGCCAGCAGGAGGTCTCGGACATGTCCCGAAACCTCAAGCTGCTGGCGAAGGAGCTCGAGGTCCCCGTGATCGCGCTCTCGCAGCTGAACCGTGGACCGGAACAGCGCACCGACAAGAAGCCCATGGTCTCCGACCTGCGTGAATCCGGCTCGATCGAGCAGGACGCCGACATGGTGATCCTGCTGCACCGTGAGGACGCGTACGAAAAGGAGTCTCCCCGCGCGGGGGAGGCGGACCTTATCGTGGCGAAGCACCGAAACGGCCCGACGGCGACGATCACAGTGGCCTTCCAAGGCCACTATTCGAGGTTCGTGGACATGGCCAACACGTAGCATCCGCTCATGGATGAGCTCCCTGAGGACCTGGCCCTTCTTCCCGCCACCCGCCGCGCGTTGAGCCACCGGATCGCCGTGGCGCAGAGCGAGGGCCGTGCCCCCTCCGTGGTGGCCGCCGTCGCGCGGGGCGGGGCGGTCGTCTGGGAGGGCTCGCGGACCTCCGTTCCCGGGCACGGCCCCGACGGGAACGTCCAGTACCGGATCGGCTCCATCAGCAAGACGTTCACGGCCGTCCTGGTGATGCGGCTGCGGGACGAGGGGCTGCTGGACCTTGCCGACCCGCTGGAGAAGCACGTGCCGGGCACCCGCGCCGGCGAGGTGACGATCACCCAGTTGCTGTCCCACACCGGGGGACTGGCCGCCGAGACGCCCGGTGAATGGTGGGAGCGCACGCCCGGATCGACGCGGCCGGAACTGGCCGACGTACTGGGCGAGGAGCCCTTCCGGCACGTGCCGGGACGCAGGTTCCACTACTCCAACCCGGGCTACACGCTGCTGGGCTCGCTCATCGAGACACTGCGCGGAAGGCCGTGGGAGGAGGTGCTGCGGGCGGAGGTGCTGGAGCCGCTCGGGCTGGACCGGACGAGCGCGGTGCCCCAGGCCCTCCACGCCGGCGGCTGGGCGGTGCACCCGTGGGCGGACGTGATGATGCCGGAACCCCTGGAGGACCTGGGCCTGATGGCTTCGGCCGGTCAACTGTGGTCGACCACCCGAGACTTGGCCCGGTTCGCTGGATTCCTCTTGCGGGGTGACGAGCGGGTGCTGAGCGAGCGGACCGTACGGGAGATGCGTACGCCGGCCTCACCCCCGGAGCCGGGCGTCGCAGAGTCCGGCTACGGGCTGGGCCTGCAACTCACGTCCGACGGCGGGCGCAGGCTCGCGGGGCACAGCGGCTCGCTGCCGGGGTTCCTCGCGGCACTGTGGGTGGGCGAGGCGGACGACGTGGCGGCGGTGGTCCTGGCGAACTGCACGTCGGGCCTGCCGTCCGCGGCGGTGGCCGCCGACCTGGTGGCGATCGTGGCCGACGCGGAACCGAGGTTTCCGGAGCCGTGGCGGCCGTTCCGCGAGGCCGATCCGGTGGCACTGGAGCTGTGCGGGCCCTGGTACTGGGGTACGTCGGCCCAGGTGGTGCGGCTGGCCGCGGACGGCTCGCTGGAGCTGGGGCCGGTCGGCCCCACCGGGCGGGCGGCGCGCTTCCGGGCGGAATCGGACGGCACCTGGACGGGGCTGTCCGGCTACTACGCGGGGGAGACGCTGCGGGCGGTGCGGCGCGAGGACGGCTCGGTCGGCCACCTCGACCTCGCGTCGTTCGTGTTCACGCGGGAGCCGTACGACGCGCAGGCCCCGGTGCCCGGCGGGGTCGACCCGCAGGGCTGGCGCGGCATCGGCTGACGTTCCCGCGCGGGGCGGCGCCGCCGTCAGGCCGCGAGTTCGCGTTCCAGCGGAGTGCGTATGCGCGGGGTGACGCGGGCGTCGCCCACCCACGCGCCCAGGCGCGAGGCCTCCGCGGTGATCGCCTTCTCGGCGGCACGGCCCGGGCTGCCCAGCACCCGCCAGACGATCCGGCCGTCGGACCCCTGCGCCCAGCCACCGACGATCTTGCCGTTCCACCAGACGGTGGGGCCGATGTTGCCGGCGTAGTCGAAGAGGGCGGGCCGGTAGGCGGGATCGAGGTGGAAGCCCCGGTCCGCCCAGCCCATGCTGCTGGGGTCGAGGGCCGGCAGCAGGGCGGCCCAGGGTTCCGGGGCCGGCTCGGCGCCGGTGTCGCCGGGGCTCACCAGCGCCGTGGTGCCGTCGTCGAGTCGGACCTGGTCCGTGCCGGTGGCGGCCAGGGCCGTGCGGACATCGGTGAGGCTCCAGCCGGTCCACCACTTGAGGTCGGCCTCGGTGGCCGGACCGTACGCCTCGAGCCAGCGCCGCGCGATCTCGGCGCGGGCCTCCGCCGCGGGCAGGGCGGGCCAGGGCTCCGTGTGGACCCAGCGGAACTGGCTGGAGGTCCACGACCCGCGCGGCCGGTCGCGCCGGATTCTGCCGTCGGCGGCCAGCAGGCGGATGACCCGCGTGGCGACGCCGGTCTGCGCCTCGTACTTCTTGCCGGGGTCGATGGTGATCTTCTGGCGGAGAAGGGGCACGGCAGCCGACAGCTGGCTTCCCGTGGAGGGGCCGCGGGCATCGAGGGCGTCGAGCGCGGCCCCCTCCGCCCCGGCCAGCCACTCGGCGTCGAGACCCTGCCCGTCCTCGGCGAGGTGCTTGAGGAGGGAACGGCGCTCCTTGGCCGCGATGCCGCGGGCGGTGGAGGCGTCGACGTACGGGGCCAGGGTGGTGGAGACCGCGAAGAGCGTGTTGCGCATGCTCAGCAGCCGCACCAGGCCGACGTCCTCGTAGAGCGCCCGCTCGACGGCGTCGGGGCCGCCGTCGGCCAGCCGGGCGCGTGCGGAGAGGAAGACCGTCGCCGCGTCCGTGGCGTGCAGGGCGACCACCGCGTCCGCCGCCTGGACCACCGTCGCGCCCCGGAACGAGGGAGCCAGCCGGTGACGCCGGCCGAGCCGGTGCCGCCGCTCGGCGGTGCTGATGAGGGGAAGGCTTGCGCTCATCCTCCGGATCCTAGGCCGGGCCACCGACACGGCGGCCCGGCCCGTCGGCGTTGCGGCTCAGAGGGCCAGCTTGAACCCGACGTGGGACGGGGTGAAGCCGAGCCGCTCGTAGAAGCGGTGCGCGTCGGTGCGCGTCACGTCCGAGGTCAACTGCACGAGGCTGCACCCCTCGGTACGGGACTGCTCGACGGCCCATTCGATGAACAGGGTGCCGAGGCCTCCGCCGCGCTCGTCGGCGTGCACCCGGACCCCTTCGATGATCGAGCGGGTGGCCCCCTTGCGGGAGAGGCCCCGGACGATCGTCAGCTGGAGCGTGCCCACGACGCGGTCCGCGCGGACCGCGACGACCACGTGTTGGTTCGGGTCCTCCGAGAGGTGCTTGAGGGCCTTCCGGTACGGGGTGAGGTCGTCGGGTGATTCGCGTGCGGCGCCCAGGGGGTCGTCGGCGAGCATCGCGACGACAGCGGGAAGATCCGCCTCGGTGGCGGGGCGGATGGTCAGCTCGGAGACATCGGTCATCGGGGTGTGTTCCTCTCTCAGCCCGCAGCGACGGTGAGCGGAGCCCAGCGCCGGGTCCAGTCACCGGGCAGGCCGGGGATGTCGCGCGTCATGACGGCGTTGAAGGCCACGGACTCCAGGCCGCGCCCCTTCAGCCAGCCGAGGAACTCCTCGTGGCGTACGTCGACATCGGTGCGCAGCGGTCGGTCGGTTCCCGTGGCCAGCGCGGTGACCAGGGCCTTGGCGGTGCCGGTGTCACGCGCGATCAGCGGACCGATCACATGGGTCTCCATGTTGGGCCAGGTCGCGGCGTAGCCGGTGAGCGTGCCGTCGGCGTCCTCGGCGACGAGCAGGCGGTCCGCGAAGGCCGGCAGCCGGATGACCATGTGCGTACGGTCGGCGCCGAACACCTCGGCGTCCAGACGCAGGATGCGCGGAAGGTCCTCGGCGTGCGCCGGCCGTACTGCGGGGGCACCGGAGGGACCGGGGGCGTCCTCGTACCGGAAGTTCCCTCGCAGCATCTCGGCACGGCCCGTGGTGTCGAAGCCGAGCTCCTCGTAGAGGGGGCGGCCGAAGGGGGTGGCGTGCAGGGTGAGGGGGACGCCCTTGAGCACGTCGTCGCACACGTGCCTCATCAGGCGACGGCCCAGGCCCTGGCGGGCGTAGCGGTCGGCGACGAGGACCATCCCGACGGCGGCGAGCTCCGGTTGGCCGTTGGCCAGGCCGTACCCGGTGACGACGCAGGCGGCGGCGAGCCCCTGCCCGTCGGGGGCGTCCATGCCGTAACCGTTTCCGGCGGCGAGCAGCAGTCCCCACTTGTGGTCCTCGCGGGGCCAGCCGCGATCTTCGGACAGGTCGGCGCACCGGCGGAGGTCGTCCGCGGCCAGTGCTCGGATCGGTAGATCGGTGAGATGTGGTGGTGTCACCGACTCAGACTGGATCATCAGCCGCCGACCGTCCAGAGGGTTGATGAGGCGGGTGTTTCACGTGAAACACGACCCCGATGTTTCACGTGAAACCGCTCGCTTGTTTCACGTGAAACAAGCTGTTTCGCGAGAATCAGAGGGACTAATCTCCATGGCTATGACCACCCTCCACCTCTTCGACCTCGACGGAACCCTGATGTACGGCTCCGCGGCACCGGTCGAGATTTCCCGCCAGCTCGGGGTGAGCGCCGAGATCGCGGAGCTGGAGCGGGCCTTCGGCGCGCGCCGGATGGCCCCCCACGAGTTCTCGGTGGCAGTTCACGCGCTGTGGGCCGGGCTGACACCCGCGCACGTCCGGGCGGCGTTCGACGGGTCCCCGTGGCTGGCCGGCATCCGGGACGTGTGGCGCGAGATCCGGGAACGAGGGGACTACTGCGCGGTCATCTCGCTGTCACCCTCCTTCTTCGTGGAGCTCCTGCTGGAGTGGGGCGCGCATGCCGCGCACGGCTCGGTTTTCCCCGAGGTGCCGTTCACCCGGCCCGTGGAGGTGGCCGGCATCCTCACCCCCGAGGCCAAGGTCACCGTGGCGGACCGGCTGTGTACGCAGTTCGGTGTAACCCGGGGCGACTGCGTCGCGTACGGGGACTCGATTACCGATTCCGTGCTCTTCGAGGTGGTTCCGGTTTCGGTGGCGGTCAATGCACGGCCCTACCTGGCGGAACGCGCGACTCATGTCTACGAGGGCCGTGATCTCCGGGAGGCATACCAGCTCGTAGGGGTGGCACGCCCGGGAGCTGAGGCATCTTAAGGGGATAGGGGGCTCGAAACGCAGATTTCCGCGTTTCCCCGCAGTGCTCAAGGTCGGCTGGCACGCTGTGGAACCCGGAACCACGGATGCACGGCCCGTGGCGTGTGCAGACCGACCGAGATGCTCGAAGCGAGGCACCGCATGGACGCTCCGCCCACCAGATCGGCAAGACGGGAGACGGCCCCGATACCCTCCGGGGCCGGTACGGCCGAGCCCTCGCCGGATGCCGTGCTCATCCGCCGGACCCTCGCGGAGATCGGCCCCGTCGCCGACAAGGTGACCTCGTACTTCTACGCCCTGGTGTTCATAGGGCATCCGGAGCTGCGGAGCCTGTTCCCCGCCGCCATGGACGTACAGCGCGACCGGCTGCTGAAGGCGCTGCTGACGGCCGCCGAGCACATCGACAACCCGGACGTGCTCGTCCCGTACCTGCGCAGGCTGGGCACCGGCCACCGCAAGTACGGCACCCTGCCCGGTCACTACCCGGCCGTGGGCGAGGCCCTCGTCGGGGCGCTGGCCCGGTACGCGGAGGCGACGTGGGGACCGGAGACGGAGGCCGCCTGGGTCCGGGCGTACACCGCGATCTCCCAGATCATGATCGACGCGGCGGCGCAGGACGCGGCCCCGGCCTGGTGGCACGCGGAGGTGGTCTCCCACGATCTGCGCACCCCGGACATCGCGGTGCTGACGGTCCGCCCCGACCAGCCGTACGCCTTCGTGGCCGGCCAGTACACGAGCCTGGAGACCCCGTGGTGGCCCCGGGTGTGGCGGCACTACTCCTTCGCCTCGGCGCCGCGCTCCGACGGGCTGCTCTCCTTCCACGTCAAGGCCGTTCCCGCGGGCTGGGTCTCCAACGCGCTGGTGCGTCACGCCCGCCCGGGAGACGTGCTGCGCCTCGGCCCGCCGTCCGGGTCGATGGTGGTGGACCACACCACGGACAACGGGATGCTCTGCCTGGGCGGCGGGACCGGCATCGCGCCGATCAAGGCGCTGATCGAGGACGTTGCCGAGCACGGCGAACGGCGGCCGATGGAGGTGTTCTTCGGCGCGCGCAGCGACAACGACCTGTACGACAAGGACACCCTGCTGGGGCTGCAGCGCTCCCACCCGTGGCTGTCGGTGCGCCCGGTGGTCGGCGACGGTCTGGCCGGGCAACTGCCGCAGGCCGTGGGCCCCCACGGGCCGTGGAGCTCGTACGACGCCTTCGTGTCGGGTCCGCCCGCGATGATCCGCAGCGGTGTCAACGAGCTCAGGCGGATCGGGATCCCCAACGAGCGGATCCGCCACGACGAGGTGGAGGAGCTGGCCGGTGTCGCCGGCTGAGAGCGGCGGGGAGCCCGACGTTCTCGGCCGGTGACGTGAGCGGTCGGCGGGGGCGCGAGGCCTCCGCCGGTGGGGTGGGGTCAGCCGAGGTCGGAGGCGTGCATGGCGCGCACGCCCTCGATGTTGCCGTCGAGGTAGTGCCGCAGGGACAGCGGGACGAGATGGACGGCCGCGATGCCGACCCGGCTGAAGGGCACGCGGACGATCTCGTACTCGCCCTCGGGCTCGTCGATCTCGGGCCCGTGCCGTTGGCTGGGGTCCATCGATTCGAGGTGGCAGACGAAGAAGTGCTGCACCTTCACGCCGGTCACGCCACGCTCGACGATGTGCTCGACCGTGTCGACGAAGCACGGCACCACATCGGTGATCTTCGCGCCGAGTTCTTCGTGGACCTCCCGGTGGAGGGCGTCGACGACGGTGGCGTCCGAGGGTTCGACTCCCCCGCCGGGGGTCAGCCAGTACGGATCGATGCCGGGCTTGGTGCGCTTGATGAGGATCAGGTCGTCACCGTCGAGCAGAATCGCGCGGGCGGTGCGTTTGACCACAGGACGTTCGGTCATGGGAGAAGAGTGGCCCACGGCTCCGCTTCTGAAACGCGCCACGGCCGGATCAATGCGGGCTCACCAGCGCACGGCGGCGTGCAGGAGGCTGTCGTGGGCGCGCGCGAGGTGCGCGAGGGCGAGGCTGCCGGCCCGTACGACCAGGAACCAGGTGCGCAGCGGCGGGACCGCGGGCTCGGGCAGGGCCACGATCCTCCCGGAGTCGAGGGCCTCCTGGCACAGGTACCGCGGGAGGACCGCGAGCCCCGCGCCGGCCCGGACGCATTCCAGCACGGCGCGCAGGTCGGGTACGACCACGGTGGCGGCGGGAAGCCCGGCGTCGGGCACGGTGTCGAAGACGGCGGCCCAGTAACGGGCCACGAGCGGCAGGGACTCGTGGACCTCGACCAGGGGGATGCCGTCGAGTGCCGCGGGGCCTTCGGCGCGCAGCCGTTCCGGATCGACGAAGGCGGCCCAGTAGGGGGCGGCGACCAGGACGTGCTCCTCGTCGCACAGGGCGGTGGCGCTGAACAGCTCCCCGCGGGGCTGGGCGGTGGTGACGACGAGGTCGTGGTGGCCGGCGGCCAGCCCGTCGAGGGTCTCCTCGGTCCCGGTCCGGAAGGTGGTGCGCAGGGAGTGGCCCCGGCCGACGAGGGGCGCGAGGGCCGGGAGCACGCGCAGGCTGAGGAACTCGGGCGGTCCGGCGAGGTGGAGGGTGCGGAGCTCGCCCGCGGCGTCCTGCTCGGCCTCGGTGATCTTCAGCAGGGCGTCGAGGTGGGGAGCGGCCTTGTGGGCGAGCTCGTCGCCGATCGCGGTGGGGGTGACGCCGCGTGCGCGCCGGTGGAACAGGGGTCGCCCGAGCTGCCGTTCGAGGGTGCGGATCTGGGAGGTGACGGCGGGTTGCGACAGTCCGAGGAGCGCTGCTGCCCGGGTGAACGACCCGGCCCGGTGGACGGCGATGAAGGTGCGCAGCAATGCCAGGTCCACGGCGGCGCCTCTCGGTGGGGGCCTACAACTATAAATATCCGGATAGGCACCTGTCGTCACCGTGATTGGACTCTGACGAGCAGTCAACTAGCCTTGTCGCGTGGTTCTTCGCGCGCGGAACCCGGGGCGGTCCGAGCCACTAGGGGGGAGGCTCGGACCGCCCTTCCGTACCGTCTTCAGCTGCCGCCACCTGCGATGACAAGGGCGCGCAGGACGTCCGCGACCAGGTCCGCGGTGTCCTCTGCGCCGGCCGAGAAGCGGATGAACCCCTCCGGCACGGCGTCGCCGCCCCACCGCCCGCGCCGCTCGGCCGTGGACCGCACTCCACCGAAACTCGTGGCGTCCTCGACCAGGCGCAGAGCCTCCATGAAGCGTTCGGCGTGCGCGCGGTCGGGGAGGGTGAAGGAGACCACCGACCCGAAGCCGCGCATCTGGAGGGCGGCCGTCTTGTGGGAGGGGTCGGTGACCAGGCCCGGATAGCGCAGACCGGTCACGTCGGCGTGCCCGGCGAGCGCCTCGGCGACGGCCAGCGCGTTCTCCCCCTGGCGTTGCGTGCGGAGCTGGATGGTGGCCAGGGAGCGGTGGGCCAGCCAGGCCTCCATCGGTCCGGGGATGGCGCCGACGACCTTCCGCCACTTCCGGACGCGCGCGGCCAGCTCGGGGTCGCGGCAGACGACGTACCCGAGGAGCAGGTCCCCGTGGCCGGTGAGGCCCTTGGTACCGCTGGCCACGGAGAAGTCCGCGCCGAGTTCCAGGGGGCGCTGGCCGAGCGGGGTGGCGAGGGTGTTGTCCACGGCGACCAGCGTCCCGCCGGCGTGTGCGGCGTCCGCGAGGCGGCGCACGTCGCAGACGTCGAGGCCGGGATTGGAGGGCGTCTCGATCCACAGCAGCCGGGCGCCGTCGAGGACCTCGAGCTGTGCGTCCCCGCCGGTCGGGGCGGTGCGGACGCGGATCCCGTACGCCTCCAGCTGCTCCCGCAGCAGCGGGAGGGCCTGGTAGCCGTCGTCGGGCAGGACGACGGTGTCCCCGGTGTGCGCGTGGGAGAGGAGGACGGCGGAGATCGCCGCCATCCCGGACGCGAAGACGACGGTGTGCACGTCCTGGCCGGGCGCCTCCAGCTCCCCGATGGCCTGCTCCAGCAGGGTCCAGGTGGGGTTGGTGTCTCGGCCGTAGGTGTACGGGCCCTCCACGTCGCCGGGGAGGTGGAAGTGCGCGGCGAAGACGGGCCCGGGAAGGGTCGGTTCGTTCTTGACGGGCTCGGGCAGTCCGGCGCGTACGGCGATGGTGCCGTCGCCCAGGGGCCGGCCCCGGTCGTGGTCGTTCACTCGGTGTGCTCCTTCACGGCCTCGCGTACGGCGGCCAGCAGGCCCGGGCTCGCCGCCTCGAGCAGGTTCAGGCACTCCTCGAATCCATCGAGGGAGCCGTAGTAGGGGTCCGGTACGTCGGATTCCGCACCGGCTGCGGGGTCGTACGACCGCAGCAGCCGGACCTTGGCCGCGTCCTCGGGCGTGGGGGCCAGCGCCCGGAGGTCCCGCAGGTGCCCGGAGTCGAGCGCGATGACGAGGTCGAGGCGGGCGAACCAGGAGGAGCGGAACTGCCGGGCCCGGTGGTCGTGCGCGTAGCCGGCGGTCTCCAGGACGGAGACGGTGCGCGGGTCGGCGCCGTCGCCCTCGTGCCAGCCGCCGGTGCCGGCGCTGTCGACCTCCACCAGGCCGTCGAGTCCGGCCTCGGCGACGCGTGCGCGGAACACGGACTCGGCCATGGGTGAGCGGCAGATGTTGCCCGTACAGACGAAGCACACGCGGTACATGGGAGGCGGGCTCAATTCTTGTCGGGCAGGACCATGTTCAGGGCCCAGGAGACGACGGAGATGATGAAGCCGCCGAGGACGGCGGTCCAGAAGCCCTCGACGTGGAAGCTCAGGTCGAGCTGCTCGGCCAGCCAGGAGGTCAGGAGCAGCATCAGGGCGTTCACGACGAGTGTGAACAGGCCCAGGGTGACGACGAACAGCGGCAGTGAGAGCAGCCGCACCACGGGCTTGACGATGAAGTTGACCAGGCCGAAGACCAGGGCGACCAGAATGAGGGTGAGGGTCCGTCGCCCGAGGCTGCTGCCGTCGTCCAGAGTGATGTCGGCAAGGAGCCAGATGGCGACGGCCAGTGCAGCCGCGTTGGCGAGCGTCTTGACTACGAAATTCGTCATGTGTCTGATCGTTGCAGAGAAGATCCCGGCGGGACATCCGCAGATCAGCGGATGCGAAGGCGCGACTGACCACAAGGGGCACGAGGACGATGAAGGCCTTCCGGCTGGACGAGCTCGAAGCGGAGCGGGCCGCCAATGACGGCGCCTATCTGCAGTTTCTGCGCGAGCGGAACATGTCGGTCGGGCTGTACGCGCTCGACGCGGGGCGCAGCGACCCGCAGACGCCGCACCGCCAGGACGAGGTGTACTTCGTCGTGAGCGGCCGTGCCTCGATCACGGTCGGGGAGGAGACGACGACGGTGGCGCGCGGCAGCGTCGTCTACGTGCCCGCGGGGGCGCCGCACAAGTTCCACCACATCACCGAGGACCTGCGGGTGATGGTGGTGTTCTCCCCGCCGGAGGGCTGAGCGGACCGGTCGGCTGAGGGTCGCGCCCCTGGTCCCCCTAGGGGGCGGATCAGGGGACTCCGGGGGCTCACGGGCCCCCGCAGGGAGCGGCCGGCTCCTAGCATCGAGTGCAGGAAGTCAAGGTCGAGGAAGAAGAGGTCGAGGACATGGACGGCATCCGAGAGACGTTCGCAGGCATGCCCTGGTGGGTTAAGTGGGTCGCCGTTCCGCTGCTGGTGCTGTTCGTCTTCGGCGGCGTGATCACCAGCGTGCTCGGCGCGCTGATCGGGATCGTCTTCAAGCTGCTCCTCTTCGCCGCCCTCGTCGGCGGTCTCGTCTTCGTGGTGAAGAAGGTCGGCGGCGGCTCGAAGTCCTCTTCCCGGGAGTGGTAGCCGGGTCCGGCCGGTGCCGTTCCGCGATTAAGCCAGGTGAGGGAACGTAAGGCCCGAAACCGCTCGCACCCCGGGAATCGGTGGATAGAGTGGCAATCTGTGCCGGTACCTGGGCACCCGAAAAGCCGGTAACACCGCCTTGACCAGCGGTGACGTCAATGCACTCGCCGAGCACGACCCCAGGAGCCACGGCACGCGCGGGGGCGGCCCCCGCAGGGCGGGCCTCCCCGAAGGCCCGCCGCCACGCCTGGGGGTGACCTTTGTCCACGGTTCACAACGGCTGTGTGCCCACGCTGATCGGTTCTGTGCAACGGGCGTTGAGACTGCTCGAAGCCGTGGGGTCCCACAGTGGGGGAGCCCCGGCGAAACAGCTGGCGCGAGAGGCCGGGCTCCCGCTCCCCACCGCGTACCACCTGCTGCGCACCCTGACGCACGAGGGCTACCTGCGCCGGGAGAACGGGGTCTTCGTACTCGGTGACGCGGCTGCGCGTCTGGCCTGCGGCGGAATCCAGCAGAAACGTCGCAGCATGATCCTTGACTCCCTCGCCCACTTCCGCGACGCGGTCGGGGCCCCGGTCTACTTCGCGGTCTATCGCGAGGGGGAGATCGAGGTCGTGGGCGTCTCGGACACCCCGGCCAGCCCCGCCTGCGAGGAGTGGGCCGACTTCCGTGCCACCGGGCACGCTCACGCCATCGGCCAGTGCCTGCTCGGCCAGCTCGACGGGAAGTCGCGCCAGGACCACTACGACCGTCATCCGGTCGAGGCCATCACCCCTTACACCGTTCAGGATCTGCACTCCCTGGAGTACCGGATCGGATCCCTCGAACGAATGCAGCCCGTTACCGAGCGTCAGGAATACTCCCTCGGTACCGTGTGCGCAGCCATTCCGATCGCGGCTGGCGATGCACCCGCAACCGTGGCCATTTCTCTCCCTCTGCACCAGGAAAGTCGATTGCTGTCTGCGGTCGATCAACTACGGAGTGAAGTAGGCGCGCTGTTGAACACCCTCTCCTTCTCTATCAGTATCTGAAAACTCACTCCTTGTGATCTGCAAGCGCTTCCACCACTCTTGTCAAGAGGCCCTGGGGGACCATTCCTGGCCACTTCCACAACAGCGGGGTAGGCAATGCGCGAGTCGGTACAGGCAGAGGTCATGATGAACTTCCTCGTTTCCGAGGAGCTCTCGTTCCGGATTCCGGTGGAACTCCGGTACGACGCTCGTGATCCGTACGCAGTCCGCCTTACCTTCCACCTTCCCGGAGACGCGCCCGTGACCTGGGCGTTCGGCCGGGAGCTCCTTCTCGACGGCATCAACAAGCCGTGCGGTGAGGGCGATGTGCACATCGCGCCCTCCGACCCGGAGGAACTGTCCGACGTCCACATCCGTCTGCAGGTAGGCGGCGACCGGGCGTTGTTCCGTGCGAGCGCGGCGCCGCTCGTCGCGTTCCTCGACCGCACCGACCGGCTTGTTCCGCTCGGTCAGGAGAGGAATCTGGGTGATTTCGAGGAGCACCTCGACGAGGCGCTTGGCAAGATCCTGGCCGAGTCGCGGCAGAACGAGCAGAACGCCGGCTGAGGCGACGGAGCACCGCCGCGAAGCGATGACTGACAGTCATCGAACGGGAATGCGGACAGGCCGTCGGCCGGCGGCGGGCGGGAAATGACCCGCCGCGTCGGCGGCGCGCGGTATCCCGCCCGCCGCCCCGGTTGCCCCGCCGTCGTCAGCGCTTGCGCCGCCGGCCCCGACCACCGCGCGCCGGGCCCGGGTTCGCGCCGGCGTTCGGACCGGCGGCCGGGGATCCCGGACGGTCGGCGGAGACGACGAGGGCGGCTAGCGCCGTCGTCACCGGGACCGACGCCACGAGCCCGATCGAGCCCACGAGCGTCCGTACGATCTCGACCGCGACCAGCTCGCTATTGGCCACCGCCCCCATGCTGCTGTTCGCGATGGAGAACAGCAGGAGCAGGGGCAGCGCGGCGCCCGCGTAGGCCAGTACCAGCGTGTTGACGACCGATGCGATGTGGTCCCGCCCGATCCGGATGGCGGCTCGGTAGAGGCCGCGCGGCCCCATCGACGGGTCGGCCTGATGCAGCTCCCAGACGGCGGAGGTCTGGGTGACCGTCACGTCGTCGAGGACGCCCAGCGAACCGATGATCACGCCTGCGAGCAGCAAACCGCTCATGTCGATGTCCGGGTAGAGGCCGTGGATCAGACCGGTGTTGTCGTCGGTGTTGCCGCTGAGGAAGGCCCAGTCGATGAACACCGAACCCAGCAGGCCGATCAGCAGCAGCGATACGAGGGTGCCGAGGACGGCGACCGAGGTCCGGGCGGTCAGGCCGTGGCACATGTAGAGCGCGCTGAGCATGATCGCGCTCGCTCCCACGATCGCCACGACCAGCGGGTTCGAGCCCTGGAGGATGGCGGGGAGGATGAAGAGGGTGAGCACGCCGAAGCTGACGGCCAGTGCGATCAGTGCGAACAGCCCGCGCATCCGGCCGACGAGGACGACCGAGACCGCGAAGATGCCGGCCAGCACCGCCATCGGGAACTTCCGGTTGACGTCGATCACCGAATACTGGAGGTCGCGGGGGGCGTCCGGAGCGTAGGCGACCACCACCTCCTGGCCATCCGCCAACTGACGCGGCGCGCCCGGCTGGACGACCTCCACGAAGGTCCGGCCCTTGTCGGGACCGCTGCCGACCTCGACCGTGGCCTTCTTGCACTCGCCGGTCTGCGCGGCCTCGGCCTCGCGGCCTTCCGGAGTGGACGTGTCCCCGGTCGACGGTACCTGTGAGGCATTCACGGATTTGCAGTCGACGAACGCCAGCGAGACGACCTTGCCCTGCTGCGTCTGCCGGTCGAAGCCGACCCCCGTGCGCTCGTGGCCGGGCGCGCCGCCCGGCCAGAGCACCACCAGGCCGATGAAGACGGCGGTGGCGAAGGGGATCAGGACGGCCGCGATGACCTTGCGCAGGTGCTTCGAGACGGGGGCCGCCGGGCCGTGGCTGTGGCTGTGGGAGTGGCCGGCGCTGGGGCCGTGGCCTGCGTGCGCATGGCCGGCGTGGCCGGTGGGGTCGGTGGGCTCGGTGGGGGGTTGCGGCGAGGACGTCACCGGCTGATCATCGCAAGAGATGAGGGGGCCCACTGTTCAGCACGCCATGAATGACGCTAGCGTGGGGGCACCTTTGCACAACGCGGGAGCTCGGAGCACCGGGCTGAGAGGACGCTGATCACCGTACGCGCATCATCAATGCGTACGGGAGAGGCTGCGTCGACCGCCGAACCTGTTACCGGGTAATGCCGGCGTAGGGAGATCAGGTCTCATGACCATTCAGGACGCACGCACGCCTGCCGTCAGCCAGGGCGCCGACGGCCAGACCGAGCGCCAGCCGGGCTGGCACAAGGGGTACGCGGCGGGCTCCCGCCCCGACATCCGGGTGCCGGTCCGCCAAGTCCACCTCACCAACGGCAAGGACGTGACGCTCTACGACACGTCCGGCCCGTACACCGACCCGCAGATCGAGACCGACGTCCGCCGGGGCCTCGCCCCGCTGCGCGAGAACTGGATTATCGCGCGCGGAGACACCGAGGAGTACGCGGGACGCCCCGCGCGCCCCGAGGACGACGGGATCAAGCACACGTCGCCGCGCGGCGGCCTGAAGAACCTCGACGCGGTCTTCCCTGGCCGGCCCCGTCAGCCCCGCCGGGGCCGCGGCGGCGTCGCCGTCACGCAGCTCGCGTACGCCCGGCGCGGCGAGATCACCCCGGAGATGGAGTACGTCGCGATCCGCGAGAACGTCTCCCCCGAGGTGGTCCGCGAGGAGATCGCCGCGGGCCGCGCGGTGCTCCCGGTCAATGTGAACCATCCCGAGATCGAGCCGATGATCATCGGCAAGCGGTTCCTGGTGAAGGTCAACGCCAACATCGGCAACTCCGCGGTCACCTCCTCCATCGAGGAGGAGGTCGACAAGATGACGTGGGCGACCAAGTGGGGCGCCGACACGGTCATGGACCTCTCGACGGGCCGCAACATCCACACCACGCGCGAGTGGGTGCTGCGCAACTCCCCCGTCCCGATCGGCACCGTGCCGCTCTACCAGGCGCTGGAGAAGGTCGACGGCCGTGCCGAGGACCTGACCTGGGAGATCTACAAGGACACGGTCATCGAGCAGGCCGAGCAGGGCGTCGACTACATGACGGTCCACGCCGGCGTGCTGCTCCCCTACGTGCCGCTGACCGCCCGCCGCAAGACCGGCATCGTCTCGCGCGGCGGCTCGATCATGGCCGCGTGGTGCCTGGCGCACCACAAGGAGAACTTCCTCTACACGAACTTCGAGGAGCTCTGCGACATCCTCGCGACGTACGACGTCACGTACTCGCTGGGGGACGGCCTGCGCCCCGGGTCCATCGCGGACGCCAACGACGCGGCCCAGTTCGCCGAGCTCAAGACGCTGGGCGAGCTGAACACGATCGCCAAGCGGCACAACGTGCAGACCATGATCGAGGGCCCGGGCCACGTCCCGATGCACAAGATCAAGGAGAACATCGACCTCCAGCAGGAGATCTGCGAGGAGGCGCCGTTCTACACGCTCGGCCCGCTGACCACCGATGTGGCGCCCGCGTACGACCACATCACCTCGGGCATCGGCGCCGCGATGATCGCCTGGTGGGGCACCGCGATGCTCTGCTACGTCACGCCCAAGGAACACCTGGGCCTGCCCAACAGGGACGACGTGAAGACCGGTGTCATCACGTACAAGATCGCGGCGCACGCGGCGGACCTGGCCAAGGGCCACCCGGGAGCCCAGGAGTGGGACGACGCGCTGTCGGACGCCCGGTTCGAGTTCCGCTGGGAGGACCAGTTCAACCTGGCCCTCGACCCGGACACCGCCCGTGAGTTCCACGACGAGACCCTTCCGGCCGAGCCGGCCAAGACCGCGCACTTCTGCTCCATGTGCGGTCCCAAGTTCTGCTCCATGAAAATCTCGCAGGACATCCGCCGACAGCACGGCGGGGACCTCAAGGCCGATGAGATCCAGGCGGGCATGGCCGAGAAGTCCGCCGAGTTCGCGGCCTCGGGCAACCGGGTCTACCTGCCGCTCGCCGACTGACGCACCGGCAGAAGGCATCGCCCCGGGAGCCGTCGCATCCGGGGCGACGCCTCGCCACCCCTTGCGCTGGAGCGTGCTCGAACTCCTAGAGTCCGGGCCCATGACCATGAGATACCGATTTCTCGGCGGGACCGGCATAGAGGTCAGCGCACACTGGGTGAATTCAACTGGTCGTCGCAACACCTTGATCACGGAGGTGTTGGATGGGACGACCGAGGAAGCTGATGCGGCAGGTGCCGGCCGGGGCGCG